>CANJRL010000065.1 GCA_947476675.1 Phycisphaerales bacterium
GCACCCGGCGAAGAGGGCGAGCATCAGCGCGGCGGGCACGAGGAACACGCGTGGACGAACGAGCAGCATTGGCGACGCCTCCCGAGAACGTTGGTCGAGCAATGGACGCGCCGGACTATCGCTCGCGGATCGACGGCCCGCAAGGGTGCGGCTGCACAACCCGCCCGCACCTCGCCGCGCAACGGTAAGCCCCGCAACCACTTGCGATCGTCACGGCAGCAGGACGAAGGTGGGATCCTCAACGCGGCTGCCGGCGTCATCCGTGATCGTGTGGCGGAAGCCGGGCCGCAGGGCTCCGCTGGCCCATCGGCCGTGCCGGTCGAGGGCGCAGAACGCGGTTTGATGGTCTTCGAGCAGGGTGAAGCGCTTGCGGACGCGCTCCAGCGTCTCGCGCACGGCGTCCACCGGCGGGGCGCCCCGGCGCATGAGTTCCACGATCAGGAACGAGCCGCAGACGCCGGTGATGATCTCGCCGGTGCCCGTGGCGCACGCGGCGCCCGCCTCCTGATCGACGTACAGGCCCTGCCCGATGATCGGCGAATCGCCGACCCGGCCCGGGACCTTGAAGGCCATGCCGGAGGTGGAGCAGGCGCCGGCGAGGCGGCCCCGCGAATCCATCGCCAGGATGCCGACGGTGTCGTGGTGCGGCTCGGGAAAGCGCTTCGCCGAGGCCGCGTTGCCGGGGGCGCCCGCTCCGGGGGCGACGAACGAGCCGCGGAGTTCTTCCACGTTGCGGGGCGGGATCCAGCCCTTGTACTTGTCGCGGTCGATGCCGCTCGGGTCGTTCCGCCACGCCTCCCACACCCGCCTGGCGTCCTGGGTGAGGAGTTCGGCCCTTGCGAAGCCCTCGCGGCCGGCGAAGTCCTCGGCGCCGTCGCCGACCAGGGTCACGTGGATGGTCTTCTCCATCACCCGGCGCGCGATCTGCGTGGGGTTGGCGTAGTGCCGGATGAACGCGACCGCGCCGGCGCGATTCGGGTCGGTCATCACGCAGGCGTCGAGCGAGACCCGCCCGTCGTAGTCCGGGAGCCCGCCGACGCCGACCGAATCGATCGTCGGGTCGGCCTCGATCACCGTGGCGGCGTGCACCACCCCGTCGAGAGCGTCGCCCCCGCGCATCAGAGCGGGGAAGGCGGCGTCGTTCCCGGTGGGGCCGAAGGACCAGGTCGTCAGCATCAAGGGCCGAGGGGCGCTCATGCCACGACGATAGCGGCGGCCCGGGTCAGCGTCGGCGGCGGCCGACTGCGGCGACCAGCACCAGCGCCGCGGCGGTCGGGGCGGAGGGGATCACCTGGGCCAGCGAGGCGTGGAAGATCAGGTACTCGTCGAAGTTGGCGCCTCCGTCGATGGTGTCGGAGCGGGCTTCGGTCGGGGCGGCCCACATCCACCGCGCCTGAGCGTCGATGTTCGCGATGCCCCCCCAGGGCGCGACGCCGTTGACGCCGCCGACGTAGGGCTTGGCCCACAGGCTGTTCAGATTCGCGGCGGTGACGAACTGGTCGACCTGCGCCGCGGCGGGCGCGGGCGAGCCGTCGCCCAGGTTGACGCCGGTCGCGATCACGCTCCACACCGCGTCGCCGGACCTCAGGGGGGCCGACCCGTTGACCACGAACGACGCCAGGAGGCCCTGGGCCACCGCCTTGTCGCTCCAGCCGGCGATGTAGATGTCGGTGGAGTTGGTGATCGTCCAGGACTCGGCCTGCGACCAGTTGTACGTGCCGCTCGAGCCTCCCGGGCCGGACTCGTTCATGCCGATCAGCGTGATCGCGCCGTCGATCTTCGCGTAGAGCGCGTAGTGATTGTCAGCGGTGATCCACCCCTGGATCGTGGGCTGACCGGCCTGCGCGGCGGCGGCAAACCCGGCGACGATCGCGGCGGCGATGCAGGCGGAGTCCTTGGGACGCATGGCGATGTCCTTCCGTGCGGTGACGGGCGCCTCAACAAGCCGGCGCCGATGGCGGCTCACACAGGAAGTGTGCGATCCGCCGGCCCGCGCCGCGAGAACTCGCGTCGCCCCCGGGTGGTCGGCCCCCGTCACGCGCCGCGCCACCGGCACAGCCGCGCGAGCGGTCCCAGAACCTGGGCCTTCATCAGCCCGGAAGCGGGCGGCTGACCTCGACCACCAGGGTGTCGTCCGCCGGGGGGCCGTAGCGGAATTGCTCCACCGCCTGCACGATCTCGGGCGCGAGGCTTTGCCCCACCCTCGGCTTCAGCCCGGCGACCACGCGCTGGAAGCCTTCGATGCGGAGCATGCGACCCTCGCGGTTGCGGGCCTCGATGGCTCCGTCGGTGTACATGATCAGCCGATCGCCGGCGCCGAAGGGGCCGCACTGCTCGTCGGACTGGAAGTCGTCGCCGTGGCACGCCCCGAGCACAAAGGCGGTGGAGTCGAGGGACTGGATCGTGCCGTCGATGGCGCACAGGAACGCGGGGGGATGGCCGCCCGAGGCCCACTCGAGGACGCCCGGCCAGGATCGCCCGTCGAGGCCGATGGTCGCGTTGGGGTCCACGCGGACGCACAGCGCGGTGACGTAGACCGAGTGCGACGCGAGGGTGAGGTGCACGTACCGGTTGAGCGCGTGCAGGATGAACCCGGGCGACGCAGAGGGGTGCTCGGCGAAGAGGCGCTCGAGTTCCCCGTGCAGGCGGTTGACGGTGAGGGCGGCCGGGATGCCGTGGCCCGTGACGTCCATGAGCACGACGCTGAGCGTGGGCAGAGGGCCGTGGGGCGAGGGTGAGAACTTGGAGAAGAGGTAGTCACCGCCGATCTGGCGCATCGGCTCGTAGCGGTAGTCCATGCGGACCGGCCCCTCGAGCACGGGCTGGGCGAAGAGGGCCTCGTGGATCTTCCTCGCGTCGGTGAGTTCCTGCCGCATCTCCCCGTAGCGTCGGCGCAGGGCCTTGAAGTGGAACTTGTCCTGGAAGCGGCTCTGGCGCCAGTAGCACACCGCCGCGCCTGGAACGCCGGTGAGCACGGACAGCATCGAGAGCCCGACGAACCACGCCACCCCCGGGAAGTAGACCGCCGCGACACCCAGATTCATCGCGATCAACGGCGCGATCGGCCGGAACGATTCCCGCGGCGAGAGGGGCAGGAAAAGGCACATGATGAAGTGGCTGACGAACAGCCCGCCCAGCCCCGCCGCCAGCGCTTGCGGCTTGGTCATGAACGACGCGCGGCGCCCGGGAAGCCCGGTCTCATCGGGGTCGCCGGAGGATTCCTCGGGGCGCGGGGAACCGGCCTCGTCGGCGGCGGCCGCGGGCGGTGACTCGCGCAGCGCCGGCTGAGGCCCGCGATCGATCTTCTTGCCGACCTCGAAGCCGCCGATCACCGACGCGAGCCCCAGAGCGCCGTTGATCACGAACAGCCATACCACCAGGCGGATGGCCTGCTCGCGGGTGAGGTGCCGCGCGGCGTAGACACGGCGGATGGCCCACAGGTACGCCAGGAGGCCGGAGGCCGAGGCGAGCAGGCTCAGCCCGCTGCTCACCCACAGCAGCCGGGAGGCTTCGGCGCTGACGCCGGGCCGGGGGCCGACCAGCGCCAGCGAAACCGCCCCGGAGGCGATCGCGATGACCGAGAGGGCGATGGTGACGCCGAAGTACCACAGCAGCCGGCGCCGCAGCCACCGCTCGCGCTCCTGCTCGAACTCCTGCCGGAAATCACTGGTGAACGTCGACGACATCGTTCTCGGGATAGCCTACCGGCCGGCGCCCCCCTGCGCCGCGGGTCAGGCGGTTCCCCGGTTCACGCCCGGGGTCCACAGGACATCGCCCTTCCCGTGGTCGTTGGCCACCCTCGAGAGCACGAACAGCAGGTCCGAGAGCCGGTTGAGGTAGATCAGCGCCGCCCGATTGGTGGCGTCGGGCTCGGCGTTCATCAGCATCACCGCCTCGCGCTCGGCGCGGCGGGCGGTGGTCCGGGCCAGGTGCAGCGCCGCGGCGAGGCGCGTGCCCCCGGGCAGGACGAAGGAACGCAACGCCGCCAGACCCGCGTTGTGCCGGTCGATCATCGCCTCCAGCCGGTCCGTCTGCGACGCGGCGACACGGAGGCGTTGCCCGGGCTTTTCCTGCGGGACGATCGGCGTGCACAGGTCGGCCCCGACGTCGAAGAGATCCTGCTGCACGCCCCGCAGTTCCTCGGCGATCGCGTGCATCGCCGGCGTGCCGAACGCCTCGGCCTCGCACACCGCGAGCCCGACCGCGGCGTTGGCCTCGTCGACCGCGCCGTACGCCCCGACCCTGGCGGAGGTCTTCGAGACGGTCGACCCGTCGCCGAGCATGCACTCTCCCTGGTCGCCGAACCTCGTGTAGATGCGGGTCAGATGGACCATCCGCCCAGTCTACCGGCGCTGCGCCCGAACCACGCCCATGAACAAAGGCCCACGGACGCGGGTCCGCGGGCCTGGGCGAACGAACGTTCAGACCCCGATCAGCGGCCCGCGCCGGCGGTGATGACTTCCTTGGCCATGTTGGGGGGCAGGGGGCGGTAGGCGAGGGGCTCCATCGACGCCGAGGCGCGGCCCTGCGACATCGAGCGGATCGAGGTCGTGTAGCCGAACAGTTCCGAGAGCGGCACCTCGGTGGTGACGATGCGCACGTTCCCGCGCTCCTCGGTGTCGACGATCAGCCCTCGCCTCGACGACACGTCGCCGGTGATGTTGCCGAAGTACTCGTCCGGCACCGTGATCACCACCTTCATGATCGGCTCGAGCAGGGTCATGCCGGCCTTGGCGCAGGCCTCGTGCAGGGCCAGCCGCCCGGCCTGCTCGAACGCCACCTGCGAGGAGTCGACCGGGTGGTACGAGCCGTCGACGAGCGTCACCTTGAGATTGATCAGCTGGTAGCCGGCCAGGACGCCCGAGAGCGCCGCCTGCCTCGCCCCGTACTCGACCGAGGGGATGAACTCCTTCGGGATGCGCCCCTGCGCGATCTTGTTCTCGAAGGCGAAGTTGTCGGTGAAGTCGAGTTCCGCCTCCTTAGCCTCCTCGGCGGTGAAGGGCTCGAGGTGGATGGTGCAGTCGCCGAACTGGCCGCGGCCGCCGGTCTGCTTGACGAACTTCCCGCGGACGTACTCGGCCTTCTTGGTGATCGCCTCGCGGTACGAGACGCGGGGCTTGCCCACGTCGACGTTCACCTTCATGTCGCGGACCAGCTTGTTCTTGATGATCTCGAGGTGGAGCTCGCCCATGCCCGCGATGATGGTCTGGCCGGTCTCCTCGTCGAAGTGGCTGCGGAACGAGGGGTCCTCGCGGCGGATGGTCATCAGCGCCGTGGCGAGCTTCTGCTTGTCGTCGGCGGTCTTGGGCTCGATCGACATCGAGATGACCGGCTCGGGGAAGGTCATGCGCTCGAGCAGGATCGGCTTGTCCTGGTCGCACAGCGTGTCGCCGGTGATCGAGTCCTTGATGCCGACGATCGCCACGATGTTCCCCGCCGAGGTCTCCTCGAGGGGGTTGCGGTGCTGGGCGTGCATCTCGAACAGCCGCGAGCACACCTCGCGCTTGCCGTTGCCCGGGTTCACCACGCGGTCGCCCTTCTTGAGCGTGCCCGAGTACACCCGCACGTACGTCAGGTCGCCGTGCTGGTCCGACACCACCTTGAACACCAGCCCGGAGAAGGGCGCCGACGCCGAGTGCGGGCGGCTCATCCGGACTTCCTTGTCCTTCGGGTCGGTCCCCTGCACCTCCTCGCGCTCGGGGGGCGAGGGCAGGTAGTCGACCACCGCGTCGAGCAGCATCTGCACGCCCACGTTGCGCAGCGCGGCGCCGCACAGCACCGGGTAGCAGCGGCGCTGGACCGTGCCCTTGCGCAGCGCCGCCTTGATCTCCGCAACGGTCGGCGTCTCGCCGCTCAGGAACTTCTCGAGCAGGGCGTCGTCGAGCTCGGCCACCTTCTCGATCATCATGTCGTGCCACTTCTTGGCCGACGCCTTGAGGTTGTCCGGGATGTCCTTCTCGGTGATCTTGGCTCCCAGTTCCGAGGCGTCGAAGTAGAACGCCCGCATCGTCACCAGGTCGATCACGCCCTCCAGGGTCGCGCCCTGGCCCAGCGGCATCTGGATGGCGATGGCGTTGGCCCCCAGCCGCTTCAGGATCGAGCCGTAGGAAAACTCGAAGTCCGCCCCGGCCTTGTCCATCTTGTTGATGAAGCACATGCGCGGCACGCGGTAGCGGTCGGCCTGGCGCCACACCGTCTCCGACTGCGCCTCCACGCCCTCCTTCCCGTCGAACACCGCCACCGCCCCGTCCAGCACGCGCAGCGATCGCTCCACCTCGATGGTGAAGTCCACGTGCCCGGGGGTGTCGATCAGGTTCATCTTGTACATCTGCCCGTTGTTCTCCCAAGGGCAGGTTGTCGCGGCCGACTGGATGGTGATCCCGCGCTCCTGCTCCTCCTGCAGGAAGTCCATCGTCGCGGTGCCCTCGTGCACCTCGCCCAGCTTGTAGTTCTTGCCCGTATAGAACAGGATGCGCTCCGACACGGTCGTCTTGCCCGCGTCGATGTGGGCGCAGATGCCGAAGTTGCGGGTGTACGTCAGGTCGCTGGAGAACATGGACATGGCGGTGGTGCTCGGGGGGTGCGTTCGCGGCAGCGCCGCGGGGGAGTGCTTCGGGGCCGGCGCCCGCGGAGATCCCGCTGCGCCGGACAAACTCTGGCCTGCGAAATGGTCGGAACGGTAGTCGGTTCGGGGCCGGCGGCAGCCGCAGAGCCGCGCCGTCCGCCCGCCTTCACGCTTTCTTGACGCTCACCGGCCCGGATGACCCGGGCCTCGGAGGGCCTCAAGGCCCGCGGGCGCCTGTCATCTCGCGTCGGAGTCGTCGTCGTCGGATGAGACCATCGGACACGCTCCAGTCGAGAACAAGGTCGGCGGCCCGTTCATCAGACCCCGGACCGCGACCGAACAAGTGTATCGCTCCGACCTGCTCCGTCAAGAACGACGCGGAAGCACCCCTCCGCGACATGAAAAACGCGGCCGGGATCGCCTCCCTGCCGCGCGTGATCGTCTTGCTAGCCAGCCGGCGTCCCGGCTCAGTTCTTTCCGGCCTGCACGCCCATGGTCCTGGCCATGAACGCGATGCGGTCCGCCGCCTCCTCGATGATCTTGGAGGTCGGCTTCCCGGCGCCGTGGCCGGCCTTGGTCTCGATGCGGATGATCACCGGCGCCTCGCCCGCCTGGGCCTCCTGGAGCGCCGCGGCGAACTTGAAGGAGTGGCCGGGCACGACGCGGTCGTCGGTGTCGGCGGTGGTCACCATGGTCGCGGGGAACTTCACACCCTTGCCGACGCGGTCGAGCAGCTGGTGGTACGGCGAGTAGGCCCGCAGGGCCTTGAACTGCTCGGCGTCGTCCGACGAGCCATAGTCCTGCGTCCAGGCCCTCCCGATCGTGAACTTGTGGAAGCGGAGCATGTCCATGACGCCGACCGCGGGGAAGGCCACGCCGAAGAGGTCGGGGCGCTGCACCATGCACGCGCCGACCAGCAGGCCGCCGTTGGACCCTCCGGAGATCGCGAGCCGCGAGGGCTTGGTGTAGTTGTTGGCCACGAGCCACTCGCCGGCGGCGATGAAGTCGTCGAAGACGTTCTGCTTCTGGAGCCTGGTTCCGGAGCGGTGCCACTCCTCGCCGTACTCCCCGCCGCCGCGGATGTTGGGCAGGGCGTAGACGCCTCCCATCTCCAGCCAGGCGAGGTTGGCCGGGGAGAAGGAGGGGGTGAGGGAGATGTTGAAGCCGCCGTAGCCGTAGAGCATCGTGGGGTTGTTGCCGTCGAGTTTCAGCCCCTTCTTCGAGGTGATGAACATCGGCACCCGCGTGCCGTCCTTCGAGGAGTAGAACACCTGTTTGGTCTCGTAGTCGGCGGGGTTGAACCTGACCTTGCTCTCGCGGAAGACTGTGCTCTTCCCGGTGGTCATGTCGTAGCGGAAGATGGTCGGTGGCGCGGTGAAGGTCGAGAAGGCGTAGAACGTCTCGGTGTCGGCGCGCTTGCCGCCGAACCCGCCCGCGGTGCCCAGCCCGGGGAACTCGACCTCGCGGACCGGCTTGCCGTCGAGCGCGTAGATCTTGACCGCGGTGGTGGCGTCCTTGAGGTACGAGGCGACGAACATGTTGTTGACCAGGCCCACGCCGCTGAGCGTCTCCTTCGCCTCGGGAACGATGGTCTTCCACGCGTCCTTGCCCGGCTTGCGGGTGTCGATCGCGACCACGCGGCCCCGGGGGGCCTGCAGGTCGGTCTTGAAGTAGAACACCGGCCCGTCGTTGCCGATGAAGTCGTACTCCGCCTCCCACTCCTTGAGCAGTTCGACGGGCGCGGCGGTCAGGTCGTCCTTCACCGGCTTGAAGAACACCAGGTTCTTGGTCCCCGCCTCCCACACCCGGATGATCACGAACGCCCCGTCCTCGGTCACCTCCGCGTTGAAGCCCCACTTGGGCTGGTCCGGGCGCTGGTAGACCAGCACATCGTCGGCCTGCGGCGTGCCCAGGCGGTGGTAGTAGAGCTTCTGGTTGATGTTGGACTGGACGAACTTGTCGCCCTCCTTGCTCTCATCGAAGCGCGAGTAGAAGAAGCCCTTGTTGTCGAGCGTCCACGCCGCGCTGGAGAACTTCACCCACTTCACCACGTCGGGCAGGTCCTGCCCGGTCGCGACGTCGCGCACCTTCCAGTCGTTCCAGTCCGAGCCCGACGCCGCCAGCCCGTAGGCCATCAGCGTCCCGTCGTCGGTGAACACCGTCCCGGCCAGCGCCACCGTGCCGTCGGGCGAGAGCGAGTTGGGGTCGAGCAGCACGCGCGGCTCGGCGGTGAGGCCGTCGGCGACGTACAGCACCGACTGGTTCTGCAGCCCGTCGTTCTTGCTGAACACGTAGCGCTTGCCGACCTTGCGTGGGGCCGAGTAGCGCTCGTAGTTCCACAGGTCGGTGAGCCGCTTGACGATCGCCTGCCGCTCGGGGATCGACTCGAGGTAGCCGAAGGACACCTTGTTCTGCGCCTCGACCCACTTGGCGACCCGGTCGCTGGTGCGCACGTCCTCCTCCAGCCAGCGGAAGGGGTCGGCGACCTTCGTCCCGTGGTAGTCGTCGACCTGGTCGACCCTCTCGGTCTTGGGGTACGCGAGCGGGCCGGCGGCGAGCGACGGGACGACGGCGGCGAGCATCGTCGCGCATCCGAGCGTGAGTGTGCGAAGTACCATCATTGGGACTGCTCCAGGATGGGGTGTATGGCCCGCGCAACAACTGACGGCGGGGCATCGATCGTACCGAACCGCCGCCGACCGGATGCATGCAGCCAATGATCCGACGGAAGCCCCTTGTGATCTACGCCCTCCTCGCCGTTGGCGTCGCCGTCCTGATTGCCGCTCTGGCAATGCCCGCCATCCTTGCACAGCCCGCTCACGGCGAAGCGATGCGCGACCTCGCGATCTACATCTCCTCCCGGCGCAAGCCCGGCGACGCCTCTCCGGCGCTCATACCCATCATCCGGGACGAACTCGCCGCCGCGTTCCACGCCGCGAACCCGGCCCCGGGGATGGATTTCGCCTTGCTTTCAGACCTGCTTGCCGGCGCCTGGGACGATCCAAGTGCGGCGCCGGGCAGGGAGACGCTCGCTCGCCTCCGACCCGCAATCGATGCGGCCCTTGTACGCCTCGATCAGGCCCGCTTCTCACCCGACGCCCTCGATCCCCTCGACCCCGACATCCTCGGAAAGGCCCTCTGGACGAGCTCGTCTGCCGCGTGCAGGTCCGTCGTCCTCTACGCCGCGCTGCCCTCGATGCGCGAATCGGCCAACAACGGCGACTGGCCCCGGGTCGTCGCGATCTCACGAACGATGCTGCGGCTCGCCGACGCAGAATTATCGTGCCCGCTTGTCGTTGCCGGATTGGTGCGGGGTTCGTACCGGACCGCGGTCTGCATCGAACTCCGACGTCTCGCCACCGAAACCGAGATGCCCGAGGAAGCGGCGGTCGCGCTGATCGGCCTGCTCGCCTCCGGGGAGCACGACGCGTCATGGCTCGCAGACATCGCGGAGGGCGAGCAGAAGTACACGCTCGCCTCGCTCGACACGATGTACGCATCGGGTGGTCTCGCGCTGACGTGGGTGCGCGACCGGGCAGAGAAGTACTGGGACAGCCCGCCGTTTGGCTTGCCGGGCCAGCAGCAACCGCCCAGCGTCCGCGAGCGCCTCGGGAATCTCCGAGCCCTCGCGATGCCGCGCCGGGCGTCGAGCGAGGCCGCACTTCGGGCTCACCACGCTCGACTGACAGAGTGGGTTCGCCGCATGGACCCGGCCGCGCCCGTCCCGAGCATCGAGGAAGTTGCGCCCGGAAACAGCATGCTGACCGAGCCGGGCGGCGTCCCGCTCTCGATCTCGGGGTCATGGCGCTTCCTGGTGACGAACATGCTGTTCGAGCGGCGTGCGACGATCGCCGCGCTCCGCCTTCGCGCTCACCGCGCTGCGCACGGACGGTGGCCCTCGTCGCTCGCCGACGCCGCGCCTTCCGATGAACAAACCGACCCGCTGACCGGTCATAAGTTCAACTTCCGCCAAGGCGAGGAGAACGCGCCTCCCGCGCTCGCCACCGCCTCGATGCTTCTCCCCGAGACCTCGCGGACCTTCTTCCCGGCGGCAAGACCTCGCCTCTCGCTGTTCCCCCTCCGCGAGCCATCGCCCGACGACGCCGACGAAGACGAGTGAGGGTCAGTTCACCAGCCCCTTCGTCAGCCGCATGAACGCCGTCTCCAGGTCCGCCTTCTCCTCCGCGAAGTGGGCCACGCGGAACCCCGCGTTCACCAGGCGGCTCGGGATGTCCGACACGTCCACGAGGCCCCTCGCGTGCTGCTCGTCCAGGGTGAGGTTGATCTGGGGGCCGTGGTCGCTCTCGGTGATCGCCACCTTCGCCACCCCCGGCGCGGCGCTGAGCACGTGGGCTGCGTCGCCCGTCCGCTCCGTCACGCGGACCTGGATCGTCCGCCCGAGGCGGGTCCGGGCCAGGATCTCCGAGATGGCGCCGCTGAAGATCAGTTCCCCTCGCTCGATGATGCCCACGGTGTTGCACAGCTCGGCCAGTTCGCTCAGGATGTGGCTCGAGATGATGATGGTCTTGCCCATGCGGCGCAGTTCCTTCATCAGTTCCCGCATCTCGACGCGGGCCCGGGGGTCCAGCCCGCTCGCCGGCTCGTCCATGAGCAGCACCTTGGGGTCGTGGAGGAGCACCCGCGCCACGGAGAGGCGCTGGCTCATCCCGCGCGAGAGCGAGTTGACCCCGGCGGAGGCCTTGTACGTGAGGTCGGTGAGTTCGAGCACATCGCCGACGACGCGGGTGCGCTGCTCGCCGTGGATGCCGTAGCACGCCGCGAAAAACTCGAGGTACTCCTGGACCTGCATGTCCTCGTAGGCGCCGAGGAAGTCGGGGACGTAGCCGATGACGGGGCGGATCAGCCGGTTCTCGAAGCCGATGGTCTTGCCGTCGATCATCGCCTGGCCGGAGGAGGGCTTGAGCAGGGTCGCGAGGATCTTGATGGTGGTGGTCTTCCCCGCGCCGTTGGGCCCGATGAAGCCGAAGCAGTCGCCCTGGTTCACCGTGAGGTTGAGGTTGTTGAGGGCGATGAGTTCGCCGTAGCGCTTGGTCAGGTTGATGGTCTCAATCATCGCCATCCGAGTGGGCTCCGTGTGCTCAGCGGACCGGGGTCAGGTAGTCCGGGGGGCGGCCGTCCAGCGGGTAGACCCAGCGCACGATCGTGCGCCCGGCGGCGGCGGGGCGCTCGCCGTCGATGAGAATCGGCGCCGGGCACGGCCCGTCGTCGATGCGCCCCACGATGATGACGCACGGCGCCGCCAGCCAGGGCGAGAGGTCCAGTCCGTGCGCGTCGCGCCGCTGCACCTGGGTCAGGATGTTCCCGCCTTTGGAGAGGTAGTCGGGCTGGGCCAGGGCCGCGAAGAAGCACAGCGCCTCGTACGCCGCGGGCGCCTGGCTCATGGCGATCGATATCGCCTGGTTGGCGGCGTTGAGCCCCGGCGGGCCGGTGTTCGCGAAGGTGCTCGCGAGCCGCCCGAGGTACGCGTCGCCCAGCGACGACGGCTGCTTGTACACATCCCCGAGGTCCAGCGCCTCGCCGGGCGCCCACGGCCCGCTCAGCGTCCACGCCGAGACCGAGGCGAGCAGGGGCCCCCCGTCCGAGCGCGACGGGCGCAGCGGCGTCTGGCCGCGCACGAGCAGCACCTTCACGTCGCGGAGCGGGCCCGGCATGCCGTGCACCAGCCGGCCTTCGAGCCTTATCGCGTCCTCCGTGGAGACCAGCCGCACAGGCCCGCCCTCGGGCTGGGGCATCTTCCACGCCGGCCCGCCCAGCCAGTCGGCGCGCAGTTCCTTGACCGTCGAGCGCGTGGGGAAGGTCAGCGAAGAGGGCGAGGCGGCCGCCATGCGGTACGCCCTGGCGTCGGGGAACCGCGCGCTGAACACCGACTCGGGCTTCTCCCAGGGGGCCAGGGCGTCGTGGCGATCGGCGGCGGACCTGTCGTCCGGGTCGCCCACGCTCAGCGTCACCTCGCCATAAGTCGGGAGGAGCGCGCCGAGCCACACCCGGGCCCTCTGCAGGGGCTGGCCGTAGACGTGGTCGAGGAAGGTGAGGTGGCGGACATCGGGCCGGAGGGGGCGAGAGACCGTCGCGCCGCCCCACGCGACCACCGTGAACAGTGCCGCCACCGCCGCGAACGCCGGCCACGCCCGCTTCTCGGACTTCCGCCACCGCAGGAGCCGGAAGCCCAGGGGCCCGGCGAGCAGCAGGTACAGGACGAACACCGCGAGCCCGAGCAGCACCCCCACCGCCGCCTTGCCGGTTCGCGTGACCTCGCCGGCGATGACGCCGTCGAGATAGCGGGGATCGGCGCGCAGCGTGGAGACGCCTCGCTTCTGCTGGAGGTCGTTGATCTCCTCGCGCGTGCGGACGTCGAACCGCTTGCCCATGAGCCGGTGCCAGAACGCCCCGGCGTCGATGCGCGCCCCCAGCTGACTGTCCGCGAGGTCGAACCCGACCAGCGTCACCGCCCCGACGCCGACCGCGCGCTGCACGACCACGTTCCCGCCGTCGCGGCCCCGGAACACCGGCGTCGCCTCCCCCGGCTGGGCCGTCTCCAGCGGCGTCATGAAGTGCACCGCGCTGCGCCTCGGGAACGACGAGGTGTCGCGCGGCGCGAGCAACAGGCGGAACGGCTCAAGGTCGGCGCGCTCCTCGCGCCGGATCGAGACCAGCGGCAGGATGTCGTACAGGGGGTTGGACCGGGCCGCGGTCCATTGCTGGCCGACCGAGGGCAGGGCGATGAAGAGCCGCCCTCCCCGCTGCACCCACTCGCGGAGGGCCTGGGCCTGGCGGTCGGTGAGTTCGCCGGGATCGCCGGTGAGCCAGACGATGGATTCGTACTGCGCGAGGCCCATCCAGCGGTCGGGCAGGGAGGCCGGCGAGAGGTCCGTGACGACCTGGGTCAGTTCGTTCGCCGTCAGCGGGATGGCCGGCTGCGTGAGGGTGATCGCGTAATCGACGAGGTTGGCGGCGGGCCCGCGCCCCAGGACGCCGATGAGCGAATCGCCGGCGCGGACCGCCCGTCTGACCGCGATCGATGATTGCCCGAGCAGGCGGCCGGATGCCGAAGGCTTCGAGATGCCGCGGGCTTCCGCATCGCTCGAAACCCCGGCCTCGCTGAGGTCGACCGCGGTCACGGCGAAGGTTCTGCCGGCGTCGACCGCCCAGGGGAGCGGCAGGTACATCCACACGGTCTGGGCGGCGCCGGGGTTGAGCGTGACATCGCGCTGAACCACCAGCGTGTCGCCGTCGGGGTCGGGGCGGCTGATGCGGATGGAGACAGGCCGGGGCTTGTCGTGCCGGTCGGTCACACGGAGCCGGATGCCGGCCCACTCCCCGGGCCGGACGGCGTCGCCAACGCCGAACTGGTCCGCGAGGATCTCGATCTCGCCGGCGAAGGCGGGCGACGGGGGCCTTGCCGGTTCGACCGATTCCGCCTGCCTCGCCGGGGCCGCCACCGGCCCGAGCCACGCCGCGGCGGCCGCGAGGATCACGCGGAGCAACAGCACGAACCCCTGGAAAGTCACGGCTGGTCGCACGACGCGATTGTAGCGGCCGGGGGCGGCGCATCCCCGAACAACGCTCGGACAGCGCCGCCTTGGGAGCGCAATCGGCGGGTTATCGACGGCGCGGGGCTTGCCCCTCGCGCCGGCGCGGGCATGGTTGACGCCGATGCAGATGGTCGATTTCAAGGCGGAACTGCGGGACTGCTCGCTCGCTGAGGATGCGCTGCGCCTGGCCGGGGCCGAGCGGGTGGCCTCCGTCCGTCACACCGACACCCACTTCCGCGTGCCCGACGCGCACCTGCTTCGCCGCATCCTGACGGCGGAAGGTTCGGCGACGGCGACCGGCTCGGAGTGGCTGTTTTACACAAGGCCGAACCGGGTCACGCCGCGCATCTCCATGGTGTGCGTGTACAACGAGGCTGCCGCTGCGGACCGCTTCGGCGCCGCCCGGCCCCCGGTGTGGCTGATCCTCGAGAAGGAGCGCACGACGTGGGTCGCTGGCGATGTTCGCGTGCACCTGGACGATGTGACGGGACTGGGACGCTTCGTCGAGTTCGAGATGCGCGTCAGCCCCCGGCGCAACGTGGCGCGGTGCCACCGCGACATCGGGCAACTGCGCAAACTGCTCCGCCCGGCGATGGGCGAGGCCATCGGGTGCGGCTACC
>CANJRL010000066.1 GCA_947476675.1 Phycisphaerales bacterium
CAGGCCCGCTCGCCCGAGGGCGGGGCGATGAGCCCGATCGTCGGCGTGCTGGGCGCGGGGCAACTCGGCCGCATGCTGGCGCTCGCAGCGGCGCCTCTCGGGCTTCGGGTGCGGTGCTTCGACGCGCCCGATCCCTCCGGCGACGCCCCGCCCGCCGCCCAGGTCGCCGATTTCTTCGCGGGCGACTTCGCCGATGAGGATGCGCTGCGCCGCTTCGCGGAGGGCTGCGCCGCGGTTACCTACGAGTTCGAGAACGTCCCGGCCCGCGCCGCCGAGGTCGTGGCGCGGGCCGCGCCGCTGTTCCCCCCGGCGCCGGCGCTGGCGGCGTCGCAGGACCGGGTGGCGGAGAAGACGCTGCTCAACTCGCTCGGGGTCGCGACGCCGGCGTGGGCGGAGATCAACTCCCGCGCCGACCTCGACACCGCGGCGTCGATCATCGGCCTTCCGGCGGTGCTCAAGACGCGTCGCTTCGGGTACGACGGCAAGGGCCAGGCGGTGCTGCGCACCCCCGCCGATGTGGGCCGCGCGTGGACCGAACTGGGCATCGCCAGCGACCCTGGGGGCCCCGGCCTGATCCTCGAGGCCTTCGTCCCGTTCGAGCGCGAGGTGTCGATCCTCGGGGTTCGCGGCAGGCCGGACGCGAGCGGCCGATCCCCCACAGTCTTCTCTCCCCTGATCGAGAATCGGCACGAGGGCGGGATCCTGCGGCTCTCGCGGGTGGGGGCGACGGCGTCTGCTGCGCCCGAGCGCAATGCGCTTGCCACCCAGGCGCAGGGGGCCTGCGCGCGCCTTATGGAGTCGCTCGGCTATGTCGGCGTGTGCTGCATCGAGTTCTTCCAGGTGCGCGATGAGCGCGGCGGGCCGGCGCTGCTCGCCAACGAGACCGCCTGCCGCGTGCACAACAGCGGGCACTGGACGATCGAGGGCGCCCGCACCAGCCAGTTCGAGAACCACCTGCGGGCCATCATGGGATGGCCTTTGGCCTCGGCCGAGCCTGTGGGCCCGTGCGCGATGGTGAACCTCATCGGCGCCACGCCCCCAATCGAGGCGGTGCTGGCCGTCGAGGATGCCCACCCCCACTTCTACGGCAAGCGGGCAAGGGCCGGTCGGAAACTCGGTCACGTCACGGTGCTGGCGCCAGACGAAGGAACGCTGGACCACCGGCTGCGCCGAGTGATGGCGGCGATCGGCGGGTAGCCCGGCTCAATCCCCGAACGACGTCCCGATCTCCCTCGCCGCGGCGATCAGGTGGTCGTCCAGAGGCACGAGCCGCTGCTTGCCGGCGGCGTCGGCGAGCGCGACGTCGGAGACGCGGCCCTCGCGCCAGACCACCAGCCGGGAGGCGGCGCCCGCCTCCAGCAGTTGCACCGCGTGGGCGCCGAACTGGGTGGCCAGCACGCGGTCGGCGGCGATGGGCGCGCCGCCCCTCTGGATGTGGCCGAGCACGGTGATCCGGGTCTCGACGCCGGTGCGGTCCTCGATCTGCTTGCCGAGGAGGGCGCCGATGCCGCCCAGACGCACCGGGTCGGGGCTCGCGGGGTCGAAGCGGGCGACAGTCTGCATCCCGCCCACGGGCTTGGCCCCCTCGGCGACCGCGAGGATGCTGTAGCCCTTGCGGCTCCGCTGCCTCTCGGCCACGGTGGCGCACACGCTCTCCAGGCTGAACGGGATCTCGGGGAGCAGGATCACGTCGGCGCCCGAGGCGACGCCCGCGAACAGCGCCAGCCACCCGGCGTTGCGGCCCATGGTTTCGACCACCATGGCGCGGTGGTGGCTCTTGCCGGTGGTGTGCACCCGGTCGAGCGCGTCGGTGGCGGTGGCGACGGCGGTGAGGAAGCCGAAGGTCAGGTCGGTGCAGGGCAGGTCGTTGTCGATGGTCTTGGGCACGCCGATGACCCGGACGCCCTGCTTGGCGAAGTCCTCGGCGATGGTCATGGTGCCGTCGCCCCCGACGACCACGAGGGTGTCGACGCGGTGGGCGCGGAGGGTGGCGAGGCAGCGGTCGGTGACATCGATGGGAGCGTCGGGCGGGAGCAGGGACGAGACGTGGTCGTGGTGGTTGGCCCCGGTGGAGGGGTGAAACTTTCGGGGATTGCACCGGTTCGAGGAGCCGAGCAGCGTGCCGCCGAGGCCGACGACGCCGGAGACGTCGGCGTCGGTGAGGTGTCGCACGCGGTTCTAGACGAGGCCGAGAAACCCGTCTTCGACGCCGAGAACCTCGGCGTGCAGGCCGCGGATGGCCGACTTGGCGACGGCGCGGATGACGGCGTTGAGCCCGGGGCAATCCCCACCCCCGGTGAGGATCGCGAGACGCCTTGGTGCGCGGATGTGGCTCACGGAACGGAGTGTACCGGGCGATTTCGGTTGATTTTCTCCGGAATGCGCGGATGATGAAGGGCATCTCATCATCGATCCGGCGCATTCATGCCGTCGAGGAGCCCGCCCCCGTGCTGTCGCAAACCTCCGAATACGCGATGCGTGCCATGTCGTGCCTGGCGATCAATCCCGAGGAGAGCCGCACCGCCGCGGGCCTGGCACGGGCCACCTCCGTCCCGCCGGATTACCTCGCGAAGGTGCTGCAGCAACTGGCGTCGGCGGGGCTGATCACCGGGCGTCGCGGCGTGGGGGGCGGCTACCAACTCGCCCGGGCGCCCGACCAGATCCGGCTGATCGACGTGGTGTCGGCGGTGGCCGAGGTCAAGCGCATCGAGACCTGCCCGCTCGGCCTGCCCATGCACGGGACCAACCTGTGCCCCCTGCACCGCACCACCGACGCGGCGATCAAGGCGGTCATCGACGTCTACGCCAACAAGACCCTCGCCGACATGCTGAACAACCCCGGCGCGAACACGCCTCTGTGCGAGGCCCAGCTCGTCGGCGCGATCACCGTGTCGGCGAAGACCAACGGCGCCTACCCGCCGGTCTCGCCGGCGCCCGCGCCCGTGGCGGCGCCGCCCGCGCCGGCGGCCGGAGAATCCGGCAAGGCAGCCGCCAGACAGAAGGCAACGCCGAAGCCCGGAGCGGCGCGGCCCAAGCATTGACCGGGGCGTCTGCCCGAGCATCCGCGCGGCGCCGCCGCGGACGACTCCGCCCCGTACCATCGCCCCCTCGATGGAAACAGCCCCCCAACCGATCCACGAGCTGGAGGCCCAGCGCCGCGCAAATCGCGACGCCGCCGCCGCGCTCGGGTTCCTTCCCTACGGCGAGCGCGTCGACGGGCTGATGACGCTCGCCGGGGCCCGCTGTCGCTACGACGAGGCGGCGGACAGGGCGCACCAGGAGGCCGCGAAGGCGCCGCCGCCGGGCTTTGTGGACGCGAGGCCGACCGTGAAGGTCGCCGGCCGGGTCATGCTGCTCCGCGACAACGGCAAGTTGCTCTGGCTCAACCTCCGCGACGACACCGGAGACCTGCAGACCGCCATCAGCCAGAAGGACGCCGACGAGGCCTCCTTCGGCCTCGCCAAGACCCTCGACCTGGGCGACGTGATCGTGGTCGAGGGGCGGCTCATGCGCACCAGGACCGGCGAGATCACGGCGTGGGCCTCGCGCGTCTCGATGGGCGCCAAGTGCCTGGAGCAGCCCCCCGAGAAGCACGCCGGGCTCACCGATCCGGAACTGCGCTACCGCCGCCGCTACGTCGACCTGCACGCCAACCCGGAGACCATGCGGGCCTTCCACCGCCGCTCGGCGCTGGTTCGGCGCGCGCGGCGGTGGCTCGACGAGCGCGGCTACCTCGAGGTTGAGACGCCGATGCTCCAGGTGCAGGCCGGCGGCGCCGCGGCCAGGCCGTTCAAGACCCACATGAACGCCCTGGACATGACCCTCTACATGCGCATCGCCCCGGAGCTGTATCTCAAGCGGCTCCTGGTCGGCGGCATGCGCAGGGTCTACGAGATCAACCGCAACTTCCGCAACGAGGGCCTCGACCGCAACCACAACCCCGAGTTCACCATGCTCGAGGCCTACGAGGCCTTCGGCGACGTCCACACCATGATGGCGCTCACCGAGGGCCTCATCCGCGAACTGGCCCGGGAGATTGCAGAGGAAGAGGAGCAGAACCCTCTACGTCGACCTCGCTTTACAGGTGGCGACCACTTCGGCAAGACCTTGGGTGAAGTGTTTGACAACCACCGCTACTACTTCGATCACATCTACACGCTTCAAGATCAGTTCTTTCAATCTCTCCCCGACGAGATCTGGCGGGTGCTTCGACACCTGAAAGACAAGAACGACGCTCCCAACTTCGTGTTAATGAATCGCCAGGAGCACAAGGGGCCGATTCCGCTGAAGATCCCATTTGGCGATCTGGCGATCGACTACGGCTCGCCCTTCGTCCGCGCCGAGTACGGCGACCTGTTCCAGCGCGCCCTGGGCTTCCCCATGACCGACGCCGCCCGCGCCAGGGCCGAGGCCAAGGCCCGCGGCCTGAAGCACGAGGGCCTCGACCACTGGCTCATCGTCAACGAACTCTTCGAGGAGGTCGCCGAGCCGACGGTCGACCCCTCGCGCCCGACGTTCATCACCGGCTACCCCTCGGCCATCTCCCCGCTCACCCGCCCGCGCCCCGGCGACCCCACGCTCGCCGACCGCGCCGACCTGTTCATCGGCGGCATGGAGATCGCCCCCCACTACACGGAACTGAACGACCCGGACGTGCAGGCGGCCAAGTTCCGCGAGCAACTCGCGGGGCTGGACGAGGAGGAGAACACCTTCCGGACCTTCGACGAGGACTTCATCCTGGCGCTGAAGGTGGGCATGCCGCCGGCCGGGGGGATGGGCCTGGGCGTGGACCGGCTGATGATGCTGCTGACCAACCAGCGGACGATCCGGGACGCGGTGCTGTTTCCGCTGATGAGGCCGGTGGAGTAGAGGGGTCAGCCGTCGCCGGGGGTGACGAGACCAGTCACCGCAGCCAGAAACAGCGTAAATAGAATCCAGCCAAGCACGATATGCACCCATAACCACCACAAGACAATGCTTCCCAGGGCGTTGTCTGAACGTGGAATGTAGTAGCGATCCTGCTGAAGATCGAGCAGTGGTGTCATCGCATCGATGGAGTACACGAACGGCCAAAAGTCTGGATATCCGCAGCGTAACTCCTGCGCCACAATAGGTCTCGCGTTCGCTACGGAAGCAGTTGCTGAAGTCTCAGGCGCCGCAATAAGACGCGGGATTGATAAAGTTGCAACCGGTGTGGGCTTAACTTCAGTGATACGCTCCGCCGTCGCATCACGCGCTGTAGGGACCATGAGGTGGGCGCGGCTGGCTATGAGAAACACCGTGCCGCTCCACAGCCACAGCAAGACAATTGGAAAAATCGCTCTGTATGGTTTGTAGCCGAAGCCAAGCAAAATCCCTCGGGTCCAACCCCAAGAGCGCCTGATATACCAACGTGGAACAAAAGCGAGCGCCCTCCATTCTCGGGCAACGAGTACGTCCTTCGCCCCCGATCGGTCGCCGCGCGTGCGCAGAACGTTGGCAAGCTGGGTGTAGGGCTGAGGTTGAAACCTGTCGTCAGAAAGGCGAGTAAGCCATTCAAGCCGTTCCGCCGCAGACCGAGGGGAATTATCGTGCAATGCGTCGTAACGAAAACCTTCGGCACGAAGGCGACCCACAGCAGGCCATGCCGCGGCATCGTCTTCGAACACTCCGACGCGCGCATTTCGCACGTCGAGCGTCGACAAGTCATCAAATAATCCTTTGCTCACCAGCTGGAGCACCGCTCCGATTGTAATGTGAGACAGGCCAACGTATCCCTGAAACTTGCAGGGGTCCTCGGCAAGGAAGGAGCATCCGATTGTCGCTCGTTCGCAATCTATTGCCCGCGGCTCGTGGATCGCGGGCGTCGCTTGGGGATTCCTGAATGTGCCGCCAGAACAATCTAAGTCACCATGAATCTTTGCGCCTAAGAAACGCACCTCGCCACGCGCAGAGAATTGGTCACGGAGGAATACATCACCCCTAACCTCTAGGCCGTCGCCGTTCAGAGCATGTTCCGCAATTTGGGCATCCGCGTCAAAACTGCTGAATGTACCAGCCTGACATTCGAGATTCCCGCCAATGCGGGCGCCCACAAGACGTACCTCGCCAGAGGCGAAGAAGCGGTGAGTAAGAAAGACGCTTCCTCGCACTACGAGCCGATCCGCAATAAGGGCCTTTACGGAGCGTGGCCCCCCGTCATCGCTTGCAACGCCCACAAACTCGCCGCCCGCGCACACGAGGTCGCCGTTGATTGTGGCGCCTAACAAATCAACCCCTCTGCTCGCTCGGAACCCGTATCGCAGAAGCACGTCGCCGTTCACCTCGATACCACCGGCTTCTATATTGCGACAATGGGTTCCTGAGAAATCAATCCGTCGAACACGGGAGTATTGTAACCTGACAGATTCTTCGATGTTGCAGCGGTTGAGTTCCAACGGGAAGGGAACTTCTGCGAATCCGAGATCGATCCGGCCGACAATGTGAGCGCCGGTGATCCGCACACCACCATGCTGTACAAACGCTCCCGCAGCCGGAGTAGCGCACAGCCAGCGTATTAACTCGGAGTGGATCCTCTGATCATCTCCCCAATGAACCGAAGTCTGCTTGAGCTCGACTTCTAGTTCTTTGTCCGCCTTAGGGCATGACTTGGGCAAGCGCGCATTCTTGCCGTGGGCAATCTGCTCGCAAACGTAACCGTCAACTTCGTCGCGCCAGACATATCCCGGCACGGCGGAATGCATGTGCCGCTTCGCACAGCGAACGAGCTCGTCGGCGCGTTCACCGAGCGTCATCTGCGCGGGGTCGCAAGGTTCGGGTGATCTATCAGAGGGATAGTCCGTCACGTTCCGGCCTCTACTTGATGGCGACGGTCCGAAGAGCCCACTTCCGAGGGCGATTGACACCTTCCGCTCCGAATTTTAGCCTATTGACGCGCTGTTTGCCATCTTTTTGCCGCCGTTCGAGGATCCACTTGACCTTGGCCCCCTTTGGCTTAACCTTGTAACTCCCGGTGAACGATTCCGGGGCTCGGACAACTTGGGGCTGTAGCTCAGTTTGGGAGAGCGCATCCATGGCATGGATGAGGTCGTCGGTTCGATCCCGATCAGCTCCACTTCGGTGACCACCGGCCCCGGGCCTCAGACCCGGGGCCGGACGTCTTTTTGAGCCGCCTGTCCGGACCCCAACCGTGCGCACCTTCCGCTCCGACAACAACGCCGGCGTCTGCCCCGAAGCCCTCGACGCCATGCTCGCCGCCGCACGCGACGACCACGCCATGGGCTACGGCGGCGACGGCGCAACCGACCGCGCCGTCGCGGCCTTCCGGGCCCTCCTCGGCGACAGCGCCCGCGTCTTCTTCGTCGGCACGGGAACCGCGGCCAACACCCTGGCCATCGCCGCCATGACCAGGCCGTGGCAGCGGGTGCTCGGGCACGCCCACTCGCACTGGAACGACGACGAATCGACCGCGCCCGAACTGTTCACCGGGTGCCGCACGACGCTCATCCACACCGAGGCGCTCCAGCGCGGGAGCAGGCTGACCCCCGACGACATCCGCCGCGCCGGCGCCGCCACGCGGGGCGATGTCCACCAGCCCCAGCCGGGCGTCCTCACCATCTCCAACCCCACCGAGTTCGGCGAGGCGTACACCCCCGAGCAGACCGCGGCCCTCGCCCGCGAGGCCCACGCCCTGGGCTACCGCCTGCACGTCGACGGGGCCCGCTTCGCCAACGCGGTGGCGGCATCGCTCAGCGCCAAGGGGATCGATCCCGCGCGGGCCTCGGCCTCCGACGCCGCGAACGCCGCGCGGGCGCTCAGCGCCGACGCCGGGGTGGATGCGCTCTCGTTCGGCGGCACGAAGAACGGCCTGGCCCTGGGCGAGGCGGTGGTGTTCTTTGATCAGCCCGGGCCGACCCGGGGCGCCGGGGCCCAGGCGGCGCACGACTTCCCCTATCTGCGCAAGCGCGCCGGCCACCTGCTCAGCAAGCACCGCTTCGTCAGCGCCCCCTTCGCCGCGACCATCGAGTCCGGCGCGTGGCTGAGGCACGCGGCCCACGCCAACGCGATGGCCGCCCGGCTTGCCGAGGGGCTGCGGGGCATCGAAGTCGCCGCCGTTTTCCCGGTTGACGTCAACGCGGTGTTCGTGCGGCTGCCGCCCCATATCGACGCGGCTCTCAAGGCCGCCGGTCACGGGTACTACGGCTTCGGCGACCCGGCCTGGGGCGTCTCGCGACTGATGTGCTCGTTCGACACCACCGCCGCTGACGTGGACGCTCTGCTCGCGGACGCCCGCACAGCCCGCTAGGAGCGGGGTCCACCTTCCATTACCCATACAGACGCCCCTCGACCGTCGGTTGGGGCGTCCCTATCATTGTCAACCTCACCGCTCGGAATCAGGCCGGCAGAGCCCGAGCCCCGGAGCCCTTCCGGGGCGCCCGCTTATGGTCAACCTCGCCCTCACCCTCCTGCTTAGTTTCGCCGGGTCGTTCATCTGCTCGCTGTGCGAGGCGGCCCTGTATTCGGTGTCGGACGTGCGGGTCGCGGCGATGATCCACGAGGGCCGCCCGGGCGCCCGCCTGCTCGCCAAACTGCGAAGCCGCATCGACCGCGCAATCGCGGCGATCCTGACCATCAACACCATCACCCACACCGCCGGCGCGGCGATCGGCGGCGCCATCATCGGCGAGACCTACGGCAGCACCCTCCTGGGCGTGTTCACCGCCGCGTTCACCATCGTGCTGCTCCTGGGCACCGAGATCGTTCCGAAGTCGCTTGGCGTCGCCAAGGCCGACTATCTCGCCCCGCGCCTCGCCTGGGTCATGGAGGCGATGGTCATCCTCGTCTATCCCATCGTGCTGGTCTGCGAGTGGCTCACGAGGGCCATCGTCAAGGAGCGCGAGGTCGTCGCCCCCACCGAGCACGAACTGGTCACCATGACGCGCCTCGCGGCACGCCACGGGGAACTCGAGCCCGACAAGGCCAAACTCGTCGTCAGCGCCCTGCGGCTCGACTCGGTCCCGGTGCGCGAGATCATGACCCCCCGCACCGTGGTCTTCGCCCTGCCCGACAAGATGCCGCTGACCATGATCGAGCAGCACAGCGAGCACTGGACCCACAGCCGCCTTCCCCTGGTCAAGGACAGCAACCCCAACGAGGTGGTGGGCATCGTCCACCGCCGCGACGTGTTCGACGTGCTGGTCCGCGACGAGGGCAACCTGCAGGGCAAGACCCTGAGCGACCTCAAGCGCCCCGTGCGCTTCATCCGCGACGACGTGCCGGCCGACGAGGCGCTGCAGAAGTTCCTCTCCGGGCGCCAGCACATGTTCATCGTGCTCGACGAGTACGGGTCGTTCGTCGGGCTGGTGACCCTCGAGGACGTGATGGAGCAGCTCCTGGGCAAGGAGATCGTCGGCGAGCACGACCCGGTCACCGACATGCAGGAACTGGCCCGCAAGAAGGACGAGGCCAGAGGCCCGGTCATCGAGAGCGAGGAACCGGCCGGACCCGAGCCGGAGGCACTCCACGCCGACGACCCCCTCGTGCAACTGGGCCTCGCCGACAGCCCGGCGGAAACCGCGGCGGCCGTCGCCGACGCGGCGGAGGCCAAGGCCAACGACGAGGCCAGGGCCGAGCCGGAAGAAATGGTGGCGCAGACCAGAAGCCGCGAGGCGACCGGCGCCGCCGCGCTCTCCGATGCGCAGTCGGACGGGCGCGAGGCCGCGAGCGTCATCCAGCGCGAGGCCGAAGCCAAGCGGGCCTGACCCGGCGAACCCCTACTCTCCCCGCTCCGCCCGCCGCGCCGCGCGGGGCCTTGGGATCCCGAACTTGTCCATGCGGCTCAGCAGCGTCTGGGGGTTGACGCCCAGTTTCGCCGCCGCCCCTTCCTCGCCGAACACGCGATACGCGGTCGATTCCAGCGCGTGCATGATCTGGATCCGGGCCAGCTGCTCCGCGGTGAGATCGAGCAGCACGTCGCGGGGATTGGAGGCGGACCCTACGGACGCCCCGCCCGCCCCCCCGCCGCGGCGGTCGGCGCCCATCTCCGGGGTCGGCGCCTCGGGCAACTCGATCTCCAGTTCCGGCCCGTCGGCGAGCAGCGTGGCCCTCTCGACGGCGTTCTCGAGTTCCCGGATGTTGCCCGGCCACCGGTAGGCCAGCACCCGGCGCAGGCTGCGGTCGCTGATGGGCAGCGCCGGTCGGCCCATCCGCCGCGCGTGCCGCGCGTGCAGGAACTCGATCAGGGGTCGCAGGTCCTCGCGCCGGTCGCGGAGCGGGGGCACATCGATGCGGAACACGTTGAGCCGGTAGAACAGGTCCTCGCGGAAGCGCCCGCGCTCCACCTGCCGGGCCAGGTCGCGGTGCGTCGCCGCGACCAGGCGCACATCGACGGTGATCGTCTCCGAGCCCCCCACTCTCTCGAAGGCGCCGTTCTGCAGGACGCGGAGCAGCTTCGCCTGGGCCGCCGGCGAGAGTTCCGCGATCTCGTCGAGGAACAGCGTGCCCTGGTCGGCCAGTTCGAACTTGCCGAGGCGCTGGCGGTCGGCGCCGGTGAAGGCCCCGCGCTCGTGGCCGAAGAGTTCGGACTCGATCAGCGTTTCCGGCAGGGCGGCGCAGTTGACGGCGATGAAGTCGGACCCGGCCCGGGGGGAGCGGGCGTGGATGAGCCGCGCGATCAGGTCCTTGCCCGAGCCGGTCTCGCCGTGGATCAGCACGGTCGCGCCGGTCGGCGCCACGCGCTCCACAGCGTCGAGGGCGCGGCGGATGCCGATCGAGACCCCGACGATCGTCGGCGCCGGCCCGGCGCTGGCGAGTTCCCGCTTGAGTTCGCCCAAGCGCTCGCGGGCCTTCTGGGCCTCCGCGAGTTGGTCGCGCAGGCGCACCAGTTCGGCGCGCAGCGCCAGCCGCGCCCCGGCGTCGACGACTGTGACCAGGAAGGCGTCACCGCCCTCCTCCGTGCGTGCTGCGACGGGCGCATCGCTGCCGCGGCGCCCGGCCCGCATCGCCCACAGGTCCACGGCGGTTTCGGCCCCCGCAGGGCCCGCGCGGACCCGAGCCTCGGCGACAAAGCCTTGGCCAGATTCCGCCAGCCCTCGCTCCAAGCGACGGACAACCTCGGACCCATCCTCCAAACGGTCGGCGAGCACGGTCCCGGCGGCGGCGTCCGACGTCACACCCAAGCGGTCCGCGGCGACGGCGTTGCTCCACCGGACAGCCCACCGGGAGTCAACGGCGAGCACGCCGACACCGATGCCACGAGGATCGCAGGCCAGGAGCATGGTGAAGTATGCCCTATCGCGATCGCAGGTCAAACAACGACGGGCCGTCGAAACGATTGTGATATATCAGAAATCTGTAGTGCCGGCACCGGGGAAGCGGCATTTCCGGCCTCGTGATGCGGTTCTCGGTGTGTGGCACGGAGGTTGTTTACCTGTGACAAGCCACCGTCCGGTGGGGAGATAGAGATCGGGCCGGTGTTGGAAGACACCGGTCAGGAAGGGAGAAGGCCGGCGGGGACCACCCCCCGTCGGCTGTCCGGATGGGCGAGAAAGACTCGGAGGCAGCGCCGACCGCGCCGCCTCCGGGTTTGGGAGGAAGGCCGGCCGAGCGGGGCGCAAGCCCCGTGCGACCGATTTCGAGGGCCGGAAACCACCGGCTCAGGACAGGCGAGGGGGAAGCCGCGACCAAACTGGGCAGGCCGCGTCTTTCCTCGCCTGTCCCGGGCCGCTGGGTGGAACCAACCACCCCGGCGATGCGGAATCAGATTGGCGGTGTCGCTGGAAGGCGATGCCGGCCGCTTCTGCCACAGACGCCCGGGTGTTTCCCACAGTCGGGCACAGGTCTGCGAATCGTCCGCGGCTGCACAGGGTCTGCGGGCGATTTTTGTTTTTGTCGTGCCCCGCGCGCGCATCGCGCGGCGTGGTTCTCCGAAGCAGCCTGCGCGGATCGTCGCGCTGCGCGGGAGGATGACGCTGTGGAGAACCGCCGCATGATCGTGTTCGCGCGTGCCGTCGGGATCGGTGTCGCGCTCTGGGTGGGCGCCGGCGCCCTCGCGTCAGAGCCCATCCCGGTGCGCGTGAGCGAGCCGGTGGAACTGATGTCGATCGTCTTCCGGCTGGCGGGGGCAGAGGAGTACACCACGGCGGACGGGAGCGCGGCATATGTCCGGGCGGTGGACGAGCGCTTCGGGCGGTTCAAGGACCACGAGGTCGTTCGGGTGGCGAAGGACCTGCGCAAGGAGCGCGGGGTGAGTTTCGACGCGGTGATGAGCCTCGCGGTGCACCTGACGAGCGGGCGCGATCCGGCGCTCAAGATCCCGGCCGAGCGGGCCAGGATCGACGCGCGGTGGAGGCCCCGGGACGCGGAGCGATTCCTGAATGCGCTGCGCGATTTCGTGCGCGAGAGCGACGCCGCGGGGTTCTTCGATGAGCAGGCGGCGTACTACGCCCGGGCGGGGGCGGGCCTGTCGGAGCAGATCGCGAAGCGGCCCTACCGGGCCTGGATGGACGGGTTCTTCGGCGTGTCGCCGGGGCTGGACTTCGTCGCCGTCATCGGCCTGCTCAACGGCGGCGGGAACTACGGCGTGAGCGTGCGCTACCCCGACGGCAGGGCGGAGATCAGCCCGGTGATCGGTGCGAGCGCGTTCGGCGCCGACGGCGTGCCGGTGTTCGGGGACGGCGATGTCGGGCTAATCGTGCACGAGTTCTCGCACACCTACACCAACCCCCTGGTGGACAAGCACCGCGCGGCGCTGCTGCCCTCCGCCGAGCGGATCTATCCGTTCCGCCAGGCGCTGATGAAGCCGCAGGCATATGGGTCGGCGATCACGATGCTCTACGAATCGATGGTCCGCGCCTGCTCGGCGCGGTTCCTCGCGCGGCACGGGACGCAGGAGGAGTACGACCGGCAGGTCGCCGCCGAGATCCAGCGCGGGTTCCTGTGGACCCGGCGGCTGGCCGACTTGCTCGGCGAGTACGAGAGCAATCGAGGCGACTACCCGACGCTCGATGAGTTCATGCCGCGGATCGAGGAGTTCTTCGAGCGCGAGGCGACGACGATGCGGCAGTCCATGGCGATGCTGCCGAGGGTGGTGCGCATGGCCCCGGCGAACGGGGCGAAGGGAGTCGACCCGGGGACGGCGGCGATCGTGGTGGAGTTCGACCGGCCGATGGCGCGGGGGTCGGTTTCCATCGTCGGGAATCCCGACCGCATGCCGAAGAGCGCCGGGCGATTCGAGTTCAGCGATGACGGCCGCTCGTTCACGCTCCCCGTCGCGCTGGAGCCGGGGAGGGAGTATTCGTTCGGGCTGAACAGCGTGTACCGGGCAGGGTTCCGCAGCGAGGACGGGTGGCCTCTGGACCCGGTGGCGGTGAGTTTCAGGACGGGAGAGTGATCGGTTCCGGCGCTCGAGGGCGAAGGGTTCCGGGTGGCATACCCAGTCTCTGCTGGGCATGCGGGCGGCGCCCACGACGGCGCATCCCCGCGTCACACCTTCGCTGGCCGGTGAGGCGGGGCCACCCCCTCACCCGGCGGCTTTGCCGCCACCCTCGCCCGCGAGGGGAGAGGGCGGAGTGCCGATGTCTTGCCCGCGGCCGCCGGGCGGGGTACGCTCACCTCGCGCCGTGCTTCATCCGTATATCCGGATGAACGGCTAAAGCACCGCGGGCTCGGCGGCGTGGTCCGGCCGTCCCCGCCCTCTGGAGCGACGATCATGGCCCGCCGACTGTTCACGTCCGAGTCCGTCTCGATGGGGCACCCCGACAAGGTGGCCGACCAGATCAGCGACGCCGTGCTGGACGCGATGCTGGCCAAAGACCCCCGGGCCCGTGTCGCGTGCGAGACGCTGGTGTCGACGGGCATGGCGGTGGTCTCGGGCGAGATCACGGTGAACGGGTGGGTGGACATCGACGACCTGGTGCGCGCGACCGTGGGCCGCATCGGCTACACCGATCCGGCGATGGCCTTCGACTACCAGTCGATGGCGGTGCTGCAGACGATCAAGAAGCAGTCGGCGGACATCGCGATGGGCGTGGACAAGGACGGGGCGGGGGACCAGGGGATGATGTTCGGGTTCGCCTGCCGCGAGACGCCGGAACTGATGCCGCTGCCGATCCAGATCGCGCACCGGCTGGTCGAGCGCCAGGCGGAGGCGCGGCGCGAGGGGATCATCCCCGGCCTGCGGCCCGACGCGAAGAGCCAGGTGACGGTCGAGTACGCCGACCACTCCGCGACCAGCCAGCCCGTCGCGGTGCACACGGTGGTGCTCTCGACCCAGCACGACGCGTCGTGGAACGAGCGCCAGGGCGAACTCAAGAAGCAGGTGGTCGAGCACATCATCCGGCCGGTGCTGGGCCGGTGGTGGAATGACAAGGTGATCGTGCACGTCAACCCCACCGGGCGCTTCGAGATCGGCGGGCCCCACGGCGATTGCGGGCTGACCGGGCGCAAGATCATCGTCGACACCTACGGCGGGCGCGGCCGCCACGGCGGCGGGGCGTTCAGCGGCAAGGACCCGACCAAGGTCGATCGCTCGGCGGCGTACGTGGCCCGCTACATCGCCAAGAACATCGTCGCGGCGAACCTCGCCGACGTGTGCGAGGTGCAGCTCTCCTACGCGATCGGCGTCGCGG
>CANJRL010000067.1 GCA_947476675.1 Phycisphaerales bacterium
CAGCGGGGTGATCCGGGGCCGAGGCCGAGCTTAGCGGGCGCGACGGCGAGCGGCCAGGCCGGCGAGGCCGACGAAGCCCAGGCCGGCGGCGGAGGGCAGCGGGATGGCGGAGAAGACCACGTTGTCGAGGTTGTACGTCTCGGCGTTGCCCGGCTGGCCATCGCCAACGAGCTGCACGCTATCGAACGCGGTCGTGGAGGTGAAGCCCCAGAAGCCGTTGAACGCGACGGTGCCGCTGGGGTTGAGGATCGAGCCGACCTGCACGCCGTTGGCGAACAGGTTGAGGCCGATGCCGGGGCCGCCCGGGTTGAAGTCGAAGTTTCCGCCGAACGCGGTGATGGCCGAGCCGAAGGTGAAGGTGGTGGTCTCGCCCGAGCGGAGACGGTCCTCGAACTGATCGTTGTTGATCGCGCCGGTGCCGGTGGCGATGGTGAAGGCGCCGGTGTTGATCACGTTGCCGGTGAAGGTCTCGGTGGCGTACGAGCCGGCGGCGGCGGCCCAGCCGGCGAAGTCGTTGCTGTACACGGTGAACTGGGCGGACGCGACGGACGACGCCGCGACGAGGGCGGCGGCGGCGAGCATGATCTTCATGACGGGTCTCCTCAACGATGATGCGGGCGGAACCGTGCGCGGCGTCACGTGAGCGCCGGGCGTGGATAGTCCGAATGTTGTCAAAATTATGCGATGACACGCGGCCGGCGCCAAGAGCCGTGGAGACGTCTCAACGAAACTTCACGAGAGCCGAGCGCTGACCAAAACAACCACCGAACGACAGCCGCCCCGGGCGTGCCGGGGCGGCTGGGGAATCAGTGGTGTGATCCGGTGTCGACGCCAGGCTTAGCGGGCGCGACGGCGAGCGGCCAGGCCGGCGAGGCCGACGAAGCCCAAGCCGGCGGCGGAGGGCAGCGGGATGACCTGCTGCAGCGAGCCGACGGTGAGGTCGTCGAAGCCGAAGACGTCAACGCCGCCGGGTTCGTTGAGGAAGTCAACGCGCGTGAACTGGTCGCCGGCCGAGGCGATGACGCCGAAGAACAGGCCGGTGCCGTCGATGTTCAGCGTGTTGCCGACGTTGATGTCGAAGGTGGTGTTGTCGGTGCGGGTAAAGCGAAGAATGAGGGTGTTGCCGAAGTCGCCGATGTCGGTGCCGTAGAAGCCGAAGGCGGCGACGGCGGAGGAGAAGGTGACGTTGAAGCCGGCGCCGGCCTGCGTCTCGATGTACTGGCTGCCGGAGGTGGCGAAGCGGCCGGCGCCCGGGGAGTTTCGAATGAACGTGGTGGAGGTGGAGTTGAGGGTCGCGGTGCCGGCGCCGCCGAAGTTGATGCCCTGCGCCGGCGGGGTGAACCCGCCGGGGGTGAAGCCCTCGAAGTTCTCGGTGCCGACGCCGACGAGCTGCGAGAGGAACGAGGCGCGGGCGGCGTTGGCGTTGGTCATGTTGGCGACGTTGGCGCCGGGGGTGAGGTCCTCACCGTAGTACGTGGTGGTGGCGGACGCGACGGACGAGGCCGCCACAACGGCGACGATAGCGAGCATTGTCTTCATCACATTCTCTCCTACGAGTTGTGGCGATGGGTTCGAGCCCCATCGCCCCCACAAGACCCACCCGTGCTCGCACGTGAAGAGCACTGTCGGTGGCCGCCCCCATTCTGGAGGGCAGACTCGTCATTATGGCGTAGGCGCAACCGAAAACAAGGGAATTCCCACATTTTTCGGCCCAGACACTGGGCCCGAGAATACGCGTGAGGGTAAACCCTAAGCGGTGGGGAGGGGATTCGAACCCCTGAAACCCTGACGGATTTACCGGTTTTCAAGACCGGCGCATTCGACCACTCTGCCACCCCACCGGGAGGCGTCTCGACTCGCGATGGTATCGCGGGCTCGTGCTAGCGCTCCGCTCCCCAGAGCCGGATCGAGCCGTCATCGCTGGCGGAGGCCAGGACTTTGCCGTCGGGACTGAAGGCCAAGCCCCCGACGGACATCACGTGGCCTTGGAGTGTGAGGACCTGACGGCCCGTCTCCGGGTCCCACAGCCGCACCGTGTTGTCGAAGCCGCCGGTTGCGATGCGCTTGCCGGTCGGGTGGACGGCGATCCAATAGGCGGCGGCCTTATGGCCCGCCATGACGATGGGCTCGCTGTCGGGGGGCGCGTCGAGGGTCCAGAGGCGCACGGTCCCGTCCTCGCTGCACGACGCGGCCCGCCTGCCTCCGTCGAGGATGGCGACGGAGTACACGACGGCGTCGTGGCCGCGGTGAACGGAGAGTTGGTCGCCGGTTGCGGCGTCGAGTCGCCTGATGGCGCCGTCGCCGCAGCCGACGAGCAGGGAGGCGCCGTCGGGAAACCAGGCGGCGTTGAAGACGGTGAGGTTGCCGGGCGCGGGGTAGAACATGAGTTCCGCTCCGTCGGCGACGCGGAAGATGCGGAGGCCGTCGGCCGATCCGGAGGCGAGGCGTGAGCCGTCGGGCGAGAACGACAGCCTCTTGGCCTCGCCCCGGTGAGCCTCGACGCGACGAAGGAGAGTCGCGTTGACGGGATCCCAGAATTCCAGGCGGCCGTTGCTCAGGGAGACGGCGAGCAGGTCGCCGGTGGGAGAGAACGCGACATCGAAGACGCCCTGGGCGTCGGTGGTGAGGTCTTCGAGGCGGCGGCGGTTGGGGAGGCTCCAGCGGCGGACGCGGCCGTCGCCGCCGTTGGCGGCGAGCATGGCGCCGTCCGGCGAGATCGCGACGGAGGTGGAACCGAGCCCGGCCCTGATGATCGGGGTGCGGGGAGAGGTGAGCCGCGACCAGGACTTCACCAGCCCGTCGCGGGCGGAGGACATGAGGCCCGAGGAGTCGGCGGTGAATCGCAGGCCGAGGACGGTGAAGCGGTGGCCGTGGAGGGTGTTGAGCGGCTCGCCGGTGTCGGCGTCGAGGACGCGGATGGTGGAGTCGGTGGAGCCGGTGGCGAGCAGCCTGCCGTCGGGGCTCCAGTCGAGCGCGGTGACCTTGTTGGTGTGAGGCCTCGCGGTGTAGATGGTGTGGAGGGATTCGGCGTCCCACACTCGGAGGGTCTCGTCGCCGCTGCCGCTGGCGAAGCGGCGGCCGTCGGGTGAGAAAGCGACGGTGCGCACCTGCCGGGTATGGCCCTCGAGCGAGGCGATTGGGGCGGCGGTCGCGGTGTCGAAGAGATGAAGGCCGCCGGCGTCGTCGCCGATGAGCACGCGGCGGCCGTCGGGCGAGAAGGCGGCGCAGGTCGCGAGGTCGTTGACGGGCCCGAGGAGGAGGCGCTCCCCGGTGCGGAGGTCCATGAGGACGGCCGAAGGGCCGGAGAACTCGAACACGACCGCGTGGCCTTCTGGCGAGAAGGCCAGGGGGGCGACGATGCCGTCGGCGCTCATGCGCTCGCATTCCTGGCCGGAGTCCGGGTCGAGGAAGCGGATCGATCCGGGGGACGTCGCGACGAGACGGGATGCGTCGGGGCTGAAGAGCGCGTGGACGGCGGTCTGCGGCGGCGTCGACCAGAGCGGCGCGGGGCGGCCGGGGCGCCAGAGGCGCAGCGTGCCGTCGGTGTCGGGCATCGCGGCGCATCCGGCGCTCGGCGCGGCGGCGAGGCGGTAGGGCGTCGGCCTGGAGGCGAGGGTGGTGGTGTCGCTGTCGTCGGTGACGCGCGAGAGGTAGTCCCACTCCCACGATCGCAGGTCCGACGGGCAATCCGCCAGAAGGGCCTCGAGGCGTTCGACGTCGTGGTTGAGGTACGCCGCCTGGGCGAAGCCGATGTTGCTGATGTAGAGGCTGCGTCGGAACTTCTCGGTTTCGCGGTCGGCCCGCTCGCGGTGGGCCTCGGCGAGGTCGCGGGCGGCTTCGGCGGCGAGGCGCGAGGCCTGCTCGGAGCGCGCGAGCCGGCCCTTGCGGCCGGATTCGACGGCGGCGTATGCGGCGAAGGCCGCGAGCACGAGGATGAACACGCACGCCGCAGCGACCCACGCGCGGTGGCGCCACATGACCTTGCGCGCGACGTACCACGCCGAATCGGCCTGGGCGGCGACGGGCTTGCCTTCGAGCCAGGCGCGGAGGTCATCTGCGAGCGTGGCGGCGGAGCGGTAGCGGCGGGCCTTGTCCTTCTCGAGGGCCTTTGCGACGACAGTGGAGAGGTCGCCCCGGAGGGCGGGGTTGAGCGAGGCGAGCGGGCGCGGGGCCTCGTCGCGGACGATGCGGGCGGCCTCGGGGAGGGGCTTGCCGGCGAGGTCGAGAGGGGGGCGTCCCGCGAGGAGTTCATAGAGGATGACGCCGAGCGAGAAGACGTCGGTGCGGGTGTCGATCTCGGCGGGGTCGGCGGCGACCTGCTCCGGGCTCATGTAGGCGAGCGTTCCCACGAGTTGGCCGACGTTGGTGCGGAGGGTGGAGGTCTGGATGTCGGCGTTGGTGGCGCGGGCGACGCCGAAGTCGAGGACCTTGGGCCGCGGGCCCTGTGCCGCGTCCTCGACGAGGATGTTGGCGGGCTTGAGGTCCCGGTGGATCACCCCGCGCTGGTGGGCGTGCTCGACGGCGTCGCAGATCATGGCGGTGAGGGCCACGCGCTCGCGGATGCTCAGGCCGGCGTCCCTGGCGAACTCGTGCAGCGGCTTGCCGCTGACCAGTTCCATGGCGATGAAGGGCTGGGGTCCGAAGCCGTAGTCGGCGGCGCCGGCGTCGAAGATCTGGGCGATGCCGGGGTGGTGGAGCCGGCCGAGGGTTTCGGCCTCCGCTTCGAAGCGGCGCAGCGTGCCGGCGTCGCCGATGAGCCGACGGATGACCTTGATGGCGACGGTGCGGCGGGGCTTGTCCTGCTCGGCGCGGTAGACGACGCCCATGCCTCCGGCGCCGACCACGCCGGTGATGGTGTAGCGGCCCAGCCGGGTCCCGGGGGGGAGCGTGGCGGTGTCGGCCTGGTCGGCGAGGCGGCGGAGGGCGCGGGAATCGAGGAAGTTGTCGGGAATGCCTTCGTGGTGGCCGAGAAGGGACTCGACCTCGGCGCGCAGAGCGATGTCTCCGCCGCAGCGCTCGCTCAGGAGTGCGCCGCGGCTGGCGGGGTGGGCCTCGACAAGTTCGAGAAAGATCTCTTCGGCGCGCTGCGCGAGCGTGGGGCTCATGGCTGGTGACCGGCGGCGCTGGGGGCGGGGCCGTCGCGGGTCATCTCGCGGTGGAGCCAGGCGCGGGCGACGGTCCACTCGTTCTTGATGGTGGCGGGCGAGAGGTCCATGGCGGCGGCGGTTTCCTCGACGGAAAGGCCGGCGAAGTAGCGGAGCATGACCACCTGGGCTCGGCGAGGGTTCTCCGTCTCGAGGCGTCCCAGGGCCTCGTCGAGGGCCAGCACATCGGCGGAATCGAGGCCCGTATCGGCGGCGGGGGCGACGTCGCTGAGCGAGAGGCGCTCGCGCCCGCCCCCCCGCTTGAGCCGTGCCTGGTTGCGGGCCCGCTCGACGAGGATGCGGCGCATGGCCTGGGCGGCGGCGCCGAAGAAGTGGCCCCGGCCGTCCCACTTGCGGGCGGCGTTGGGGTCGGCCCCGGCCTCGGCGCGGCCGAGGAGGCGCATGTACGCTTCGTGGACGAGGGCCGTGGGCTGGAGGGTGTGGTCGGCCGGCTCGTTGGCCATCCGGGCCTTGGCGAGCCGGCGGAGTTCGTCGTAGACGAGGGGGAGGAGCTGCTCGGCCGCGTGCTTGTTCCCCGCGCCGATGGCGTGGAGGAGCATGGTGACGTCGTTGGATTCGGGTTGTCCCATGGCGGCGTTGGGGAGGAAAAGCGGAGGCGGCCCGGACGAGACGGGAACGATTGTGCCACCGGGAGAGGGCGGGGGCAATCGATGGCGCGGGAAGGAAACGCGAAAAAGGCTGGCGCGGCAGTAGCCGCGAATGCCGAGAATGACGCATGAGCCTTGAGCCGCCCTTCGGGGCGGTCATTCGCAGGAGCCCGGATGCGCCCAGAACACGCCGCCATCGTGCGAGAGACATACGCGGCCCTCGCGCCGCGGGCGGGGGTGCTTGTCGATCGTTTCTACGCCCGTCTCTTCGCGGCGCGCCCGGAGATCCGGGGGTTGTTTCAGGTCAATCTCGCGAAGCAGGCGCAGCACCTGTCGGCGGCTCTGGCGCTGATCGTGCGGAACATCGACCGTCTGGACATGCTCGAGGAGCCGTTGCGCGAACTCGGGGCCCGGCACGTGGCGTATGGCGTGCTGAACGATCATTACCCGGATTTTCGCGAGGCGATGATGGGTGCATTGCGGGAAACCGCCGGCCCGCTCTGGAGCGCTCCGGCGGAGAGCGCGTGGGGCGCGGCGCTGGTCGCGGTGACGCAGGCGATGCTCCGAGGCGCCGCACAGGTCGCCTTTGAGGCCGCCCGCGCCATCGCCGGTGATCAGCCCGGGACGCGGCTGTTCCGGGTCGCGGAGCCGGAGAAGCCCAAGACGGTGGTGGTGCGGCTGGGCGAGGGGACGAGCGGGGTGTCCCCGCTCGATGAGACTCGCTAGACGCCCCGGCGCACCCGGGCTTCGAGGACGCCGAAGGTTGCGAACTCGGCGCGGGGCTGGAGCCATCCCAGGAATGCGGCGAGGCGATCGAGCAGGCGGGCTCCGTCGACCCCGGCGATGTGCCGTGGGAGCCCGAAGGGCCGCAGATCGGCGAACTCCCATGGGTGGAAATAGAGGTTGACGGCGGCGTCGCGGCGGAGGACGGCCGCCGCGGCCGAGCGCATCAGCGCGAGGGGCAGGTTCTTGAACGCGAGCCAGAAGAGCGGGATGCGCAGGGTTGGCGTGACCGAGGCCGGGATCTGGACGACGCCGTCTTCGATGGTGGGCGTGCGGGGGGCGCGGAGGTGGTTGTAGCGGCCCGGCACCCAGGTGGGGTTGATCGATGAGTTGTAGCGGTAGCCGGCGTCGCGGAGATCGGCGGCGGGGGTGTGCTGCATGCGTGGGCGGCGGAAGCCGCTGACCGGGACGCCGCAAACGGCTTCGAGCGTCTCGCGGGAGCGGGACAGATCGCCCGGCGCGAAGACGGAATGGCTGAACGCGTGGGATGCGATCTCGTGTCGCGAGGCCAGGCGCCGCATGAGGTCGGGATAGCGGAGCGCGAATCGCGCTGTGGTGAAGAGCGTGGCGGGGATGGCGAGGTCGGCGAGAAGGGCCTCGAGGCGGTCCATCCCGGCGCGTGAGGTCTCGAACTGCGTCTCGTCGGAGATCGGCGCGCCGCGCTCGAGGGGGAGGTCGAACTCCTCGACGTCGAGCGAGAGCAGCGCGAGGTCAGTCATAGCGGCCGAGCGCGCGGTGGAGCCTGACCGCGAGGAGGGCGGCGAACATGCGCGCGGGGTCGCGGAGCATGCGGACGTTGGATGGCTGGGAGGCGTGCTCGAGCGAGGGGCTGGCGGGGATCTCGGCGATGCGCAGGCCCCGGCGCCGCGCGATGGCGAGGAGCTCGACGTCGAACGCGAAGCCGGTGAGGCGTCGCCGTCGGAAGATGGCCTCCGCGGCGGGGGCGCGGAAGCCCTTGAGCCCGGCCTGCGTGTCTCGGTAGGGAAGGCCGACGATGACGCGGGCGAGGCGGTTGAAGGTCCAGCCCATGACCCGGCGCAGCGGCGCGGTGCGCTCGTTGTTGGTTTCGCACAGCGAGCGGGAGCCGATGGCCACGTCGGCGCTGCGGAGGGCGTCGACGAGTCTGGGGAGGTGGTCGAGCGAATACGCCAGGTCGCCGTCGGTGAAGAGGACCACGTCGGCCTTGGCGAGCGCGAAGGCGGCGTGCACCGCCTCGCCCTTCCCGCCGTTGCTGCGCATGCGGTAGAGGTCGAGGCTGGGAACGCCCAGATCCCGGATGCGCGAGGCGACGACATCGGGCGTGCCGTCGGTCGACCCGTCGTCGACGAACAGGAAGCGGTACTCGGGGTGCTCGGCGGCGAAGCGGGCGACCTCATCGACGACGCGGGCGACGACGGCGGCTTCGTTGAACACCGGCAGGGCGACGAAAACCGCGGTCATGGCCGCGAGCGGGGCGCGGGATTTGGCCGCGGCGGCGCGGCGCTCGGCGCGCTCCGTTTCGGGCGTCTCGAGCAGACGGGGGACCATCCTTGGCTCCGGCGCCGAGTTCTCACTGACCCTCGGCGAACGCATCGGTCGGGCCCCGACTGGACGGGGCCTCGGCCTCCAGTGTACGTGTCGGAGGCCCGGGCCGCCTTGGCCGCGACCGCCGGGCGGCGGGGCGGTGTTGTGTCCGAGAACCCCCGGTGCGACACTCCGCGGCGAGCGGCATCGGAACCTTCGAGCCGGGAGCGTGGTCGCTGCGCCGCGAGCCTCTGACGAAAGGCCTTGGGCCCGTGACAGTCGTCGAGATGATCGTGGTGGCTTCGCTGGCTTATGCGGCGATCGGCGTGGCGGTTGCGATCGCGTTTGTCACCCTGGGAGTGTCGGCGGTGGATCCAGCGGCGCGAGGCGCGGGGGTGGGGTTCCGCGCGATCATCATGCCCGGGCTTGCGGCGCTTTGGCCCTGGGCTCTGGTGCGATGGAGCCGGAGCCCCGAGCCGCGGCCGGAGGGCGGGCATTGACGGGCGGCCAGCGGAGGGCGCACCTGTGGGCGTGGCTGGCGCTGTCGCTGCTGCTGCCCGCCGTGGTTGTCGCGGCGGCGGTGTTGCGGCGGGATGAGACCGCCGCGCCTTCCTGGCCGGCGCCGAGCGGGCCGACGCCGTGAGCGTCTCGTACCGCGCGGTGGGATGGTCGCGGTCCAAGCGGATCTATGACGCCGCGCTCCTCGCCGCGGTGATGGTGTTCATCGCGGCGTTTGTGGGCGTGACGTTCGCGACGCACCCCGCGCCCGAGGACTTCCGGCCGGAGGCGGCGGCGATCCGGGGCCTGGGCGTGTGCGCGATCCTGCTGCTGCACGCGGCGCTGTGGATAGGCCCGCTGGCGCGGCTGGATCGGCGGCTGCTCCCGCTGCTCTACAACCGCCGTCACCTCGGGGTGACGACATTCCTGGTTGGTCTCGGGCACGCGGCGTTCGCCACGCTCTACTACCACGGCTTCGGCGAGACATTCCCTCTGGTGTCGCTTCTCTCCGCGCCCGGCGGTGTGCGGGGCGTCGCGGACCTCCCCTTCGAATGGTTCGGCATCGCGGCTCTGGCCATCCTCTTTCTGATGGCCGCGACCAGCCACGACTTCTGGCTCCGCAACCTCGGCGCGAAGGCGTGGAAGCGGCTGCACATGCTGGTGTACGCGGCGTACGCGGCCCTGGTCGCGCACGTGGCGTTCGGGGCGATGCAGAGCGAGACCAGCCCGGTGATCTCGGGCCTGGTCCTGGCCGGGACGCTGATCACCTGCGGGCTGCACGTGGCCGCGGGCCTGCGCGAGGTTCGACGCGATGAGCGCGGGCCCGCCCCACGGGAAGACGGATACCTCGACATCTGCGGCGTTGGCGAGATCGCCCCGGACCGGGCCAAGGTCGCGACGATCGGCGCGGCGCGCGTGGCGATCTTCCGGGAGAACGACGGGCTCTCGGCGATCAGCAACGTCTGCGCGCATCAGGGCGGCCCTCTGGGCGAGGGCAAGGTCGTCGACGGGTGCGTCACGTGCCCCTGGCACGGGTGGCAGTACCGCGCGGCCGACGGGTGCTCCCCCCCTCCTTTCACGGAGAAGATCCCGACCTACCGCGTCAAGGTGGAGGCGGGCCGGGTGCTGGTGCATCCCGAGGCGCTGGCGCCGGGGACGCCGACCCCTCCGGCGAGGGTGACTCCGATCACCTCGTCGGGCGCCGCGGCGGCGGACGAGTTCTATGTGGGGTACCTGCCGAAGGCGCCGCGGGGGATCGCGCGGCGCTCGGCAACCGCGGCGGCGGCGCTGCTCGCGATCGGCGCCGGGGCGGCGGGCCTGGCGGCGGCGGCGCAGCGGAGCCCCGGGCCGGGACGATGGGACGATGACAAGGTCGTCGACCTGTGGGGCAGGTTCATCTCGAAGCCAGTGCCGATGCTCCTCACCCCCGGCCATCAGGCGGGCTCCTGGCGCGTGACCCTGCTGGTGAACGCGGGCAAGTGCGGGGCCTTCGCTCCGGAGGATTCGTGCGGGCCTCTGGCGGTGCTCGTCTCGAACGACGCCGAGCGTGAGGGGGCCAGGGCAGAGGCGATGCGGCGCTGGGAGGGCGCGTGGATCACGGCGCGCGGGACCGCCGTCTCTCCGGGGCTCTCGACCTCGATGCTGGAACTGGAGTCGGGCGAGCGCTCGGTGTCGGCTATGACGCGCCCCCCTTCCGGGCTCGTGATGCCCGAGGTCGCGCCCCTGGGCGAGGCGACGATCGTCGGCGAGATCGTGGACAGCAAGTGCTTCCTGGGGGTGATGAAGCCCGGGCATGGCCGAGCGCACCGGGCGTGCGCGGCGCGGTGCATCGCGGGGGGCATCCCGGCGGCGATGACCGCGGTCGACCCGGAGACCGGGAAGCCGGCTCTGGTGGTGCTGGCGTCTGACGACGGCGGGCCCTTGGGCAAGGCGGTGCTGCCGTACGTCGGCGGCCGCGTCACCGCTCGCGGCGCGCTGTCGCGGATCGGCGAAACGCTGGTGCTGCGGGTGGCCGCGCTCGCACGATGATCTGAGCGGGCGTCGAGGTAGTGATGGTCAGAAGGTGGTGTCTTATCCGCGGCGCCCGCCGCCGCCGCCGCCGCCGCCGCCCGGGCCGCGACCGCCGCCGAACCCGGCGGTCTTGAAGAATTCGCCCCGGAGCCCGCCGCCCTGGGCGTTGCCGGTGCTGACGGAATTCTTGAAGGCCTGGGTCATGCGATTGCGGGCATCTTCCATGCGTTGGCGGCGCTCCTCCTCAGTGAGTTGGGGCCGATCGCCCGGGGGTCGGCGGCCCTCGGGCGGGCGCATCTCCGAAGGGGCGGCCTCGCCTCGCGCGTAGCGCTTCATGAAGTCGTCCATCATCTCTTCGCGGACCTTGCGCATCTCCTCGCGGTTCTTGGGGTCCTCCATGATCTTGCGGCGCTCGTCCTCCGGAAGCGTGCGGAAGAGCCGGGCCATCTCCGCGGCGTACTGTCCCTTGCGGTCATCGGGGAGCGAGGAGAACTTGCCCGACTGGAGAAGCGCCATCGCTTCGGCGGTGTTGGCGGGAAGTTCCGGCGTGCGCATGGACCAGGCGGCGTAGGCGCCGCCACTCACCGCGAGCGCGGTCACCGCGGCACAGACGCCCGCGACGATCTTCTTCTTCTTTGGCGACCAGGAGGCGTCGATGGGCTTGCGTGCCGTCTTGGCCATCTCCGCGTCGAGATCGAACACGTTGTGCTGCATGGGTGGGGCCTTTGGGGAGGGTCGGGACGGAGTCAGGGGTTCTCGCCGTAGCGGCCGACGTGGCTGTCGACGAAGAGGACATTGCGCGACGCGTGGAAGAACTTGACCTGGACCTGATCACCGGTCTGGGTTTCGAAGGTGCCGCCATCGAAATCGTACGAGACCGGGGTGTCCGAAGGTCCGAGCTTGAGGAACCGGAAGAAGAAGGTCTGCTCGTAGGCGTTGCCGCTCAGGGAGACGACGTAGGTGTAGGAGGAGCCGCAGGTCCTGGTCTGCCCGTTCGCGTCGGTGTACTCGTAGCCGTGGACGATGCGGTCGCCGGGGCATCGGTACGCGTCGCCGACAGGCTCGATGTACTTCTTGAGCACCTCGGTGATTGGAGGGTCGGGGTCGCGGGAGAGCCAGGGCGGGGGCATGTAGCGGGCCTTGGGGAACTTGTCGTTGTTGTCGTTGCGGTAAAGCTGGAAGCCCTGGCCCACGCCGTGGAGCGATGCCGCGCACGCCGAGCGCCGCGCCGTATCCCAGGCCCGGGGGAGCATGGGGAGGGTGATGCCGAGGATCACCCCGATGATGGAGATCACGACCAGAAGTTCGATCAGCGAGAACCCCGGGCCGGAGCGAGGCGCCGGACGGCGCCGCACGCGCGGCGAACGCGCGAGACATCGGTCAGAGGTCGTCCGCACGATTGTCCCGTCAGCCACGCGATGCGTCTCCGGCTGGATTGATCGGCCCGACCACGGGCAAACGCGGTCGCCGATGTGGTATTGCCCGCGGCGTCCGCGGCTGCAGGGCGGTTTCCCCGCGCTCCGGCGTTCAATCTTCGGCTTTTTCGCCGTCGGGGGCCATCTTCACCAGGCAAGGGTCGAACCTTGCGACCACGTCGACAAGATCCCGCTGGGCCTCCATGACACGTCTGATGTCCTTATAGGCAAAGGGGGCTTCGTCGAGGCCGGCAGAGATGAGCGTCACGCCGCGGTCGCGGATGTGGGCGCGCACCTCCTCCCAGGAGAACGACTTCTTGGCCGCGGTGCGCGACATTCTGCGGCCGGCGCCGTGGGATGCGGAGGCCAGGGAATGCTCGCCCGCCCTGCCTCGGACGACGAACCCCGGCGAGGCCATCGAGCCGGGGATGACCCCGAGCACGCCCTCGCCGGCGGGGGTGGCGCCCTTGCGGTGGACGATGACCTCGCGCTGGCGGCCTTCGATCGGGTGTCGCTCCTTCCACGCGAAGTTGTGGTGGTTCTCGACCGCCGCGAGGGCCTGAGCGCCCAGCGCCTCGAGGATGTGGCGGTGGATCAGGGCGTGGTTCGCGGCGGCGTAGGCGCCCATGAGTTCCATCGCTTCCCAGTACTCGCGGCCCTCGTCGGAATCGAGGTCGAGCCATGCGAGTTGTCGCTGGTCTTTCGGGAGTTCGGGGTGGAGTTCCATCGCGAGTTTCGAGTAGTGGTCGGCGACCGCCGCGCCCGAGCCGCGGGAGCCCGAGTGGGAGAGCAGGGCGAGATACACGCCGGGGTCGAGCCCCAGGTCGCGCTGCTCGAGAGTGAGCGTGCCGAATTCGACGAAGTGGTTGCCCGAGCCGGAGGTCCCGAGTTGCGCGCGGGCCTTGTCTTTGAGCCCCTTGGTGACGGGCGAGATTGACCAATCGCGGTCGAGCACGTCGTGGTGGCGCGGTTCGTCGAAGTGGGCCCCGATACCGAAGCGGGTCTCGCGTTCGAGGGCACGGGCGAGCCGCCTTTCGTCGCTCGTGATCGTGGCGGGCGGCATGTCGAGCACGGTGAGGCGCATGCGGCAGGCGATATCGACGCCCACGGCATAGGGGATGACGGCGTTGTCGGTCGCGAGCACGCCCCCGATGGGGAGGCCGAAGCCGACGTGGGCGTCGGGCATCAGGGCGCCGGCCAGGGCGACGGGGAGAGACGCGGCGGCGCGCATCTGATCGACGGCGGCGGGATCGATGTCGCTCCCCCACTGCCTCCACGGCGCCGGGCGGGCGAACTCGGGCTGGCGCGGGGAGGCGGGCACCGGCGAGAATAGGCCGGGGCTCCGGCTTGCCCGGCGATGGAACTTGACAGGGTGGACCCGTCGCCCGACCCTTCGACGCATGACGCAGCCCGGCCTCACCGCTGTTTCCGCCAGTCCTCCCCGCCTGTCGTTGCTTGCGGCGCTGACGCGCGGCCGCGCGGCGCCGGCGCAGCGCGGGGCGGCGGTGCTGCTCGGCGCCGCCTTCATCGCGCTCTCGGCCCAGGCCGCGATTCCCTTCTGGCCGGCGCCTATCACGCTGCAGACCTTCGCGGTGGCGCTGGTCGCGGCGACGCTGGGCCTGCGGGGCGGTGTCGCGGCGGTGGCGGCGTATCTCGCGGCGGGAGCGCTGGGGGCCCCTGTGTTCGCCATGGGCGGCGCCGGCGCCGGGGTCTTGGCCGGCCCGACCGCCGGCTATCTCGCGGGGTTTCTGGCCTCCGCGGCGGCCATCGGGTGGCTGAGCGACCGAGGCGCCGCGCGGCGGATCTGGACGGCGCTCCCCGCGTTCCTCGTGGGCGATGCGCTCGTGCTGTTGCTCGGCGGCGCGTGGATCTCGCTCGCGGGCGAGGCGGTCGGCTTCCGAGGAACGACCTTCGCAGCGGCGACAGCGCCGTTCGTGCTGGGGGCCCTGGTCAAGAGCACGGCGGCGGCGCTGGCGGTTCCGGTGGCGTGGCGCGTTCTGGTGAAGTAACCGGGTGGCATTCCCGGTCTTTGCGGGTCATGATCGGAGCGCCTCCTGCCGGTGGCGCGGCTCAGGCGTCGGTGCGGTCCACGACGTTGTAGCGCTCGCGCTCGCCGCGGCCGCGCAGCGGGTAGTCCTTGCGGAGCGGGTGGGCCGGGTAGTCCTTCCACAAGAGGATGCGGCGCAGGTCGGGGTGGTTGCGGAAGCGGATGCCGAACATGTCGAAGACTTCGCGCTCGGGCCACTCGGCGCCAGGCCAGAGGTCGCAGACGCTGTCGAGCCAGAGCGCCGGGTCTTCCTCGATCCCTTCGGTCGGCAGGGAGGGGTTGAGAAATGTCTTGACGAAGAAGCGGAGGTCCTTGGCGTATGCGCAAAGGTTGTAGATGACGGCGAAGCGGCCGCCGGTCTCGGCCGGGTAGTTGAGATAGTCAACGCCGATCACATCGGAGAGGAAGCCGTAGGCGCAGCGGGGGTCGTTCTTGAGGAACGCGAGGACTTCGTGGGCATCGCCGGGCTCAACGATGAGCGTC
>CANJRL010000068.1 GCA_947476675.1 Phycisphaerales bacterium
GGCCCACGGGGCCAGCGTCTTCAGCGCCCTTCGCACCTTGGCCCGAGCCGCCGGGGCCGACGATTCCGATCGGATCGCCGCCGAGACGCTCCTGCTGATCGCGGGGGCCATGACGCTGTGGCAGATCAGCGGAGATGCCGGCGCGGCGCGCACTGCCCGCGCCGCGATGGAGGCGCTCCTCCACCGCCGGACGGCGCCCCACGCCGCCTCGGGGGCCTGACCCCGGATCAGGCCCGCCGCCGCCGCGCGCCCAGCGCTGCCCCGCCCAGCGCCAGCGAGCATCGCCCGAGCCGCAAGGATTCTGCGCGCCAGGCGTGCCAAGGAGTGCGCAGCGGCCCCCTCCCGGACCGCCCTCCCGGGCCCGCTCCGGCACGTGCTATTCTTGAAATCCCGCCCATTTCCGTCGCGGCGGCGGCCCCCGAGCACGCGAGACCATCGCCCATGGCCCACCACAAGTCCTCCGACCCCAACATCTTCATCCTGCCCGACCTCGGCGAGGGCGTGCACGAGGCGGAACTCATCTCGTGGAAGGTCAAGCCCGGCGACCGCGTCGAGGAGCACCAGACCGTCGCTGAGATGGAGACCGATAAAGCCCTCGTCGAGGTGCCCAGCCCCCGCGCCGGGGTCATCAAGGAACTCATGGGCAACCCCGGCGACATCATGAAGGTCGGCGAGGTGGCGTGGACGTACGAGGGCGCTTCGGCCCCGGCGCCTGCGACGCCAACGCAGAGCCGCGGGCATGCCGCCCAGGCCAAGCCGGCTGCTCCCCGGCCGGCTGCGCCCGGTGGCGGCCGGGCCGATGTCGCCCAGGAAGAGCGCGAGGACGCGGGCACCGTGGTCGGGCAGATGTCGGGGGAGATGGCGGGGATGTCCGCCGCCCCGGGCAAGGCCCTGGCGACGCCGGCGGTGCGCCGGCTGGCTCGCGACCTGGGGGTCGACATCGATTCCATCGCCGGCTCCGGCATCGGGGGCCGGGTGCTGGAGAAGGACGTGCGCACCGCCTCGTCCTCCTCTGCCTCCTCCCACCCCTCTCCCTCCGGGAGAGGGCAGGGTGAGGGGTCTCAGCGCCGGATCGCGCAACCGGCGCCCGCGCGGCGTGTCGCCGATGAGGAGCACGAGATCGTCGACACCGTCCCGGCGCGCCCGGCGGCGTCGCTCGCCTCGACCGTCCCGGCGAAGGCGCCGGCCCGCGTCCCGGCGCCGCAGGACATCACCCGCATCCCCTTCCGGGGCGTCCGGCGCACGATCGCCAACCGGCTGCGGCAGTCGATCGACACGGCGGTGCACTTCACCGTGATGGACGAGGCGGACGTGAGCGGGCTGGACGGCGTGCGCAAGCGCACCGCGGCGGCGTCGGGGGAGAAGATCTCGTTCCTTCCCTTCGTGATGTCGGCGGTGTGCCGCGCGCTGCGGGCCTTCCCGTCGCTGAACGCGACGGTGGACGACGAGGCCGGGGAGATCGTGCGGCACCGATCGATCCATCTGGGGATGGCGGCCGACACCGAGCACGGGCTGACGGTGCCGGTGATCTTCGATTGCGACAGCCTTGGGGTGATCCAGATCGGTCGTCAGGTCGAGGAACTGGCGCGGATGACGCGGGACCGCTCGATCCCGCGCGACCTGCTGATGGGCTCGACGTTCACGATCAGCAACGTCGGGTCGTACGCGGGCCGGTTCGCGACCCCGGTGATCAACTACCCGGAGGTGGCGATCCTGGGCGTGGGCCGGGTCCGCGAGGGCGTGGCGGTGAAGGACGGGGCGATCCGCATCGCCAAACTGATGCCGCTGAGCCTGGCGGCGGACCACCGCACGGTGGACGGGGCGGAGGCGGCGAAGTTCCTGCAGCACGTGATCGACCTGCTGCAGGCGCCGGAGTCGCTGCTGGCGCCGGCGCGGGGGTGAGATCGCGGATTCTCGGCATCCTATCTCGGATCTGGTTCCGGTCGCTGTCTCTCTCGGCTGAGTCCGCGTTGAAGGCGTGATTCGACATCCTCGACAGCCTGGCCCGCGGCCTTGGCTTGCTGGAGCCACTCCGTGTGAACCGGGCGTGGCTGCCCCCACCGCACCGCGGTGTCCACAAGCATGGTGAGAAGGGCGGCGGTGTCGTCCTGCTTCATCGCCTCCTCGGCCGCGAGTTCGGCGTCGCGCTCGCGCCCTCCCGCGAGCATCCCCGCGTACACGCGCCCCGCGCGCTCTCGGAACGCCAGGGCCACGCGGTCGCGCTCCCGCACGGCGTCCGCTCGCATGGCTCTCAGCCTGTGCGCCAATTGCTGCCCTTCCTCTGATTCGATCATCCTGTAGACCTGCAGCACCGCCGCGATTCGGCGGATTGTCTCCTTGGGATCGTCGTAAAGAGTGGAAACATCCGCGAAGCGCTCGCGCGACTCGAGCAGCACGGCAAGATCCCCCGCGAGCGATCGTTGGGCCGTCGCAAACCGGATGGTCGCCCGCCCTTCCTCTGTTTCCTTGTTGCGATCAAACCACGCGAGCGTCCGCTCGGGGTCGACGCAGACCCGGTTGAGCCACAGCCAATCGCGCAGATCGTCGAAGGTTCGCGCATCGGTCCGCAAGATCGTTTCGACGGTGTCTCGCTGCGCCGCCGCGGCCGCCCTCGCCCTCGGCGACCGCAACGCCGCGGCCTCGATCTGATTTTCCAGGTAGTACCTGTGTGCGATGCCGACAACCTCGCGGCGCAGCGCCACAAACTCGGCCACGCCTCCCTCCCCATCGCCTCTCGCAGCGTTCGCGCACGCCGCGTCGGCGCGGGCCCACCATGCCGCCCAGCCGCCGGGCGGCTCGCGCTCGGACTGTGTGTCGCTTCGCCCGAACGCCGCCCCTGGAACACACGCCGACAGCGCGAACGCACCGAGGGCTCTGATCCATCCGTTCATCGTGGTTGTCTCCCGGCCCGGGGGGCCGCCTTCGCCGACAGAACCTACCGGCGATCTGCGCTGACGATGCGGAGAAAAATGCGGCCTGGGTGACAGCCCGCGGCCGCTCGCGCGTCTAGCGACCCGAAGGAGGCCTCCATGCCCGCGCCCAAGCCCGCGATTCTTGCTGTCGTCGCCGCCGCCTCGGTCGGCGTTGCCGCCTGGTCGGTGATGGGATCAACCGCCTCGCGCACGCCTCTGGCCGCGCCGCGCTCGTCGGTGAACGCCGAGACCGCCTCGCTCGACCGCCCCTCCCGGGACGCGGCGGCCCGCGCAGATCCGGCCGCGACCCCTCCGCGCACCGCCGAGGCCGCGGCCGAGCCCGCCCCCAACTTCCCCGCGATCGCCGGCCCGGCGGACATCGAGCAGTCGCTCTCGGCGCTGGCGCAGAGGGCCGGCGACGAGAGCCGCTCGGTGCCCGAACTCGCCGCGATGGGCGCTGCGGCGTCGGGGGGGTTTGCGGACAGCGCGGCCAAGGCGCTCGCGCCGTTTCTGCACGGGTCGCGGGAGAAGATGATCGAGACCGTCAGGGCGCTCGGGGGCACGCCCCCGGAGGTTGCCGCCAACTCGGGCAAGGCGCCTCCCAACAACCCGCTGTTCGCGCTGCTCAAGAACGCGTCGCTGGATTACTCGCGGGCCCGCGTGATTCCCAAGATGGTGAACGGGCAGGCGAGGGCCGATGACGACGACGTCATGGCGGCGATGAACGATGGCGCGGCGCGCACCGCGTCGGGCAAGGCGATCCCGGGCACGATGAGCGCCGAGGCGGCGGAGCGTGCGGCCTCCTCCGGCGGGGCGCGGCGCGAGGCCCGGACCGTCATGAAGATGATGACCGGCGCCATGTACCCGGACGTGCAGGACCCGGCGAGCAAGAAACTCAGCGTGTTCGAGGTCCGCGTGCCGGTGCTGATGGAGGGCGCCGACCCGAAGGCCACCAAGGCCGAGATCGGCGTGGAACTGGCGTACGAGCCATCCAAGAGACTGTGGCAGCCGGTGGGTGTGAACGTGTACAACCTCGACGCGGCGCAGGCGATGAAACTCGCGAGGGCGGCGCAGGAAGCCCGCGATGCGCGCGAGGCCGAGCAGCCCTCCGACCCCTCGAAGGCGGTGAAGTGATGCGTTCTGCGTCCGTTCCCCCTGCTCGGGCGGGCTTCACGCTCGTCGAGTTGCTGGTGGTGATCAGCATCGTCTCGCTGCTGATCGCGCTCCTGGCCCCGGCGCTGGGGGGCGCCCGGATGGAGGCTCGGCGGCTCAAGTCGGTGACCAATGCCCGCTCGATCGCGTCAACCTTTCAGCAGGTCAACGACGCGGCCGGGCATTACCCCTTCCGGAAGGCGGGGACGCGGCCCGAAGGCGCCCCTCCCGGCGCGCCGGCGCCGCCCCCCGGGGTGCTCCTCGTCGAATGGTGGCCCAAGGGCACGATAATCGGCGTGTCGTCGCACTGGGCGCACGAGTACCTCTGGCCCGGGATGCTGGGCGCGGCGGCGACCTGGCAGAGCCATTACGCGACGTGGGTCTCGCCGGGTCGCTCGACGAGTCTTCCGGAATCGCTGCCCAGCGCCGGGGTTCCGGGCGAGGATGGCGAGGAGTCCCCCAAGATCGAGCGTGTGGTGTCGTACCGCTACTCGAACTCGTTCGTGGCCAAGCCGGCGCTGTGGAGGCAAGGGACTGACCTGAGCGCGGCGCTGCTCGCGCCGATCGCTTCGCACGAGGTGGTGTACCCGTCGCAGAAGGCGATGGTGTACGACGCGGAACTGGCGTACCTGCGCAAGGCGCCGCCGGTGGTCAACGGGCATTACCAGGTCGCGACGCCGATGGCCTTCGCCGACGGGCACGCGGACGCGAAGGACCCGACGGAGGCGAACCCCGGCGCCGCGAACCCGCTCAACGGGGGGTCGACGATGAACCTTCACAACACGCCCGAGGGCGTGGCGGGGTGGGACTACCGCTGATCGCGTGCGGGCGCCGCGGCGGGCCTGGCCTGCTCGGCCTGCGCCCGCGCCGGAGGGGTCGTCTCGTCCTGCCTCGACGCCATCCACTCGAGCATGGTGCCGACGAGGGCGGAGGTCTCGGGCGATTGGGCGCCCGGCGCGGCGCTGTAGCCCGGCGCGACCATGACCCGCGGCGTGATCTGCACGCCGGTCTCGCCCACGATCTTGAGCATCTCGAGCATCGCGGCGTTCCGCGAGCCCACCTGCCGGGCCACCAGTTCGTAGGCCCTTGCCTGCGCCTCGGCCTTGATCCGGATCGACTCGGCCTCTGCGCCCGCCGCGATCACCTGCTTCTTCTTCTCTTCCTCGGCGATCTTCACGGCGTAGGCAGCGGTGGCGAGGCGCTTCTCCTCTTCGGCCTCCTGGGTGGTGCGGGAGAGTTCCTTCTTCTTCTCGGCGGCTCGCTGCTGCTCTGCGAAGGTGACCTGCTCCTGCTTGGCGATCTCGCGCTGGGTCTGGGTGAGCAGCAGGGCGCCGAGGGACTTCTCGTCGCCGATCGAGCCGATGTTGACGCCGGTGACGGTCACGCCCAGTTCCTTCATGTGCCGCGCGATTGCCTCACGGGCCTGGTCCTCCTGCTGGCTCCGCTGCTGGACGTAGTCAAGGGCGCGGACGCCCTCGGCGGAGTTGCGGAAGGCGGCCCTGACCACGGTGTTGAGGAGCCCGCGGAAGCGCTCGCCCTCGTCGTCGCCGAGCCGGGCGACGACCAGGGGGGCGGACGCGGCGTCGATCTTGTAGGACACGCGGACGTCGACGGGGAAGGTGAACCCGTCGGCGGTGCGGACGATGATCTCGCGCTCGTCCTGGACCGCGTGGCCGACGCCGTCGCTCTTGCGCGAGACGGGGTTCGCCGCGGCGCTGGCGGTGTAGTGGGCGACCATCTCGGTGGTCCAGATCTCGGTGACGGTGAAGGCCTCGGTGTTGAGGGCATACTTCCCGGGGGGCAGGGCCTTCTGGCGGACGCCCATCTCGGCGTCGTCGGCCAGCCAGGTCTCGTCGACGTTGCCGATCTGCGTCTGGGTGGTCTTCTTGATGGTCGGCGGGGCGCCGTAGTTCGCCGTCAGGACCGCCACCTCGCCGGCCTTGACCTCGGTCTGCTTGAGCATGCGGACGGCGTAGAGTTCCGTGTTCAGGCGGTAGCGCCCGGGGGTGAGGACCGTCGCCTGGCGGCCCTTGAAGCCGCCCCCGGCGGTCAGGAAGTGCCTCGCGTCGAGCATCTGCTGCAGGTCGGAGGTCTTCCATTCCGGCGCGAACAGCTGGCCATGGGGCAGCGGGGCGCCGTCGCGCGTCTCGATGATCCCGACCTCGTCGCCCTTGACCTCGATGAGCGGCACGGTCTTCACCGTGTACAGCACCGGCCAGTACCACCAGTGCCAGCCGGGGGCCAGCACGTCGGCCTGCACGCCCATCTCGCCCTTGGTGGCGACGATGCGGCCGTCCTGGAGCGAGGGGCCCAGGGCGTTCCTGGTCACGATGCCGACCTCGCCGGCGCCCACGTACTTGACGCTGCCCAGGGCGAAGCCGGCGAGGGCGACCACCATCGCGGCAAGCACCGCGACGCCGCGGAGAGGCCCCATCCCCCGGGGGAGCAGCACCCCGGCCGCGATCGCGGTCAGCAGGCCCAGAATGCAGATTGCAATCCCCATGATCCACACTCCTTGCGGCGGGGTTTGAGCGTCCCGCCGCTTGATCATCCCACGTTTCGGCCCACGGCGTCGCCCGGTGCGACCGCTGTAGGATCGGGCCATGACGACGCTCTCGGCATCACGGCCCGCCACGATCTCCGTCCGCGACGCCCTCCGCGCAGAGCCGGGGCGCCGCGTGTCCATCCATGGTTGGGTAAGGACCCGCCGCGATTCCAAGGCCGACGGGGGGCTTTCCTTCCTCGCGGTGCACGACGGCTCGTGCTTCGACCCCATCCAGGCGGTCCTGCGAGCATCCCTGCCAAACTACGAACAGGAGGTGCTGCACCTGACCGCTGGGTGCTCGGTCGAGATCACCGGGGAACTGGTGGCTTCGCAGGGCAAGGGCCAGTCGGTTGAGGTCAACGTCGACCCGGCCCCGGAGAAGGGCGGGGCGATCCGTGTGCTGGGCTTTGTCGACGACCCCGACACCTACCCGGTGGCGCAGAAGCGGCACACGTTCGAGTACCTGCGGGAGATCGCGCACCTGCGGCCGCGCACCAACACCTTCGGCGCTGTCGCGCGGGTGCGGCACACGCTGGCGATGGCGGTCCACCGCTTCTTCCACGAGCGCGGCTTCTTCTGGATCCACACGCCGATCATCACCGCCAGCGACTGCGAGGGGGCGGGGCAGATGTTCCGCGTTTCCACCCTCGACGCCGTGAACATGCCGCGGACCAAGGACGGGCAGCCGGATTACGCGCAGGACTTCTTCGGCCGCCAGGCCCACCTGACGGTGTCGGGGCAACTCAACGTCGAGACCTACGCCTGCGCGCTCTCGAAGGTGTACACCTTCGGGCCGACGTTCAGGGCGGAGAACAGCAACACGAGCCGGCACCTGGCCGAGTTCTGGATGATCGAGCCCGAGATCGCCTTCTGCGACCTCGCGGGGGACGCCGACCTGGCCGAGGCGTTCGTGAAGTATCTCTTCAAGGCGGTGCTCGAGGAGCGCCCGGACGACATGGCCTTCTTCAACGAGCGGATCGACACCACGGTCATCAAGACGCTCGAGTTCCTGATCGAGACGCCCTTCGAGCGGATGACGTACACCGACGCGGTGTCGACGCTCGAGAAGTGCGGCGAGGCCTTCGAGTACCCGGTGAAGTGGGGCGTCGACCTGCAGTCCGAGCACGAGCGCTGCCTCACCGAGCGGATCGTGAAGAAGCCGGTGATCCTGATGAACTACCCCAAGGACATCAAGGCCTTCTACATGCGGCTCAACGACGACGGGAGGACGGTGGCGGCGATGGACGTGCTGGCGCCCAAGATCGGCGAGATCATCGGCGGCTCCCAGCGCGAGGAGCGCCTCGACGTCCTCGACCGGCGCCTCGACGAGATGAAACTGAGCAAGGCCGACTACTGGTGGTACCGCGACCTGCGCCGCTACGGCACCGTCCCCCACGCGGGCTTCGGGCTGGGCTTCGAACGCCTGATCCAGTTCGCGACGGGGATGGCGAACATCCGGGACGTGATCCCGTTCCCGCGGACGCCGGGGAATGCGGAGTTTTAGGGCTCAGCCGCCCATCGTGACGGGCGTTCGAGGACAAAGCCGTCTGGCGTCTCGATCCTCGTCGGCAGCTGGCAGCGTTCGAAGTCACGCTTGCGTAGTCGTCTGATGTCGCGCGCGAGTTTGCGGAGTTCCTCAGAACCTCGACGGGGCGGGAAGACCGTGATGACTCGTTTGCTGCTCGCCACTCTTCGGAGCCCCTCTAAGGCGGGCGAAAGATCGCTATCGGCAGAGAAGAGAAACGCGGTGTCAAATCTGTCTGCGATCGCGTCTTCGAGCAGATGGATCGCTATGTTGACGTCCGTCTTCTTCTCCTGATGCTGCATATGCTCGGCGCTGCATTGCCGGCATCGCCGAATGTCGCTGCGGTATGAGCCGTAGACGATCTCGATACTCTTCGAGCACATGAGTGCATCAAGATAGGTTGTCTGCCGCAGCATCTTGGCTTGGTCGGAGGGAGGTCGGAGTCGCGCCGTGAAGTATTTGGTAGCGACCAGGTTGAGGCCGAAGTCGCGGGCGACATGGTCCGCAAGCTTATGAAGATCGAGCCAGTAGTAATGACGCAGTCCCGCGGATTTCATTCCGAAATAGAGATTGAAGCCGTCGATATATGCGATGGCGCGTGCTGCTTCTGATTCACTCATGGGCGAGAAGGTTACCGGGCGGCTCGCGTGGCCGTCTGCCAACCACGGTTGACAACCTGTCGGCAGCTGCCGATACTTCTCGTAGCAGCACCGGAGATAGCATCTCCGGCCCGACGCTCCGCACAGCGGGGCGTCGGTTCATTTTTGCCTTTGTCTTCTTCTCATACGCGGCATTATCGCGATAGAACGCGATGAAAAGTGCCTAGGTGAGCGTGCTCCGCCTCCTCGCCTCCCCCTCCCCATCCATCTTCGTCACCGCCGCCTTGTAGATACCCAGGTACTGCCGCCAGGGCCCCACGGCGTCCTCGTACCGCGCCGCCATCCCCCGCGCTATCTGCGCCAGGTGATTCAGGTCGTGGACCGCCCATGTGGCGAGGAGATTGGCGAGCGTGACCTCGCCCAGGGCCGGGTGCCGCCCGCGCTTGGCCAGGTCCGCCGGCACAAGCCGGAGCGCCCGCAGGGCCGCGAGGTTCGCGCCGCGGGCGGCGTCGAACTCATCCAGCAGGTCGCCCATCGACTTTCCGCGGCTGGTCTCGAAGTGGGCGTAGCGGTCGTACTTGTCGAATGGCCGGTCCGTGCCGTGGTCGAGGATGATGCGGGCTCGCACCATCCAGTCCGTGCGCTCGCCGGTGATGAGGTGGCCAACGACGTCGTACGGGGTGAATGTCCCCTCGCCGTAGCCGCCGCTGACCCAGGCCTGATCGATCCCCGCGAGCAGCCCGCGGAGCACGCTCGGCGTGCGCTCCAGCACCTCGATTGTCTTTCCGAGGTCGAACTCCAACTTCGGGCTCCACGCATGCGAACAATCGTCCGGAAGTGCGCTCCGGCGGCGCCCCCATCGAGGGCACACTAGGCTTCGCTCCCGACGCCATCCGGACATCACATGCCACACAAGCAGCCCGGCAGCCCCGACCACCGACCCATCATCGGCATCACCGCCGACGTCCACACCGACAGCACGGGGATCGGCTGGTTCCGCTCGCGATTCGAGTACGCCGACGCCGTGAGCCGCGCCGGAGGCGTGCCCGTCCTCCTCGCGCCGCCTCCGTCCGACGACCTGGTCGACGCCCACGCCCGGGCCTGCGCCGCGATGGTCGACGCGGTGGTCTTCTCGGGGGGCGCGGACATCAACACCGAGTCGCTTGCAGGCCCGGGCCGCGCGCCGCTCCACCCCAAAGCCTCGGCCATGGACGCGAGGCGCCAGGCCTTCGACCTCGCCCTCTTCCGCGCACTCGACGGCGAGGACGCGCGGCACAAGCCCGTGCTGGGCATCTGCCTCGGCATGCAGGAGATGGCCGCGCACCGCGGCGCGCGGCTCATCCAGCACATGCACGACACGCTCGGGGACGGCGCCGAGGCTCACCGCCGCGACAACCACCACGCCGTCGCGCCGTCGATCGGAGACCACCCGGTGATCCGCGTCGCGGCACGGGTCGCGAGCAGCCACCATCAGGCGGTCGACCTGCCGGCGGGAAGCCCGCTCCGCGTGGTCGCCCGCGGTCATGACGGGGTGATCGAGGCGGTCGACGACCCCGCGCGGCCGTTCTACCTGGGCGTGCAATGGCACCCCGAGCGCACGCGCCGCGATGAGGGCGCCGGCGATGCGCTGAGCGACGGGTTGTTCCGGGCCCTTGTCGAGCACGCCCGTGCGCAGCGCCGCTAAACGAACGCCAGGAGCGCCGTGACCCCTCCGATCGCCGCCGACGCTTCGTCCCTGCCCCCCGGTGCGCTCGAGGCCGTGCGGCGGCACTGGGGCTATTCGTCGCTGCGTCCGCTCCAGGCGGAGGCGATCGCCGCGGAACTGGCGCAGCGGGATTCGGTCGTGGTGATGCCGACGGGGGGCGGGAAGTCGCTCTGCTACCAGGTTCCGCCTCTGGTCAGCGGGCGGCTGACGGTCGTTGTCTCGCCGCTGATCGCGCTGATGAACGACCAGGTGGCCGGGCTGGGGCTGGTCGGGTACCCGGCCGCGGCGCTGCACAGCCACGTGGAGCCGGAGGAAGCGGCGGACATCCGCCGCCGCGCCGCGTCGGGGGAACTGCGGCTGCTCTTCGTCGCGCCCGAGCGGCTGCTGACCGAGCCGTTCCTGGCGTTCCTGCGGGGCCTGAAGGCGCTGGCGGTGGGGGGCATCGCGATCGACGAGGCCCACTGCATCAGCCAGTGGGGGCACGATCTCCGCCCCGAGTACCGCCGCCTCGCGGAACTGCGCCACCGCTTCCCGGGCGTGGCGCTGCACGCGTACACCGCGACGGCGACCCCCCGCGTGCGCGAGGACATCGCGGCGCAGCTCGCGCTCCGCGACCCCGCGGTGCTGGTCGGGCGGTTCGACCGGCCGAACCTCACGTATCGCGTGGTCCCCCGCGTGCGGCCGACCGAGCAGATCGAGCGGGCGCTGCGCCGGCACGAGGGCAGCGCCGCGATCGTCTATTGCATCAGCCGCAGGGACACCGAGAGCGTCGCCGACTCGCTGCGCAATCTGCCGGGCTCGCGCTCGATCGAGGCCCGCGCCTACCACGCGGGAATGACCCCCGACCAGCGGGCGCGGGTGCAGGCGCGGTTCAAGGCCGAGCGGCTCAACGTCGTGGTCGCGACGGTCGCGTTCGGCATGGGCATCGACCGGGGCGATGTGCGGTGCGTCGTCCATGCTGCGATGCCCAAGTCCATCGAGCACTACCAGCAGGAGACGGGCCGCGCCGGGCGCGACGGCCTGGCGGCGGAGTGCGTGCTGCTCACGTCGGCCGCGGACGGGGCGCGGTGGCGGCGGCTTCTGGAGCGCTCCGCCGCCGAGTCGGGCGCGACCCCGGAATCGCTGCGGGCGCAGGCGGACCTGCTGGCGCACATGCAGCGCTTCGCGAGCGCCGCCAGGTGCCGCCACGCCGCCCTGAGCGAGTACTTCGGGCAGGCCTACGCGCGGCCCGCGGATGCCGCGCCCGCGTCCGGTTGCGGCGCCTGCGACGTGTGCTTGGGCGAACTCGCCCCGGTCGCCGACGCGACGGTCCTGGCGCAGAAGGTCCTGTCGTGCGTCGCCCGCGTCCGGGGCGGCTTCGGCGCGGCGCACATCGCCGACGTGCTCCGGGGCCGCGCAACCCGGCGCATCACCCAGCGGGGCCACCACGAACTGAGCACGTTCGGCCTGCTCCGGGGCGCCCGGCGCGAGGCGGTGCTGGCGTACATCGAGCAATTGATCGACCTCGGCGCGCTCGAGCGCGACGAGGGCGAGCAGGGGCGCTACCCCACGCTCCGCCTCAACGCCGCATCGCTCGAGGTGCTGCGCGGGCAGCGCGGCGTCTCGCTGGTCGAGCCCAAGCCCGCGCAGGGGCTTCCCGCCGAGCGACACGGCCCACCCAACGCGCGGCGCGAGGACGCCCTCGCCGGGTTGTCGGCCGAGGAGCGCGCGCTCTTCGAGTCGCTGCGCGTGCTCCGCCGCCAGATCGCCGAGGAGCGCGCCGTGCCCCCGTTCATGATCTTCGCCGACACCACGCTGATCGACCTGGCCCGCGCCCGCCCGGCCGACCGGGCGGCGTTGGTCCAGATCCGCGGCGTCGGTCAGGCCAAACTCGCCGCCTTCGGGCAGCGCTTCATCGACCACATCCGCTCCGCCGGCGCGCCAGAGCCGCCCCCGCCTGTGCGAGAGGAGGCTCCGCGCTCCTGGGCGCTCTGAAGATGCCGCGTGCCCGCCGCCGTCAGTTGGTCGCCGGCCTGGTCGCGAGCGCGTCGATCAGCGTCGCGAGGTCGCTAAAACCGATCTCGCCGTCGTGGTCGAAGTCCAGCTCGAAGCGGAAGCCAGCCTCGTCGACCTTCGACCCGTACCCGCGGAGCAGCGCCATCACGTCCTCGACGCTGTACGCAACCCCGGACGGCAGGGCCGAAGCCTGCACGCCCAGCGGCACGTCGACGTCGAAGAAGAGGATCGGCAGGTTGATGCGGCGGGGCCGGCCCGGGATGACCGGCGGCTGCCCGGTGACCGTCGCGCCCACGCGGAAGTCGTCGATGTACCACCCCGAAAGACCCCGATCGGCGGTCGTCGAGATGGTGAAGCGCAGCCGGATCTTCTGCCCCGCATACCCGCGGAGGTCGTAGAACCGCTGCGTCCAGCCGTAGACAAGCCCCGACGGCTTCGCCGACAGCGGGGTCGGCGTCGCCGGCTGGCCGGTGTCGGCGTTGATCACCTCGACGATCGCGGTGTCGAGCCCGTGGCCCCAGATATCCAGCTGCTCCCACCACGACACCGACGCTCCGCGCACGCCCTGGTTGCCGATGCGGGGGTTCCCGGTGGTGAGATCGATCAGCGGGGACAGCAGCGTGTGCACCGCGGGGGCGCCCGCGAAGGCATCGCCGGAGCCGTTGGTCAGGTAGCAGTTCCCGCCGCTGAACGCCGGGCCGAACTGCAGCGAGGGCCCGACCCTGAGCGAGGGAACGCCGCGGCGCCAGTCGCCCGAGGGGATCCAGCCCTGGGGGCCCTCGTTCGGCGTCTCCATCGTGTCGGTGTCGCCGATCGCCATCACCGGCGAGGATTCCCGCGGCACGATCCGCACGATCTGGGGGAACGAGTACCGGTTGGCCGAGTTGATCGTGAACACCGCGTAGGAGACGTTGCTGAGCAGGCCGGCGCTCGCGCTCGAATCGATGTACGAGGTGATCCCCGCCGCGACTCGCAGGATCTTCGCGCCGGTGGACGTCTCCGACCCCTCGGCGTAGGTCGAGCCGTCGTCCGGCAGCCAGTTGTTCGCCGCCGAATCGAAGCGCACGAGCATCGTCTTGGCGTACTCGCCGGTCGCGTCGGCCGGCGGGTTCGACCAGTTGAGCCGGGTGGTGGTCGGCGTCAGCGAGTAGCTGAAGCCGGTGGTCGGCGCCGGCCAGGTCTTCCCGTCCGCGAGCGCGGCCCGCGCGGCCGCGACCGCCGCGGCCGCGTCCACCAGGCCGTAGCCGAACGTGTCGCTCCTCCTGGTCAGCGGATCGAACGCGAACACGGTGGCGTCGATGTCGGTGAACACCGACCCTCCCCGGGTCGCGCGGAGCGCGGTCTTCTGCAGGATGCGCCGCACCTGGGCGGCGTACAGCGTCGGGTTCTCCGCGAACACAAGGGCCGCGACCCCGGCGACGATCGGCGTCGCCGCGGACGTCCCCCCGAACGACCCGCGCCCCGACACCGCCGTGTAGTCCGCCCCGGGGCTCGCGCCCGACACGTATCCGGCGTTCCCCGTGCCGTCGGTCGTGACGATCCCCAGGGTCGACGGGCGAAGGTCGTTCGAGGGGCCGGACAACTCGAGCTTCGGACCGAAATTCGCGTAGGACGAGTGCCGGCCCTTGTTCGACATCGCGCCGACCGCGACCGTCTGATCCATGCTCGCGAGGCTGCTCCCGTAAGGCACGGGCAGAGCCCGCCGCTCGGCGAACGTCCCGTTCCCCGAGGCGAACAGGAACAGCGTGCCCTTGCCCGAGCGGCCCGTGGTGTAGCCGGTGATGATCGCGCTGCGCACGTCGTCGGGCAGAACCGACGGATCGGTGTAGCTCCAGGAGTTGGTGTGCACCATCGCCCCGTTCGCCACGGCCCCCGCGA
>CANJRL010000069.1 GCA_947476675.1 Phycisphaerales bacterium
CCCCGCCCGCCCCGGCCGACGCCCCCGAGAGCCGCCGGACCACCGCCCCGATCCCCGCCCCGCCCAGCGCCACCGCCGGCCCCACCACGAACGCCGCCACGGGGTCGATCCACCCCGCCACCGCGCCCACCGCGCCCATCAGGTGGACATCACCCATTCCCATCGCCTCGCGCCCGAACGCCAGCGTCCCACCGATCCGCACCACCCAGACCACGCCGCACCCAACCAGATAGCCCATCAGCGACCCCGAGCCCGCCTGCAGCCACAACGGGGGAGTCGCAAGCCATCCGATCCCGGCGCCCAGCTCGAGCCCCGCCATCGCTCCGAGCACCACCGGCGCAAGAAACGCCGCCTCCCGGAGCATCTCGCGGCGGGCATAGGGGTATTCCAGCCACACCCCTCCAGCCTCGATCCGTCCCGAGGCCCGTGCGGCGACCACCGCCAACACCCCGAGCCCCGCGAGCATCGCACCGTGCGCAGGCGAGATCGCCCATCCCGCCGCGCAGCACCCGGCCACGAACAGCCACCCTGCCGCCGTGCCGACCCAGGGTCGCGCCGGCTGTAAACCGGCGACCACCGCCTTTGGCTCTGCCGCGGCTGCCTCACGCGACACCGCCCACTGCCTGAGGAACACCCCCGCGACCAGCCCCAGCAGCGCCCCCCCGAGCATGCCCTCCAAGGCCAGTCCAACCGATTTCCCCGCCGCGGCGCCGGTCGCCATCATCAATATCGCTGGGCCGGTCAGCAGCAGGGTGCGCACGACCATCTGCCGCCAGGTCGGCGCACCCTCGATCGTGCGCTCAGCGCCGGCAGCACCCTCCTTCGCCCGCGCTTCGCGCTCCCACGCCTCGAAGTCCGCGAAACTCCGCCGCATCGCGCCCGTCCAGAGCAGCCCCAGCGACAGCGCCAGCCCCGCGCCCGCCCCCAGGGTTGCGGCAAGCACTTCGGGCGCCTCCGGTGGCGGCGTCGGGATGAACCAGGGAAATCTTCCTCCGCGCACCAGCGCCCCCCGCGTTGCCTCGATCCATGCCGCGTGCGCGGGGTGCAAGGCCAGCGCAAGACCCGTCACCAGCCAGGGGATCGACACCGGAATGTGGTACGTCCGGGCATCGATCAGCGCCATCCCGATGAGCCCACTCAGGAGGGTCAGAACCAGAACAAGGTAAGGAAGCGCCGGAACCAGCCCGGCCCTCGCCCAATCGGGCGCGAAGCGATCATCCCCTCCCACACCCGTGGACCACCCGAGGAACCACGCCGCGTAGACCCCCGCGAAGAGAAGCGCCGTTCCGCTCTCGACCAGCGGATACTCCGCCGCGATCGGCGTCCGGCAGAACCGGCACCGCCCGCGAAGCCCCAGCCACCCGAAGATGGGGAAGTTCTCCCGCCACGTCAGAGGCGTCTCGCACGTCGGGCAGCGCGAGCCCGGGCTCCACAGCCCCTCGCCACGAGGCAACCGATACGCCACCACGTTCAGGAACGATCCCACGCACGCCCCCGCCGCCCCCATGAACAGCAGCGGTGGGATCGCCAGCACCCACCCGGGCAGCGCGGGAATCAAGGCCAACGCCGTTCAGAATGGGGCTTCTTCGTCATCCTGGGCCGCCGAGATCTCCGACCGCTGCGCCGCCTTGCCCGGAGGCCCCGACTCCTTGGCTCCCTCCGCCGTCAGTTCCAGCACACGCTGTTCGGACCGCTCCAGAATCGCGCGGCAGCGCTTCACCAGCGCCGCCCCACGCTCATACTCCGCGATCGACTGCTCCAGCCCGATCCGCCCCGACTCGATCTGCGCAACGATGGCCTCGAGCCGCTCCACCGCCTGCTCGAACGTGAGCGACTCAACCTCGGACTTCGCTGGCTTCCGCTCCGCCATTCGCCGGGCACCTTACTGGAACAACCCGCCCTCGGGTTCCTCGCGACCGGGCCGCCGCACCGGCGACGGGCCGCGGCTCGCCCTCTCACCCTCTACCACCGATCGCACCGACCCGTCGGCGAGCCGGGTGTCGATCGTGTCCCCGGGGCGCACATCCGAGGGCGAGCGCACCAGCCGCCCGTCGGCCCGCATCGTCACCGAATAGCCCCGCCTGAGCACGTTGACCGGGCTGGCCAGTTCGAGCGCTCGATGGAGCCCGTCGAGCCGCTGCGCCCGCTGCGACACCGCGGCGCGCAGGCACGCGTCCAGCCGCGCACGCCGCTCCCCGAGATCGACCGTCCGCATCCGATCCCGCACAGCGCGGGCCAGCCGCATCTCCAGAGCGCTCACGCGATGAGAGCGGCGGGCAAATTCCGCCTCCGGCCGACACCGCGCCAGCAGCCCGGCGGCCCTCTCGAGCCCCACCCGGGCGTCGGCCAGCCGATGCCGCACCGCTGAACGCCCCGCGCGCTCCGCCGACTCCAGCCGCCGCCCCGCGTCCGCCGCGCACCCGCGGACCGCGCTCGACAGCCGCTGCTCCCCCCGCGCAACCTGTTGCGCGAGCGCTTCGCGGTCGGGGGTCACCCGCATCGCCGCTTGCGTGGGCGTCGCCGCCCGCATGTCCGCGACCAGCTCGGCGATGGTCACGTCCGTCTCGTGCCCGATCGCCGCGACCACCGGGACCGCGCAGGCCACGATCGCCGCGGCCACCGAACGCTCGTTGAAGGTCCACAGGTCCTCCATCGACCCGCCGCCGCGGGTCACGATCACCGCGTCCACGCCCAGCCGCTCGTGCTCGCGGGAAATCCTCCCCAGCGCGGCCGCGACCTCCGCCGCCGCGCCCTCGCCCTGCACCCGCACGTCCGCCAGCAGCACCTCCACCGCCGGGCACCGCCGACGCATGGTGTCCAGCACGTCCTGGTAGGCCGCGCCGGTCGACGACGTCACCACCGCGACGCGCCCCGGAAACACGGGAAGCGCCCGCTTGCGATCCTCCGCGAACCACCCCAGAGCCCGGATCTCCTCGCAGAGTTGCCGGAACTTCAGGTCCAGCGCCCCGGCGCCCACCGGCTCCAGACGGTCCACGTACAGTTGCGTTCTCCCCTGCTGCGCAAAGTGCCGGACCTGCCCGCCGGCGATCACCTCCTGGCCGTTGCGCAGCGTGAATCCCGCCCTGCGCGCCGCCGATTGGAACATGACGCAATCGACGCGCGCCTCGGCGTCCTTCAGGCAGAAGTACCAGTGGGTGTTGTCCTTGAACCCGCTGACCTCGCCGACCACACGCACGGACCGGGGCGTGCCCCTCTCGAGCGCGCCGGAGATCATCGCGCACAGATCGCGGACCCGCAGGGGCGCGCCCGGTCCCCCCGGAGCGGCGGACTGCGCCGCCGGTTGCGCGGCCATCCTGCGGGGATCGAACGGGAGCCTGCCCACGCGCTCAGAACCTGATCGGGATGCCTTCCTTGCGGTACTTCTCGATGATGAGCTGCGCCTCGGTCAGGGCCTTCTCCAGCCGCCGCGCCGCGTCGGTCAGCGCGTTGTAGAGGTCCGGGTTCTTGACCAACTGACCGACGGTCCCCTCGCCCTGGTTGATCTGCGCCAGCACGCCGCGGAGCTCGTTGATCGCCTCCCCGGCGCGGTTGCTCAGCGCCACCACCTCGCGCGTCGCGGTGTCCACGTTGTCTCCCACCGTGTTCACGCGGTCGTTGATGGTCTTTGCGGTGGCGTTGAAGGTGTCGACCGCCTCCGCCGCCTTGTCGAACACGTCGGATGCCCTTGCCACCGCCCGCTTCGCGTCCCCGCGCATCTCTTCGTCCCCGAGCCAGGCCTGCACCGCGGCTGCAGCCCGGTCGATCCGCGCGATCGCCGTCGCCAGGTTCGGCTCCTGCCTCCCGGCGTCCACGTCCGCCGAGGGCCGGGGAGTCATCAGCGCCTCGGCCCGCTCGCCGACCCTGGTCCACGTCCCCGACAGCGTGCGGAAATCGTCCGCCGCCCCCATCAGCGACCCCAGACGCGCATCCAGCACCGAGCCGATCTGGTCCATGAACGAGCCGGCCTTGGCCCGCACCGCGTCGCCCGGCCTCAGGAAATCCTCCTCAGTCAAGGGCCCATCCCCGAGGAGACCGCTGGGCCTCAGCGAGAGCGAGGAATCACCGACGAAACTCCTGTCGATCGAGACTTCGAGGCGGCGTGGCACGCGGACCCCCTCTTTGATCGCAAGCCCCACGATCGCCCCCTCGCGCGGGTCCTTGGCCGGATCCACCGTTCTCACCTCGCCGATGCGCACGCCGTTCAGCGTGACGGGGGACGCCTTCGTGAGCCCCGACGCGTTGTCAAGGTCGAGCCGAAGGGGATAGGTCTTGGAACCGCGGAACTCGCCGAACAGGAAGAGCGTCAGCCCCAAGCCGCCGAGCCCCACGATCGCCGTCAGGCCGATGAAAAAATCGCGGATCCGCCGATTCAACGCTTGCTCTCCGAGGCCGCCGGGGCCGACGCCGGCGGCGGCGCCGCGGGCGCATCATCAACTGTCGGATCGTAGCGTCCCGCGAGGAACCGCCCCACGTACGGGTCATCGGAGCGCTCGACATCGCCGAACGTCCCGTCCGCGATGATCTCGCCCCGGTACAGCATCACGACGCGGTCCGCCACCTTCCGCGCCGACTGCAGGTCGTGCGTCACCACGATCCCCGAGCAGCCCAGATCACGCCGCATCTGCACGATCAGGTCGTTGATGCCGTCCGCGCGGATCGGGTCCAGCCCGGTCGTCGGCTCGTCGTAGAGCACCAGCGAGGGGTGGAGGATGACGGCCCTGGCCAGCGCCGCCCGCTTCCGCTGGCCTCCGGAGAGCGCCTGGGGGAGTTTCTTCTCCGTCCCCTCGAGGCCGACCGTCGCCAGCGCCTCGCGCACCCGCTGGGCGCGCTCGGTCCCCGAGAGCGTCGTGTGCTCCGCCAGCGGAAAACCCACGTTGTCCTCGACGGTCATCGAGTCGAAGAGCGCCGACATCTGGAACAGGAAGCCGATGTCCCGCCGCGCCCGGCGCAGACGGCCCTCCGGCTGGCCGTCCATGCGCGCGCCCTGGAAATACACCTCGCCCCCGTCGGGTTGAAGCAGCCCGACGATGTGCTTGAGCAGGACCGATTTCCCGGCCCCCGACGGGCCCAGCACCACCGTGGTCTCGCCGGCGCGGAAATCGAGCGTGACGCCGCGGAGAACCTGCAGGGCGCCGAACGCCTTGCGCACGCCTACCAGCCGGGCGATCGGTCCGTCGTACGCGCTCGCGGCGGCGGCTCGGCCCTCGCGCTCGCGCTTCATCTCCGGCGTCTGCCTCAGCCGGTCCGAGGGGTCGTGCCGATCCGGCGGGCGCGCGGCACGGCCGTTCGCGGGCGGCTGTTCCGGCTGCATCGGGCGAGACTTCACGCCGGTATCATCCGCACGATGGGCCCTCGGGGCGAGCGATCGCTGATCCACAGGGGTTCGAAGTTCGACCTTGAGCAGGTCTCGGTCCGCATGCCCAGCGGGCGGACCGTCCGCCGCGAGGTCGTCCGCCACCCGGGCGCGGTGCTGATTGTGCCCGTTCTTCCCGACGGCCGCATCGTCCTCATCCGCAACTTCCGCGTCGCTCTGGAAGACTGGCTCTGGGAACTCCCGGCCGGCACCCTCGGCCGCGACGAGCCGCCGCGCGACTGCGCGGCCCGGGAACTGATCGAGGAAACCGGCTACCGAGCGGGCCGCATCGATCCCCTCGCCGACTTCCTGACCTCACCGGGTCTGGGAGACGAGACCATGCATTCCTTCCTGGCGACCGAACTTGTCCACATCGGCCAGGACCTCGAAGACGACGAATCCATCGAGGTGCGCCCCGTTCCGGCGTCCGAGGCCCTCGCCATGATCGACCGCGGCCTGCTCCGCGACGCCAAGAGCATGCTCGCGCTCCTCCTCGCGCAGCGCCGGGGCCTTCTCCCTCCAGTCGGGGAAAACCGCTGATGGTCCGCCCCCCGGCCAGGCGCACCCCCAGCGGCTCCCACGGCGACGGCTTCCGGGCCGGTGTCTCGCGCCTGGTCAGCGATGCGGACAGCCCCCTGCAATGGGCCGTTCCCCTCGGCTCGGTCGGTGGGCTCCGACTCCGGATCCACCTGTTCTTTCTGGTCTATGCAGGCGCCACCGTGCTTTTTTCCATCCTCCGCCACGAGATGGGGGGGGGCTACACCGCTCTGGCCATGGCGGCTCTCTTTGCCCTTGTGCTGCTCCACGAACTCGGCCACGCCCTCGGCGCCCGTTGGGTGGGAGGCGATGCGTCGGACCTCCTGCTCTGGCCGCTGGGGGGACTCGCTCCGCCCGTCCTGCCCGAGCGATGGAGGGCCCACCTCCTTTCTTCCATCGCGGGCCCGGCGGTCCACGCGGTGCTCGCCCCGATGCTCGTCGGTGCGATGCTCGCCGCGGGACTCGGCGAGGCGCTGGTGTTCAACCCGCTGCGCCTGGGCGCGACCCTTGCCTCGCCCGTCTTCGACGCCTGGTGGAAAGTTCTCCTCTTCTGGCTGCACGCGATCAACCTGCTGCTGCTCGGGTTCAACCTGCTGCTCCCGATGTTCCCCTTGGATGGAGGGCGCATCCTGCGCGCGCTGCTGTGGGCGCGGGCCGGATACAGGAGGGCCACCGAGCGGACGCTCGACATCGGCCTGGTCGCGGCGTGCATCGTCGCGATCGCGGGGCTTGCCTCTCAGCAGGCGATGCTGGTGGCCGTCGGCGTCTTCGCGGGGCTGGTGACCTGGGACGAGCGTCGGCGGCTCCGAGCGCCGGAACTGCTCACGGGGGGGTTCGACCTTGGTCTCGACGATGCGGAACTCGATCCGATCGACGCCGCCGCGGAGCGCCGCGCCGAGCAGGCGGCCAGGGCCAGACTCGAGGAGGCCGAGCGGAAGGCCGATGTGGACCGAATTCTGGCCAAGATCGCCTCGACCGGGATGGAAAGCCTCAGCAAGGCCGAGCGCGCCGCGCTGGCGCGGGAAACCGAGCGGAAGCGCCGGGGCTAACATCCGCCGCGCGGGTATCCGAAGAATGTGCTGCGCCTCCGCGTGCGCGCGCCGACATATCCGCTCTGCCCGTCTTTCCGAAGCGTCCTCACCGATCCATGGGACTCGCCGACCGCGCCTACGCCCGAGCCGAAGACGACCGCTGGAGTTCCGGCGGCGGTGGCCGCGCCGGCGTCGGCCGGGTGCGCCGCTGGTCGTGCAACACCTGGCTGATCGCCGTCAACGCCGCGGTGTTCGTGCTCGGCGCCTTCGCGCCCGCGATCGGGTCGGTGATGCAGGGGGTCGGCCACTTCTCGACCTACGACGCGATCTTCCGCCTCGAGATCTGGCGCTTCATCACGTTCCAGTTCCTCCACGCGGGCGTGATGCACGTCTTCTTCAACATGTTCGGCCTCTTCCTATTCGGACAGATGGTCGAGAACCGGCTCGGGGGCAAGCGGTACCTCGCCTTCTATCTGCTTTGCGGGATCTGCGGCGCCGCCATGTACCTGCTCCTCAACCTCCTCGGCAGCGCCGGCGTGCAGATCCCCGGCGTGCTCAGCAGCGACCCCCGGACGCCCCTGGTGGGCGCCTCGGCGGGGGTCTTCGGCGTGCTCATGGCCGCGGCGTACTACCACCCCAACGCCCCGATGCAGCTCCTGCTCCTCCCCTTCACGTTCCGGTTGCAGACTCTGGTCTACTTTTACGTGGCGATGGCGCTGTTCAACCTCTTCACATCCGGCAAGAACGCCGGGGGCGATGCGGCGCACATCGGCGGCGCCCTGGCCGGGTACTTCTTCATCCGCAGGCCGCACCTGCTGCACGACTTCTTCGACGTCTTCGGCCGCTCTCCTCCGGACAGCCCGGCGAAGTCGACGCGCTGGCCGCACCGCGGGAACGGCCGGGGGGCGTCGCCGGCGCCCGACGATGGCGAGGTCGATCGGATTCTCGCCAAGGTCGCGACGCAGGGCCTCCAGAGCCTCAGCAACCGCGAGAAGGACGTCCTGCGGAAGGCGACCGAGGCCCGCCAGGGCTCGGCGCGCTGATCGCGGGCCGGCGTCTACGCTTGTTCCCCTTGGCCCCGTCCCCGCTGACATTTGAGATCCTGCACCGCTGCGCTTCGACGCGGGCCCGCGTCGGCCGCGTCGCCACGCCGCACGGGATCTTCGATACCCCCGCGTTCATGCCGGTGGGGACCAAGGCGACGATCAAGGGCGTGCCGCCGTGGCTCGTTGCGCAGACGGGCGCGCAGTGCGTGCTGGCCAACACGTACCACCTGCTGCTCCGCCCGGGGCCTGACATCGTCCGCGGGCGCGGCGGGCTGCACGGCTTCATGCTCTGGGACGCGCCGATCCTGACTGACTCCGGCGGGTACCAGGCGTTCTCGATGTCGGACACCAACCGGATCACCGACGACGCCGTGATCTTCAAGTCGATCGTGGATGGGTCGACGGTGGCGCTGACGCCGGAGCGCGCCATCGAGGTGCAGAACGCCCTGGGGGCGGACATCATCATGGCCCTGGACGACTGCCCCCCGAGCGTCGATCCCTCGGCGTCGGGTGGCGATCGGGGGCGGCCCGGGGCCCACGCCCGCCGCTTGGACGAAGCCCTTGACCGCACGGCGCGCTGGCTGGCCCGTTGCGCTGAGGCGCACGCCCGGCCCGGCGAGCAGGCGCTGTTCGGCATCGTGCAGGGCGGAACCGATCTCGAGCGAAGGTCGGCGTCGGCGAGGCAGGTGACAGCGGTTGCACTGCCGGGGTACGCGATCGGGGGCGTCGCGGTGGGGGAGGGGCACGGCGAGATCGCCAGAGTCGTGGCGCACACCGCTCCCCTCCTGCCCGATGCGAAGCCGCGGTATCTCATGGGCGTCGGGTATGAACGCGATCTGGTCGCCGCGGTGCGTGCCGGGGTGGACATGTTCGACTGCGTGATTCCGACGCGGAACGGCCGAAACGCCAACGCGTTCACGCGGAACGGGCGGGTGCGGCTGCGGAACGCGGGGCACGCGGAGGATGACGGACCGATCGAGGAGGGGTGCGATTGCCCCGCGTGCGCCCCGGCGGCGTATTGCGGGGCCGGTTGGGCACCCCCCGGGGGGAGAGGCTGGTTCAGCCGGTCGTACCTGCGGCACCTGTTCATGGCCGAGGAGATGCTGGGGCCGATTCTGGTGACGCTGCACAACCTCCGGCACTTCCAAAGGCTCATGGTGGACATCCGGGCGACAATCCGGGAAGATGGCTGGCTCGGTTTTTCCCGACGGTGGCCGGTCGCCGACCCCGCGTGGCGCGGGGACGACGCCGACAGCGTCCCGGGTTGAGTCGGAACAGGCCCCGAAGCGCGGGGCCGGCGTCGTCCGCCGGCCTCGGGTTTCCACGGCGGATCGTCCCTTGGCGCACATGCAGACACCGACCCACACACCGTTCCCGCTGCTTCCGCTGACACTGGCCCAGGCCGAAGGCGGGGGCGCTGCGGCGGCCGCCAGCCCGCCCCCCATCGCGGGCCGACCTGAGACCGGGCCCGGCCCGAGCCCGGGGACCGCGTCGAGCGGCTCGCAGCCGCTCGGAGCGCCGGGCGGGGCGGCGCCCAACCCGCTGGGCGGGAGCAGCATGCTGCTCCTGGTCGGTGTGGTGTTCCTGGTGATGATTCTCATGCAGGTCTTCGCCGGGCGGAAGGAGAAGAAGCGCCGCGAGGAGATGCTGGGCGGCCTGCGCCGGGGCGATCGGGTGCAGACCATCGGGGGCATGCTGGGGTCTGTCGCGGAGGTCCGCGACGACGAGGTGGTGCTGAAGGTGGACGAATCGACGAACACGAAGGTGCGGGTGGTGCGGAGCGCCATCCAGAACGTGCTGAAGCGGTCGGAGGCGAAACCGGGCGAGGAACTCGCCGCCGCCGACGCCGCCCGCTGATTGACCAGGAACCTCTGAGCGGCGGGGGGCGATCGTCGCTCCTTCCGCCGACCTTGCCGACCGGAGCCTTTCGCCGACGCATGCGCAACCTCATCTCTCGATCGCTGTTGGTGCTGGCCGTGATCCTGTTCTGCGGGCTGGCGATGTACCCGCCGGAGGACAAGCTGCGCCGGGGCAAGGACCTGGCGGGCGGGGTGAGCCTGGTCTACCCGGTGGAGGTCGACCCGACCAAGTCGGCGACGGCGGAACTGGGCAAGACGATCGAGGTGCTCAAGCAGCGCGTGAACCCGACGGGCACGCTGGACATCTCGATGGTGGCGCAGGGCGACAACCGGATCGAGATCTCGATGCCGCTGCCCAGCGACCGGGTGCGCGATCTGCGGAAGTCCTTCCAGGCGGCGCTGGCGGCGCTGGACGCGACGGCGGTGGACGAGGGCGCGCTGGAGCGTGCGCTCCGTGAGACGGGCGCGGCGCGGGACGCCGCGATCGCGGAGGTGACCGGGGGCGACGCGGCGAAGGCCGGGCTGATCCGCGCGGCTGCGGAGGCGTACGACGCGTCGCGGTCGGCGCGCAAGGCGATCGAGGAGGCGACGGCGGCGAACGCGGACCAGAAGGTCATCGATGACCTGGTGGCGCGCGCGGCGGACGCCGAGGTGGCCTACGAGACGGCGCGGAAGTCGGTGCTCGCGACGACGCTCAAGGGCGAGGAGGTCCGCCGGGCGCTGGAACTGCCGCGGGAGACCAAGACGCTCAAGAACTCGGAGACGGGGCAGGTGACGGTGGTGCCGAGCCCTCGTGACCGGGCGCTGGAGTCGATGCGGGGGAGGCATCCGGACGCGGCGCCGAGGATCGCGGCGGCGGAGGCGGCGTACGAGGCGTACGCGAAGGAGCGGAAGGGTCTCGACGACCCTCAGGACCTGATCCGCCTGCTCCGCGGGGCGGGCGTGCTGCACTTCCGGATCGCGGTGAGCCCGGGCGAACTGGGGTCGGAGGAGCAGCGGCTGCGTCAGGACCTCCGGGAGCGCGGGCCGCGGAGCGCGAAGTCGTCGTCCGCGCGGTGGTACCAGGTCGAGAACATCGAGACGTGGTACGACACGGTGCAGCAGGTCGAGATGCTGCAGCGCAGCCCGGCGCAGTTCTTCGCCAACCGTGGGCTGGTGGGGGAGGAGCGCGACGGGCTGTACTACGTGATGCTGTACGACACGCCGGGGAAGCGGCTGACGGAGGCGGAGGGGGAGTGGCGGATCGCGGACGCGTTCGGGCAGCCGGACACCAACGGCCTGCCGGGGATCGGCTTCCGGATGGACGCGGTGGGCGGGAGCCTGCTGGGCGATCTGACCGGGGAGAACATCCAGAAGCAGATGGCGATCCTGCTGGACGACCGGGTGTACACCGCGCCGACGCTGCAGAGCCGCATCTCGACGCAGGGGCAGATCACGGGCGGGCGGGGCGGGTTCAAGCAGGCCGAGGTGGACTACATCACGCGGACGCTGCGCGCCGGCTCGCTGTCGGCGAAGCTGGCGGAGGCGCCGGTGCAGACGGACATCACGGGGCCGGAGCTGGGGGCGGACAATCTGCGCAAGGGGATGATCGCGGGCGTGTACGCGTTCCTGGTGATCTCGGCGTTCATGGTGGTGTACTACTTCACGTCGGGTGTGATCGCGGTGGCGGCGCTGGTGACCAACGCGGTGACGATCCTGGGGCTGATGGCGGCGGGGAACGCGGCGTTCACGATGCCCGGGATCGCGGGGGTGATCCTGACCTTCGGCATGGCGGTGGACGCGAACGTGCTGATCTACGAGCGCATCCGCGAGGAGATCAGGGCGGGCCACAACTTCAAGAGCGCGGTGCGCGCGGGCTTCGAGCGGGCGGCGGCGGCGATCGTCGACGGCAACCTGACGACGCTGATCGTGGCGCTGGTGCTGTACCAGGTGGGGACCACGGAGATCAAGGGCTTCGGCGTGGTGCTGGCGATCGGCATCGTGACGACGCTGTTCGCGGCGCTGGTGACGACGCGCCTGATCTTCATGATCGCGATGGCGGCGGGGTGGAAGGACCTGTCGATGCTCCCGATGGCGATCCCGGCGCTGGGGCGGCTCATCGAGCCGCGCATCGACTGGATGGGCAAGCGCTGGGCGTTCTACGCGGTGTCGATCCTGCTGACGGCGGGGGGCGTGGCGGCGCTGGTGCGGCAGGGCCCGGAGATGTTCGACAACGAGTTCCGTGGCGGGACGGCGGTGACGCTGCGGCTCAAGGACGAGCCCGGGCCCGACGGCAAGCCGCGGGCGATGACGCGGACCCGGCAGCAGATCGAGGACATGCTGAGGGCGCACACGGCCGGGGCGCCTCCGGAGTCGCCGCTGGGCGAACTCGGGAAGGCGACGGTGCTCGTCATCAACCCGGGCGACGACAACGTGACGTCGAGCACGTTCACGATCAAGACGGTGGTTGACGACCCGGCGGTGGTGTCGAAGGAGGTCATCGCGGCGTTCCGGAGCGTGCTGGACGCGCAGGCGCCGGTCCAGGCCAAGGGGATCACGGCGGACCCGGTGCTGCACCCGGCGCTGGGCGAGAACATCGGCAGGCCCGGGGTTCGGGACGATGTGTCGTCGTTCGTGGGCGGGGTGGCGGTGCGGGTTGACGGGATCAGTCCCCCGGTGACGCTGCGCGACTTCGAGGCGCGGATCGACAGGCTCAAGGCGCAGCCGGACCACGCGAGTTCGCTGGCCAGGCCGCACAGGATCGTGATCCTCGAGGGGACGCCGGAGGCGGTGCGCTCGGCGGCGGTGCTTGCCGGCGACCGGTCGATCAACTACTTCGACGACGAGGCGAGGTGGAAGATCGAGTTGGCCGCGGCGGAGGAGCGGCTGGTGCGCGACTCGCTGGAGGTCGGGACGAGCCTTTCGGGGGTGCAGTCGTTCAGCCCGTCGATCGCGAAGACGTTCGTGGCCCAGGCGGTGGTGGCGCTGGGGCTGAGCGTGCTCGGGATCCTGATCTATCTGTGGGTGCGGTTCGGCTCGGTGCGGTACAGCCTGGCGGCGGTGGCGGCGGACCTGCACGACGCGTTCGTGGCGGTGGGGATGCTGGCGGTGGCGCAGATCGTGTACGACAAGTTCCCGGAGACGGCGGCGATGCTGGGGCTGCAGCCGTTCAAGATCAATCTCGCGATGGTCGCGGCGGTGCTCTCGGTGCTGGGGTATTCGCTGAACGACACGATCGTGACGATGGACCGGATCCGCGAGAACCGGGGGAAGCTGACCTACGCGACGAGGGAGGTGGTGAACGCCTCCATCAACCAGACGCTGTCGCGGACGCTGATCACGTCCGGCACGACGCTGGTGTCGGCCGGGCTGCTGTACATCTTCGGCGGGGAGAGCGTCCGCGGCTTTGCCTACGCGATCTTTCTCGGGGTGTTGACAGGGACGTACTCATCCATCGGCATCGCGTCGCCGATCGTGTGGATGAAGCGGCCGCCCTCGCGGCCCCAGCCCCTGCCGGGCCAGCAGCCGGCGGGGCTGGCGACGACCTAAGGTGAGCCGGGCGGGGGATTCATGGGCGGAGCCCCGCGGGTCGATGGGCAAGGATGCTCACGGGCAGCGCTGAATGAAAGGCAGGGACCGCGTGCGATCGCTGCAATCAAGGCTGGTGTTGGGGGCGATGGCCCTGGCGGGGCTGTGGGTGGTGACGTTCTGGCTGTGGCCGACGCGGGCGGCGGAGCCGGCGATCCGGTTCGCCGCAGAGCCCGGGGCGCCGAGGCAGGAGCGGGCGGCGGTGTCGGTGGCGGCGCAGCAGGCGCCCCCGAGGATGGCGGCGCTCTCGCACGCGCCGGTAGCGCAGGCCGAGCCGCCGGCGGTGAAGCAGGAGCCCAGGCAGGCTGCGCCCGTGGTTGCGCCGGCGCCCGAGCCGGCGGCACGGGCGGCGGGCGTGATCCCGCCGGCGTTCACGATGCGGACGGTGCAGGCGGGGCAGACGATGCAGAGCATCGCGAAGGCGGTGTACGGGGATGGCGGCAGGTGGACGGTGATCTCGCGCGCGAATCCGAAGGTCGACCCGGTGAAGCTGAAGGCGGGGATGGAGCTGCGCATCCCGGTGGACCCGGAGAACGTGCAGGGCGTGCCGGCGAGCGCGGCGCGGGAGCGGGCCGCGGCGGCTCCGTCGGCCGAGCGGGCCGCGCCGAGCCGGGGGGAGCACGTGGTGGCGCAGGGCGAGACGCTGAGCGGGATCTCGAAGCAGGTGTACGGGACGACGGCGCACTGGCGTGCCATCCTC
>CANJRL010000070.1 GCA_947476675.1 Phycisphaerales bacterium
ATTTTCTTGCTCGGGTCGCGGTAGTCGGCGGCGAAGGAGTCGAGCACGTCGGGGTCCCACACCCAGTGCTCGAGCATCTGGGAGGGGGCCTCGACGAAGTCCTGCTCGACCGCGGTGCCCGCGAGCCGGGCGAAGCCGGCGCGGGTCAGGATGGTGTGCATCGCGTGCCCGAACTCGTGAAAGAGGGTGGTGACCTCCTGGTGGGTGAGAAGGCTGGGCTTGCCCTGGGTGGGCGCGGAGAAGTTGCAGAGCAATGCCGCCACCGGACGCCGCGTGCGCCCGTCGGCCAGGCGGCGCGCCCCGATGAGGTCGAACTGCGCGAAGTGGTTGTACTTGCCCTCGCGCGGGAAGAGGTCGAGGTAGAAGAGGCCCATGGGCTCGCCGGAGGCGGCGTCCTCGACGGCATAGAGGGTGACGCCGGGGGCCCAGGGATCGGGGTTGGCCAGCTGCGTGAAGCGCAGCCCGAAGATGCGCTGGTAGATGTCGAACATGCCGGTGAGGCACCGCTCGAGCGGGAAGTAGACGCGGAGCGCCTCCGCGTCGATATCGAACTTGGCCTTGGCCTGCTGGTTCTGGTAGTAGCGCCAGTCCCAGATCTTCAGTTCCGCCTGGGGCCCCTCGTCGGCGCGCTTCAGGGCGGTGAGTTCCGCGACCTCGGACGCGAACTTGGGCTGGAGCCCCTCGCGCATGTCGCGGAGGAACGACGTCGCCCGGGCCGCGGTCTTGGCCATGCGGGGCTCGATCTGGTAGTCGGCCCAGGACGCGTAGCCGAGGGCCGAGGCGATGGCGTCGCGGGTGGCCAGCATCTGGTCCAGCACGCGGGCGTTCTTCTCCACCGCGATCGAGAAGCGGGCCGCTTCGAGCCGCCGGCGGGTCTCCTCGGGCCGGGCGTTCTGCATCACCGTCATGTACTGAGGCGTGACGTTGGCGAGGACCACGCGCTTGCCGTTCTCTTCCTTGAGGGAGGCGAGGAAGTCGCCGGGCACGCCCTGCAGTTCCTCGGGGCTGAAGAGAACGGGGACCTGGCTCTCGGTGATGTTGGTCGAGAACTCGGTCGAGAGGCGGGCCAGGGTCTTCTGCAGGTTCTCAACGTTCGAGCGGACCTCGGGGGCCAGGGCCAGGCCGCTGCGCCGGTAGTCGCGCATGGTGTCGCGCATGAGTTTCAGCGGCTCGCCGGTGAGCGCCGGTCGCTTGCCGGCGTCGTGGGCGTCGGCGAACGCCCTGCACGCGCGGTAGACGTCCTCGCGGTATTGGACGCCCACCCCCCACTCCGACATCCGCTGCACCTGCTCCGTGCACGCGGCGCGCATCGCGGGGTCGAGGCTCGACTCCTTGATGACGCCCAGGCGGTTCGCCGCCGTCACCACGCCGTAGACCGCCTCGTCGAGGGCCGCGAACGTCGAGTCGAACGTGGCCCCCGGCAGGTGCTGGGAGGCGATGAGGTCGAGGCGGCGGTCGGCCTCGGCGATGGCCGAGTCCGTCGAGGCCTTGGCCTCCGCCGGGGTGCGCTCGAAGCGCGGGAGGTCGATCACCGCGCGGGCCTTGTCGGCGGCAGGGCGGAGGTCGGCGACCGTGGCGCTCGGGGCGGCTGGCGTCGCGGTGATGCCGGGTTCCCGGCAGACGGTTTCGCACGCCGCGGCGCACGAGGCGGCGAGCATCGCGGCGGTGAGGCGCGCGATTCGGAAGGATCGATGATTCGTGTTCACGCGACTTCTCCGTTATCAGGCGTTCGCCCCCGTCCGCGCCCCGGGCTTCCGAGGGCGGACTCGGCGGAGTCTACCGGCGGCAACCGCCGCGCCGCGCGAAGGCCCGGGATGCCGAGGATCCGGCGACCCCGGGGGATGCCCGCGCGTACGATGAACTCGGACATGCGACGCGGACGCGCCGAGATCGAAGGCCTGACCTCGCTGACCCCGCTCACCGACGCCGCCAGGCAGGTGATCGGGGCGCGGCTGAAGGCGGTCGAATCGCGTCTCGGGCCGGCGGCCGGCGAGCGCGGGGCGACGGACCTGCCGGCGCCGCAGCACCTGCACCGGCTGCGCGTGGCCACCCGCCGCGCCGCCGCCGCGCTCGACGTCTACCGGACATGCTTGCGGAGCAAGGACCGGAAGCGCGTGAAGGCGGTCCTGCGCGACATCCGCCGCGCCGCCGCCGCGGGGCGCGACCTGGACGTCTTTGCAAGCATGGTCGCGCGATGGTCGGCCCGGGTGTCGTCGACGGACGAGACCCGCGCGGCGCTGCCTTGGCTGAGCGGCAGGATCGCCGAGCGCCGGCGCGAGGCCCAGCGACGCCTCATCGAGGTGGGGGAGGAGCACGACCCGCGCCGGCTCGCGCGCCTCCGACGCGGCGTGCTCAAGCGTCTGTGCGAGCCGGGCGCGAGGGACTTCGATCGCTCCGACGCGTCGTCCGGCCGGGTGCTGCTCGCCCACGCGGCGAGCGCGACCCTGGGCGCGGCGCTGGAGCGGCTCAGGGCCGCGGCGGAGGCCGACCTCGGCGTGCTCGACCGCCTGCACGAGGTGCGCATCGCGGTGAAGAAGGTGCGCTACGCCGCGGAACTGTTCACGCCCTGCCTGCCCGCGCCGGCCCTGCGCGACCTGCTGCCGCGGCTCGAAGAGATGCAGGAACTTCTCGGGGCCGTCAACGACAGCCATCAATTCCTGGGCTTCCTGCAGGGCGAGCGCGACGCGATCGACGCCGACGCCGGCCCGGACGCCGGGGCGGACGGCGCCGGGGCGCCCTCGCCCGGGGGCCGCATCGCCGAGGCGCGCGGGTCGCTCGAGGCCCTTATCAGGCGGGTGGATGCGCAGCGGCACGACCGGGCGGCGGGCTTTGTCGAGTGGTGGCAGCACTTCGCCGCCGGGGAGTTCTACGCCGGGTTCGAGGCCGCCCTGGCCGAGGCCGCGGCTTCGGCGCCGTCGTCCGAGGCGGGTTCGATCTACGACGAGACCGCCCCGGCTCGGCCCCACGCGGCGCTGCCTCCCGGCGCGCCCATCGGGGCGCTCATCGGGGGCGAGACCCCCGACGAGGCCGCGAACGCGCACGGCGAATCGGGCAAGCCCTGGCGTCTGGCCGCGATCGATGTCGGCACCAACAGCATCCGCCTCATCGTCGCCGAGGCCTACGGGGAGGGGAACTACCGCATCCTCGACGACGAGCGCGAACTGGCCCGCCTGGGGCGGGGCCTCGCGGCCAGCGGCGAACTCAGCGACGACGCGATGGCCCTCGCGGCCACCGCCATAGCCCACTTCCGCCGCATCGCGGAGGGCTACGGGGCGCAGCGCATCCGCGTGGTGGGCACCGCCGCGGTCCGCGAGGCGAGCAACGGCGAGCGCTTCATCGCCCTGGTCCGCGAGCGCGCCGGGCTGCTCATGGAGACCATCTCCGCGGAGCAGGAGGCGAGGCTCGCGTTCCTCTCCGCGGCGCACGCGTTCGACCTGCGGTCCATCCCCACCGCCGTGGTCGACGTCGGAGGAGGCAGCACCGAGATCGTGCTCTCGCAGGGGGGCGTGGTCGAGCAGGTGTTCACGCTCCCCCTGGGCGCGGTGCGGCTCACCGAGGCGTTCGGCGGGCCGGAGCAATCGTCGGGCGAGCGGTTCGAGGAGATGCGCGACGCCATCCGCCGCACCGTCGGCGAGCACATCGGCAGGCCCGCGGTCGAGCCCGAACTCATCGTCGGCTCCGGCGGCACGTTCGAGACGCTGGCCAAGATCGCCATGGCGATCGAGGAGGGATCGAGGGCCCAGACCGCCACCGTCCGCGGCTTCGACATGCGGCGGAAGGAGGTCCGCGAGATCCTCGACTGGCTCCGCTCGCTCCCCCTGGCCAAGCGGGTGCGTGTGCCCGGCCTCTCTCCCCAGCGCGCCGAGATCATGGTCGCCGGCGTGGCGATCGTGCACACCGTGATGAAGGAACTCGCGGTCAAGCGCATGCGTGCCCACGACGGCGGGATCCGCGACGGGCTGCTCCTGCAGATGACCAAGGAGTTCTTCGCCGGCGGCGCGGATGCGGCGGGGGGCCCGGGGTCCGAGGCGAGGGCCAAGATGCGGGCCGTGCGCCACTTCGCCGCGGCGTGCAACTACGAGCGCAAGCACTGCTACCACGTCGCCGGCCTGGCCCTGCAGATCTTCGACCAGCTGGTCCGCGACGACCGCGCTCCCGAGGGGGAGTGGAGGACCGCCGATGGCCGCGCCCTGCTCGAGGCCGCCGCGGTGCTGCACGACTGCGGGTACCACATCACCTACAGCAAGCACCACCTGCACAGCGCCCACCTGATCACGCACAGCGACATGCCCTCCTTCTCGCGGCGCGAACTCGAGATCGTCGCGAACATCGCCCGCTACCACCGGGGGCAGGAGCCCAAGACCAGCCACGAGGATTTCGCGCGGCTCGACAAGCGCGACCGCGAGACGGTCCGCCTGCTCGGGGCGATCCTGCGCGTGGCCGACGGGCTCGACCGCACGCACGTGCAGAACGTCCGCCGCGTCGCCGTGCGCTGGCCGCGCGAGGGCGACGACGCGGGAACGCTGACGCTGGTCATCGACGCCCCGGCCGACCCGGCGGTGGACATCTGGGGCTCGGCGCGCAAGGCCGGGCTCTTCGAGCGCGAGTTCGGCGTCGAGCCGCGGTATCTCTGGTCGCAGTCTCCGAGGGCCGCGGGCTCCGCGCCGCCCGTCCCCGAGCGGGCCGGCCAGCCCCTCCCGGTGCGCGGCGCGAACGGCGCCCTTCGCGCAGAGCGCGACTGACGCCGCATTCGCGGCGTGTACCATCGCCTCGCGATGCCCAGGCGAGCACCTCAGGACGATCGCGCCGCCCCGGGCGGCCTGCACACCCCAGGGCTGGGCGTGGGGCTGGTGGAGCGCCCGCGCCGCTGGACCCCGGGACGCATCCTGGTGCAGGTGGTCGGCTTCGCGATCGGGGTGGGCCTGCTCCTCTGGTGCGTCTCCCGGGCCTTCGCCCCCGCCAACCGCGCGGAACTGGCCAAACTCGAATCCGCGCCCGTTCCCCTGATCGCGGCCTTGCTCGGCCTTGCCGCGCTCAGCGCCGTGCTCAACGGCATCGCGTTCTGGGCCAACGCCCGGCCGGTGCACCGGCTCCGGGCGGCGGACGTGATCGCGGTCAACGCGATCGCCTCGTTCCTCGCGTTTCTCCCCTTCAAGCTCAGCCTCCTGGTGCGCGTGTTCATCCACCGCCGACGCGACGGGATGATCTACAAGGACATCATCGCCTGGCTCGCGGCGTTCGTGGCGTTCTCGATGGCCTCGCTCCTTCCGATGATCGCCGCCACGCTGATCCGCGGGAAGATCGACGGGGCCTGGGCGCTGATGGCCGGCGCTGGGATCCTCGCGTGCAACGCCCTGGGCGTCCTGCTCGGGCGCATCGCCTCGCGCGTGAAATGGCTGGCGGCCCTGAGCATGGGATCGTGGCGGGTCTCGCGCCACCCCGCCCCGGCGGCATGGACCGCCGCGATGAAGATCGCCGACACAGCGGTGCACGCCGCCCGCTTCGCCGCCGTCGCCGCGATCTTCGAACAGGCCCTGGCCCCCGCGGACGCGGCGCTGTATTCGATGATCTTCTTCCTCATCGGGACAGCGTCGCCGGTGGGCATGCTGGGCATGCGCGAGGGGGGCGTGACCCTGCTCGCCGGGGCGGAGGCCCGCGACCAGGTGGCCCGCTTCGCGCTGACGATCTCGGCAACCGAGGCGGTCGCTCTCGCCGCCTTCTCGCTGATGGCGGTGGCCTGGCTGGGCCCTCGATCGCTCCTGCGCCTGCTCGCGCCGCTGGCGTCCCCTGCCGAGCCGGAGCCGGCGCGACGAGCGGCGTGAGCCCGGCAAAAACGAACGCCCGGGAGGCCGAGGCCTCCCGGGCGCGTGTGTGACTCAGCAGAGTCGGGAGATCAGAGGCCCGATTACTTGGCCATGATCACGCCGTCAACGACGTGCACCACGCCGTTGCTGCCCTTGTTGTCGGCCTTGCTGACGGCGACGCCGCCGACGGTGACCTTGCCGTCCTTGGCCTCGATGGCGGCCTTCTTGCCGTTGAGGAAGGTGGCTTCCTTCATCTTGGAGACGTCGGCGGCCATGACCGAGCCGTTGACGACGTGGCCCTTGAGGAGGTCGGCCAGTTTGCCCTTGGGGTCGGCCTTGAGGTCGGCCAGGGTCTTGGCGTCGACCTTCGCGAAGGCCGCGTTGGTCGGGGCGAAGATGGTGAAGGGGCCCTTGCCCGAGAGGGTCTCGGCCAGGCCGGCTTCCTTCACGAGGCCGACGAGGGTGCTGAAGTTGCTGTCAGCGGCGAGCCAGTCGACGACGGTGCCGCCGGCCTTGGGGGCTTCCTTGGCCGGGGCCTTGGGGGCCTCGGTCTTGGGGGCCTCGGTCTTCGGGGCATCCTTCTTGGCGGGCTCGGAGGCGTTGGCAACGCCGGCGAACGCGAGACCAGCAGCAACCACGCCGAAGCCGATGCGAGAGACGAGACGGTTCATCTGGACTGTCCTTTCGGGAACACAACGCCGCTCAACAGGAGACGCGGCATGCTGAAGCGCCGGCCAAGCACGAGGCCGAGGGCACGCGCCCATCGCCCGCTGGCGGCGGAAGTCAACCGGATCAACATCACCCGCAACAATCGCTCGGAGCCCTGCGCGGGGTGGCCGCCCCAAACATTCTCCGGGGAGGCCCGGGGATATTCGGGAACGCGTAGGGTACGACGCGCGACCGAGCCGTCAAGTTCCGCTCGTCCGGCCACTTTTTCCACCAAACATTCTCCATACAACCGAACGCCGCTTGACAGCGGCCCGAAGTCATCGTGGATTCCTCGGTTCGGTTTCACCCCTCCTGCGTTCCGCGGCCGAAAGGACCCCCGCCTCGCGCGTGCCCGATCAGCAACCCATCCCGGAAACCGTCATCCTCGGCGCCGGGGGGATGCTCGCGACGATCTGGGCCGAAACCGCGGGACCCGCTCTCCGCCACCCCCAACTTGGCCCGGTCGCGTTCCTGACCGCCGCCGACTGCGACATCACGAAACCCGGCGACCTTGCCCGCGCGATCGCGCAGGGCGTGCGGCTCGTCATCAACTGCGCGGCATACACGGCGGTGGATCAGGCCGAGAGCGAGGAATCCAGGGCGACCGAGATCAACGGCGCAGCCGTCGGCCGGATCGCCGCCCGGTGCCGCGAGGTCGGCGCCACTCTGGTCCACTACTCCACCGATTACGTGTTCGATGGTTCGGCGTCGGTCCCGTATCGCGTCGACGCGCCCCGCAACCCGGTCGGTGCCTACGGCAGGTCCAAGGCGGCGGGCGAGGAACTGCTGGAGCGCTCGGGCGCCGATTTCCTGAACCTCCGCACCGCGTGGCTCTACGCCCACTGCGGCGCCAACTTCGTCCGCACCATCGCCAAGGCGGCGCGCGAACGCCCCACCCTCCGCGTCGTCAACGACCAGGGCGGCAGGCCGACGTCCTGCGCCACGCTCGTCGACATCACCCTCCGGCTGCTCGCGGCCAACGCCCGCGGCACGCTCCACGCCTGCAACAGCGGCGAGTGCACCTGGTTCGACCTCGCCTCGGCCATCGTCGAGAGGGTGAACGCGGCCTCCGGAGGCTCCTGCGCCGTCGAGCCCTGCGCCTCCTCCGAGTACCCTCGCCCCGCCAGGCGCCCGGCGTACTCCGTGCTCGACCTCGGACCCACCGAGGCGGTCATAGGACCCATCACCCCCTGGCGTGACGCGCTCCGGCCTGTCCTCGACCGCATCCTGACACCCCAACCGAGCAACGCATGAAGCATCTTCTGGTCACCGGCGGCGCCGGGTTCATCGGGTCCAACTTCGTCCGCTTCGTCATGCGCCACCGCCCCGGGCTGCGCATCACCAACCTCGACGCCCTCACCTATTCCGGCAACCTCGAGAACCTCCGCGACCTCGAGGGCGAACCCCGATACCGCTTCGTCAAGGGCGACATCTGCGACCGGACCCTGCTCGATTCGCTGCTCAAGGACGTCGACGCGGTGGCCCACCTTGCCGCCGAGAGCCACGTCGACCGCTCGATCATCGATTCCGGGCCCTTCTTCCGGGCCAACGTCATCGGCACGCAGACGCTGCTCGACGCCTGCCGCGCCGCGGGGTTCGCCGAGGGCTCGGGCAAGCGGTTCCTGCACGTCTCGACCGATGAGGTCTACGGCTCGTTGCCCCTGGAGCGCAAGGACCTCCTGTTTACCGAGGTGACGCCGATCCAGGCCAACAGCCCGTACGCGGCTAGCAAGGCCGCCAGCGACCTTTGCGTCCGCGCCGCGCAGCACACCTTCCATTTCCCCGCCTGCGTCACGCGGTGCTCCAACAACTTCGGGGCCTACCAGTTCCCCGAAAAGGTCATCCCCCTGTTCGTGACCAACCTGCTCGACGGCAAGCAGGTCCCGCTCTATGGCGACGGGCTCAACGTCCGCGACTGGCTCCACGTCGAGGACCACTGCGACGCCCTGCTCACGGTGCTCGAGAAGGGCCGCTTCGGCGAGGTCTACAACATCGGGGGGAACAACGAGCGTTCGAATCTCGAACTCACGCACCTGATCCTGCAGATCATGGGCAAGGACCACTCGTTCATCCGCCCGGTGCAGGACCGCCCGGGCCACGACCGGCGCTACGCCATCGATTCGAGCAAGATCCGCCGCGACCTGGGGTGGGAGCCCACGCGCAGCGCCTGGCCCTCGGCCCTGGAATCGACGGTGAAGTGGTACGCCGACAACCGCGCCTGGTGGGAGCGGGTCAAGAGCGGGGAGTATCAGACGTACTACCAGCGGCAGTACGGCGCGCGGTGAGCGACCGCCCCGGCCCGGCTTACCGGTTGGCGCGCGCGAGCAGGGCCGCCAGCGTTGGCGCGATCACCCGCGCCGCCGCCGCCCGGTGCGAGCGGGCGTTCTTCTCGTCGGGCGGCAGTTCCGCGCTGGTGCGGCCGTCGGCGAGCACAAGCAGAGGGTCGTAGCCGAAGCCGTTGCTTCCCCTCGGGGCCTCGCCGATGCGCCCCTCGAAGTGCCCGCGCGATTCCGCCAAGACCGTGCCATCCGGCGCCGCGGCGACCATCACGCAGACGAACCTCGCCCCTCTCCGCTCCGGCGGCACGCCATCGAGCATCGCCAGCAACTTCGCGTTGTTCGCCCCGTCGCGCTCGGCGCGGGGTGCGGCGTTCCCGAAGCCGTGGGCGAAGTAGGCCGAATCAACCCCCGGCGCGCCGCCAAGCGCGTCAACCTCGAGCCCGGAATCGTCCGCGAGGCACACCCTCCCGGTGGCCCTCGCGTAGACGAGAGCCTTGAGCCGCGCATTGGCCTCGAACGTGCGGCCTGTCTCGCTCGGCTCGGGGATCGCTGCGCCACCCGGCAGGTCGGCCAGACCGATCACCGGCACCCCGGCGCTTGCGAAGATCGCCCGCATCTCCTCCACCTTGTGAGGGTTCGCCGTCGCAAGCACAATCTCTCGCGAGGCGTTCATCGCGCCGGGGGCGTCAGCGCTGTGGGGCCGAGCGTCAGGATCGTCGCCCGGCCCGGGTCGCGGAGGCGGATGTAGGCGTTCAGGTCGTCCAGCGTCACCGCCGTCAGCGCCCCGATGAGTTCGTCCAGGGAGCGGGCGCGGCCCAGGCGCCGCCAATCCTGGGCCAGGGCGCCGGCCCTCGCCGTGGTGCTCTCGCCGGACATAACGACCCTGCTCTTGAGCCCGGTCAGGGCGCGGGCGTGCTCCTCCGCGGTCACCTCGCCGCCTCCCGCCCTGGTGAGGCGCACGAGTTCCGCCCAGAGAACGTCGAGGGTCTCCTGAGCCCGCTCCGGGGTGGTCCCGGCGTGGGCGGTGACGCGGCCGAAATCACGGTCGCCCCCGTACGAAGCGTGCACGGTGTAGCAGAGGGCCCGCTTCTCGCGCACCTCGGTGAACAGCCGCGACGAGGAGCCGCCGGAGAGCACCGCCGCGGTCAACCGCTCCTTGGCAGCGTCCTCGGACGGCTCGGGCGGCGCGTCGTGCGCCACGGCGATGTGCACCTGCTGCGATTGCAGCGCCACGTGCGAATAGCCCCGCGCGGGCGCGGGCCCCTGCTTGATCAGGGGGGGCGAGCCCCGCCACCCATCCAGCAGCCGGTCCAACGCCGGGGCGATCTCGCTCATTCGAGCATCTCCCGCGATGGCCAGCACCGAGCCGGTGGGGACGGCGCGGGCGGCCCACTCCTCCAGCAGGTCGTCCCGGGTGAGGGCCGCCAGCCCATCGGCGGCGCCGAGCCCGCTCCGGTTGAGCGGCTCTGGCGCGTGCCGCTCCTTGAGCAGCACCATGGCTTTGTCCTGGGGCTCATCGTCGAGGGCAGCCAGGGCCTGCTCGCAGATGTCGCGCACCGCATCGACCGAGGCCTCCTCCATGCGGGGCCGGCGCACGGCGTCGACGAGCAACGGGAGCAGGTCGAGCAGGCGCGAGCCGAGCAGCGTCGCGGAGAACTCGAGAGCCATGGTGTGCACGTCGGCGCCGCGGCTCACGCCCAGCGCGTCCCAGGCCTCGGCCTGGCCCCTCGAGTCGAGGCTCCCTGCCCCTCGGAGCAGCAGGTGGGACCACATCGCGCCCATCCCCTGGCGATTTTCCGGCTCCGCCGCGGACCCCGCGGGGAGCAGCCAGGTGACGCCGACGGAGCGCACGTCGGGGATGCGCTCGACGATCAGCGGCATGCCGCAGGCCAGCGTCCGGACCTCGATGGCGGGCATCAGCGCTCCTTCCACGGTGGGGTCGAGCGGGGCGTTCCGACGCCGCGCGAAGGGCACGAGTGTAGCGGGGCTTGGGCCCGCGGTCGGCCCGGCGCGCAGGCCCGAGAAGCGCCGCAAAACCCGCACGGCGTCGGGGAAATCGGCGGCTTCACCGGTCGGAGCCGAGACCCGCGCAAGCGCCGCGGCGCGCCCGGCGCTGCGCATCCCGGGGCGCCGCGCGCCGCCCTCGGCGCGGCGCGAGCGGCAAGGGCCGATGCGCTGCGCCGACGCCCTGCGCGTCGCCCGCGCTGCGCTGACGCCGCGCCGCGTGCGGCCCGCCGAACGCGCCGACGCGGGCCTTCCGGCGCGCTCGCCGGCGCGCCGCGCAGCGTTGCGGACTCAAGCCGCTCTCGAAACTTGACCGATACTCCGGTAAGATCGTCGTAAGGCGAGGCTGCGGAAGTGGCGCTGCTCGCCCCAGTTTGACGTTCCTCATTGCTCCGATTCGATCACACGAACCAGAGGAGTCAGTCCCATGGCGAAGAAGCGTTCGAAGAAGAAGGCCGGCAAGAAGAAGGCCGCCAAGAAGTCGTCGTCCAAGAAGAAGGCCAAGCGCAAGAAGAAGGCCCGTCGCAAGGCCGCCGGCATGATGCCGATGATGTAAACCACACGCTCGCGAGCCCGGAGGCTAGTCCCCAGAGGCTCCAGCGCCACACCGTCAGCAAGGCGGGGCCGGCTTGATCGCCGGCCCCGTTGTCGTTTTGCCGACACCCACGTCCGGCTCGGCGCGCTCTATCATCCCCGCCCGTCACCGACGAGCCCCACGCGGAGCGCACCGATCCCATGCCCCACGTCATCGCCGAGCCCTGCATCGGAACCAAGGACACCTCCTGCGTCGACGTCTGCCCCGTCGACTGCATCCACCCCACCAAGAACGAGGGCGACCACAAGCCCGCCGACCAGCTCTACATCGACCCCGACACCTGCATCGACTGCGGGCTCTGCGTCGACGAGTGCCCGGTCAAGGCCATCTTCCCCGAGGAGGACCTCCCCGAGGAGTGGAAGAAGTACGTCCAGGTCAACCGCGACTACTACGCGAAGAAGTGAGCCGGCCCCGCTCCCCCTCTATCCTTCCGCGTGACCGCCGTCGCCCACCCGCCGCGCCCGCTCCGCCTCGGATGCGTCCGCTACCTCAACACCCTCCCGCTCATCGAGGGGCTTGAGAAGGCCGCGGACCTCGACCTGGTTCCCGCGGCGCCCGCCCGCCTCATCGACCTGCTGCTGGCCCGCGACGTCGACGCCGCCCTCGTCTCCATCATCGACGCCCAGCGTTCGCCGGAGCCGCTGACGCTCATCCCCTCCGGCATGATCGGGTGCGACGGGGCCACCCTGACCGTGCGGCTGTACTCCGCGGTCCCGCTCGACCGCATCGCCGCCCTCGCCGCGGACGCCGACAGCCACACCGCGATCACGCTGTGCAGGGTGTTGCTCGCGAGGCGCTTCGGCGTGTCCCCCCGGGTCGCCGACTTCGCCGCGCCGGCCGACGCCGTCGGGGCAGCGAGCGCCGAGTGGCCGGAGGCGGCGCTGCTCATCGGGGACAAGGTGGTCACGGCCGCCCCGCCCCCGGCGCGGTACCCGCACACGCTGGACCTGGGCGAGGCGTGGAAGAACTGGACCGGGCTGCCGTTCGTGTACGCCGCCTGGGCCTGCCGCGCTGAGGACGCGGCCTCGCCGCGCACCCGCCTGATCCGTGACGTTCTGGACCGTCAGCGGCGGCACAACGCGACGCGGCTCGACTGGATCGTCGCGCGCCGCGCGCCCCAGCGAGGCTGGCCGACCGGCCTTGCCGCCGGTTACGTCGGCGACCTGCTCCGCTACGACCCCGGCGAGGCCGGCTCTCCGTTCCGGGCCGCGGTCGAGCGGTTCTTCGACGAGGCGCACGCCCTGGGCCTCACACCCCGCCGCGCCCCCGTGCGGTGGCTCGACGACCCCGGCGCCTGAGCCCCCCAGTGCCTCCGCTGACCCGCCTGCGCGTCGGCTCGCTGGAAGCCCTGGCGGCCCAGATGCGCTTCGCGCCGCCCGCCGTCCTGCGGAGACAGGCCTTCGCCGCAGAGGCGCTCGCCGCCGAGATCGACCCGGGGCGCAACTACACGCTTGGCTGGGTCGCGCGGCGGCTCACCGGCTACCGCCTCGACGCGGGCGACCTCGACGCCGAGGAGGTCATCGTCGGCGCGGCGCTCGTCGCGGAACTGCCCGCGATGGTCGAGCGGCTCTCCGACCGCGCGGGGCTGACCGCCGACGACCTCGGCCCCGGCGCCCTCACCCTGGCGGCGCTGTGCGCGCGGTGGGGGGTGGACCGCAAGACCATCGAGAGGCGCCGCCGCCAGGGTCTGATCGGTTTCCGCGTCGGAACTCCGGGCCGGAGCGCCGCGCGCAAGCGGGTGATGTTCCGGCTCGGCACGGTCGAGCGATTCGAGGCCGGGATGAGCGCTTCACGGCGGCCGCTGCGCCGGATCCGGGGGGCGGAGGCCGACCGCATCGCGGCCCTTGCGTCGCGGTGCCGGAGGCGCTTCGGGTGGACGATGCACCGCACCGCCGAGCGGCTCGCCGCGCGCACCGGCCGATCCGTCGAGGGGGTCCGGGGGCTTCTCGCCCGGCGCGACGCCGGCTCGGCCGCGCCGATGTTCACCGAGCGGGGGCCGCTGAACGAGCGCGACCGCGCCGTCATCGAGCGGGCCCTCCGGCGGGGCATCCCGGCCGACGCGCTCGCGGCCCGGATCGGGCGGACGAGGGCGTCGATCCACCGCGCCGGGCTCGAAGCCCGCGCCGCCTTCCTGCGCACGCTCGAACTCTCGGGGCCGGTCCTGCCGACCTTCGCGCGCTCGGACGCCGCGGAGGTTCTGCTGGCACCCCGGATCGTGCGCTCGGGCGCGGCCCTCGATCTCGATCGCCCCGCTTCGGCGATCTGGAGCGAGGCCAGATCGCTGCCCGCGCCCGATGAGGCCGAGGAGCACAGCCTCGCCGCGGCGATGGCGTTCCTGCGCAACCGCGCGCGCCGCGCCATCGCGGCGCTCCCGGCGCACGCCCCCGCCTCGGGGGCGATCGACGAGATCGAGACCGATCTGCGCTGGCACTGGCTGGTGCAAAGGCGGCTCGCGCGGCTCGGGCTTCGCCTCGCGTTGCTCACCATCGAAGAACGGCTCGGCGCCCCGGTCGCGTCGCTCGGGCAGAGAGACTCCTCGGCGCTCCTGGGCATCGCGGCGAAGGCGCTGCTCTCCGCGGCGTGGGGGTTCGACCCGGCGACGAGCGGCGAGCGGTTCTCCGCCGCCGCCACCGCGGCGCTGCTGCCCGCGCTGGCAAG
>CANJRL010000071.1 GCA_947476675.1 Phycisphaerales bacterium
CAGGGCGCCGCCGAACGCCGCGGCGCGCACGAGGAAGTTTCGCGGCACGGGGGCGAAGTAGTACGCGGCGTTGTTCCGCCAGATGAGCCGGAAGTACGAGGGCTCGCCCCGGAGCGAGCCGGCCTCGATCCGGAAGGGCTGGCGATCGCCAAGCGCGGAGCGGAACTCCCCCGTCCAGGCGAACCTCTCGTCGGCCGGTTGTCCGGGGAAGTATTCCGGCTTGGCCGGGGTCAGGGGCGCATCCTGCACGCCCGTGAGCGCGATCAGCCCGCTCCACGCGAAGGGCGGCCGAGGCTCGGCGGAGGGCGGGGAGAACTGCCGGCGCACGATCTCAACGCTGATGAGTTTGCCTTGCGGCGTGAGCATCACCATCGCGTCGCCGGGAGACTCGAGCGGCGGGCGCGAGATGGTGATGCCGACCGAGCCGACCGAGCCGAATCGGTCGTTGGGAATCATCGGCGACTCGCTCCGGCGCCACCAGTAGACCGCGGTGTGGGGCAGGGGCTCGCGAAGGCGATCCCACCGCCCGGGGCCCAGGTCCGCCTCGGCGATCCAGCGCCTGCGGTACGGCGCGACGCTCCACCCGCTCGCGTGGTCCGCGCCGCCCGCCGCGATGCCGGCGGCTGCGAGGGCCTTCTTCGCTTCGAACTCCAGCACCGCGGGGGGGACGTCGAGCGGAACGATGCCGAAGAGCCGCTGCCCTCGGCCGATGTAGGCGCTGAGCGCGATCAGGAGCACCGCGGCGGCGGCCATGCCCCAGGCAATCGCGGGCTTGAGGAGGCCGGCCCCGCCGGATGCCGCGACCAGTTCGGGTGAGGGCGTCTCGCCCGCGGCAAGGGCGGCGGCGAGCGGGTCGCCTCCCGGCAATGCCGCGAGCACGGCTATGGCCGAGCCGGGCCTGTCGGCCGGCTCGCGGGCCAGGCACCGCATGATGGCGCGGTCGACCGCGGGGTCCATGTCGAGCACCACGCTGGCCGGGCGCGAGATCTCGGCGCTCTGCCTCTCGGCGAGAAGTTCGTACACGGTCCGCGCCGCCTTGGAATGCTCGAAGGCGCGCCTGCCGGTGAAGACCTCGTAGAGCACGAGCCCCAGCGAGTACAGGTCGCTGCGAACGGAGACCTCGCGCCCCGCGAGTTGCTCGGGGGCCATGTATTGGGGTGTGCCCGCGACTTCCGACGCCGCCCGCGCGTCGGCGGCCAGCGCCGCGACGCCGAAGTCCATGATCCGCACGCTCCCGCGCCCGTCCAGCATGATGTTCGCGGGCTTGAGGTCGCGGTGGATGACGCCGGCGTCGTGCGCCGCCGCGAGCCCGGCGCACAGCTGCCGCGCGATGTCCACGGCCTTGTCCGGAGGGAGACGGCCGATGCGCCGGAGCAGCGAGGCCAGGTCTTCGCCGTCGACGTGCTCCATGGAAACGAACTGGTCGCCCCTCGTCCCGGCCGCCGCGCCGGTGGGGGGCGGCAGTTCGCCCAGGTCGTACATGCGGCAGACGTTGCGGTGCGACACCTGCCGGGCCACGCGGATCTCGGCGTGGAAGCGGGCCATCCGCTCGGGGTCGTTGGTGAGCGAGGAGGGGAGGAACTTGAGCGCGACGGATTGCCCGAGGCGGAGGTCGTCGGCGCGGTAGACCTCGCCCATGCCGCCACGGCCGAGGAGCGAGACGATGCGGTAGCGGTCGGCGATGATCTGGCCGGGTGTGAAGCGGCCGTGGGTTCGGAAATCCGACGCGGTTTGGGGCGAAGCGTTGGAGGCACTGCCGGGCGCGGGAGCGGGGGCGCTCGCTGCTCCCGGCTGGGCAGCGGTGGGTGCGGTTATCGGTCTTCCAACCTCGGGGCCATCGCCATCCATCGGGGGCCATTGTTGCAGAAGACTCGCGGGTGCGCCCGCTGGCGACAACACCCCCGGCCGGCGGGGTGTTCACCGCAACATCGGCTCGGACGCTCCCCCGCCCCCCCACGTCGTTCTAAGGTGAGGGTCCGCACGAGGGAACCACGCCGCACGCGGCCTTCCCCTTCATTGGTCTCATCAACCCCTTTGTCGTGCTTGGCGTGTTGCCACGTCGCCTTCATCGATTAGATTGATTTGGTCCGGTCCCAGACGTCTCGTTCGACCTCTCGAACGACCTTGCGTGGGATCGACATCGAGGGAGAGTGTGTGTCATGATCAGAATGATGTTTGCCGCAGCCGTCGCCTCCGCCACCGCGGCGGGCGCCTCGGCCCAGTTGTCGTACCAGTTCGATCTCACGGCGTTCTATCAGTTCGGGGCTCCGTCGGACCTCGTCGCCGGTCCGGCTGGCGGTCCTGACACCGGGTTCCTCCGCGTGGCCAACAGCGGCGCGACGACGTTTGTCGGGACCATCTCGCTGTTCGGGATCACCCCGAGCAACGTGACGTACTCGACCACCTATAGCACCGGCGCGGGCGGCTGGGGCACCGGCGCCGCCGGCTCGCTCTCCATCAACAGCGAGAGCAGCAACGTCGGCGGGTTCAACATCGACCCCTCGAACCCGGGCGGGCCTCAACTCGGCATCCTCATCTCCATCAACGGGTTCATCACCGACGGCTCGACCCAGGCCGCGATCAGCCTGTCTGTCTACGACAGCCAGATTCACTCGGGCGTGTTCCGCACCAATCCGTACGGCCTGAGCCTGGACAACTACATCCTGCAGGGCGGTGATGCGTTCGGCCGCGACACCGGCGACGACTACGAGGTCACTCAGGCTCCCGGCTCGTACCAGTTCGCCGGCACGATCCAGACGGTCCCGCTGCCCACGGCCGCCGCCTCGGGCTTCCTCGGCCTCGCCGTGGTCGCCTCGCGCCGCCGCCGCTGAGCAAGCGGTTCGATCAGCCTCGATGCATCCAGCCCCGTCGTCGAAGACGGGGCTTTTTCCATGGCGTCTAGGGCAGGGGCTCGGTCCAGCCGCGCCGTTCGTCGGCGGGCTCGGCCTCCGCGGACAAGAACCGATGCTCGGGCTCCATCCGGAACGGTCGCGTCACGACGCGCGGCTCGCGCTTCCGCTGGGCGGCGTCGACCAAGGGCGGGAGGGGGGTTGCGGTGCGTGCGTCGTCCATGGTCGCTCGTCCGTGAGCGCGGCCTTTCGGGTGCGTTGCGGGGTCAGTCTTTCGGTCAGATGAGACGGATTTCTCGCGAAAGCGTTCCAACCGGCTTTGGAGTCCCGGTCCCCGGTCTAAGGGCACGAGGGGTCGATAACCCCAGCAATCGGCGCGGGGGGCGCCGACGCAAGATGCATGGGTAGTGGCTGGGAAGCCCGCGGGCGGATCCGTCGCGACCCCGGGGCCGTATCGAGATCTCAGCCTCGGTGCGCGCCGAGCGTCCGCGGAGGGCGCCTCGGCAGTCGGACGAGGCATGCGATGACACCCAACACGCCGACGAATGCCGCGCGACTGAAACTGCAGACCTCCAGCAACGGTCACGCTCCTCCCGGGACGGGGGCGCCGGTGCGCGGGGGTTCCGGGGGTGGTTCCCCCGCGTTGACACCCCCGGGGCGCAGTTTTACGGTACTCCCGGCGAGCGCCGGTCCCGACTCCGCGGGCGGCGCAACCCCGCCCCCCATGCCCGAGCGACGAGACCATGCCGACGCCAGCGCCGGAAACGGCGACCGCCTTCCAATGCCGCTCGAGGCGGCGAGGAAGCAATCCGTCGGCGCGTCTCCGGGGGATTCCAAGGCCGGTTCCCGCGGGCAGGGCGATGCGGACGCCATCCTCGCCCGGGTGGTCGTGGAGCAGGGCTTCGCGACCATGGACGAGGTGCAGGCGTGCGTGCGGCGGCAGCGGGAAGTCGTGGCCGCCGGGCCGGTCTCCGACCCCAGCCAGAGCAGCCTCGCGTACTTCCTGATCGACGCTGGAGCGATCACCCGGCGGCAGCTCGACCGGCTGAAACTTCAGGTGGAGGCGGAGGGATCCGGTCAGAAGATCCCCGGGTACGTGGTGCTGCACAAGCTCGGCGCCGGGGCCATGGCGACGGTGTACAAGGCGCGGCAGTTGAGCCTCGACCGCCTGGTGGCGATCAAGATCCTGCCCCGCAAGTTCAGCAGCGACCCCCAGTTCATCGAGCGGTTCTACGCCGAGGGGCGGGCGGCGGCGCAGATGAACCACCCCAACATCGTGCAGGCCTACGACGTCGGCAAGGCCGGGGAGTTCCACTACTTCGTGATGGAGTACGTGGAGGGGACGACGGTCTACGACCAGATCGTCCGCCAGAAGCGCTACAGCGAGAAGGAAGCGATCGACGTCATCATCCAGGTTGCCGAGGCCCTGGAGCACGCCCACCAGCGGGGGCTGATCCACCGCGACGTCAAGCCCAAGAACATCATGATGAACCTGGCAGGCGTGGTGAAGCTCGCGGACATGGGCCTGGCCCGGGCCATCTCCGACCGCGAGGCGGCCGAGGCCGAGGCTGGGAAGGCCTTCGGGACGCCGTACTACATCTCGCCCGAGCAGATCAGGGGCGATCTCGACGTCGGCCCCCCCGCGGACATCTACTCGCTGGGCGCGACGCTCTATCACATGGTGACCGGGCGCGTGCCCTTCGAGGGCAAGGACCCCGCGGAGGTGATGCGCCGGCACCTCAAGAGCCCCCCGGTGCCGCCGGACCAGATCAACCCCAAACTCTCGAACGCCCTGTGCGAGGTGCTCGAGATGATGATGGCCAAGCGCCGCGAGGACCGCTACCAGAACTGCTCCGACCTGCTCTCCGACCTGCGGCTGATCCAGCGCGGGGAGAAGCCGGTGATCGCCCACAAGACCATCATCGGGGCGCCGGTCGAGGCGCTCTCGCAGATCGTCGCGGAGGAGGCGTCCCGCCCGGCGGAGATCGCGGTCGACAAGACCCGCCAGCCCTCGGTGTTCTCCCACCCCATGGTGCAGGGGATGCTGGTGCTGCTGCTGCTCAGCCTGGCGGCGAACGTCGTGCTGTGGATGCGGTGACGCGTCGTTCGGAGCAGGCCTGAGGCGAATCAGCGGCAGGTCGGCCCGAGCAGTTCGTAGGATCTGCCGTTGCAATCAACGACGTACCTCCCGCGCACGGGGTATTTGCCGGATGGGCAGTCTCCCTTCCCGCAGAAGTAGGTCAGATCGCACGCCGGCGCCGTTCGCGCCTCGGCACAGTACGAATACGCGATCTCGTTCCTCGCGGTGCATGCAATGAAGGGGCCGCACGATTGATTGGGGTCGTCGCTGCGACGGCAGAACGCGCTCGGGAGCGTCCACTCAGTGCCGGGAGGAGGGTCCGCGCCCAAGCCGGCGATCCCGCCCGGGTTCTCGCACTCAACTCCGGTGTTGTGTCCCACGGAGACATTCGCATTGTCGCAGGTGCATCCCTCGAACACAGGCCCTGCGCTCGACAGCCCGACGGCCAGCAGGCCGGTGATCATGAAGAGTGTGTCTGACATGCGATGCATCTCCTAGAAGTCAACACCTTGATACCCATCGAGCGTCGCGGCGACAGGGGCTCCCCGCAGGGTGGGGATTGGCAGCAGCGGCATGACGGCTGTCGGCTTCGCGGAGTCGCCGTTCTTGGATGACGCCGCCCCGTCCGCGAACGCGGCCAGGATCGGGTTCCTCTTCGAGCGTTCGTACCCTCGCAGATACGCGAGCACGCCCTTGCCTGAGGGGTGACGCACCTGCCAGACGGCAACGATCTCGTACTCGGGCACGATGGCTTCGGTCGATGGCGCCGCTCTCCCCGGGAACGTCCACAGCGAAGGCTTCGTGATCAGGGTGGGCGAGTACTCGAAGAGAGTAAAGGCGTACTGCGAGGGCGTGAGCATGGGCGATCCCTCGGGCAGTGGCATCGCCTGGCGAGGGTCCGCAACTCCCTGCGCCGAGTGCCAGTACGGCTCGAATCGGCCCTTCCATTCTGTCATGAGCCACGGCCATTGATTTGTGCTGCTCCAATACAGATCCGCTTGCACCGCGAGCGGATCGTCTGCCCGGTAGGGGAACGAGACAGACCGGGGAGGCGGCCGAGGAAGCCCGACGTTCGGAAGCCTGCCGTCATGGTCCTGCGCGTAGAGCAGAAAATCGTGCATCGAAGCGCCGAGGCTGGCGAGATCTGTGACGGAGGTCGCGGCGCCTCGGGCATGCCGCAAGCCCATGATGACGAGCAGCGTCAGGGTCGCGACGGCGCCGAGAGTGATGAGCGTCTCCACGAGGCTTATCGCCTTCCGGAGCCGACGACGACCGCTCATCGCATCACCTTGGCGCCGGGCGCCGGCGCACCGCCGGAACGGCCGCGTTCGGCTTGCGAGAGAAACAGAGCGGTCAGAACCCCCGTTGCTGAAAGCCCCAGCCAGATCTGGGAAGGCGCATCGGCGAGCAGCCAGTTCTTGCCAAGGCAGCCGCAGGGGCTCGTCACACCGAGATAGGCCTTGACGCCATGAAAGACCCCGAAAACCGTGAACATGGCTGCGGCCGCGAGACCCGACCATTGCCTCTGCCATGCCGACGCCAGCCAGATGGACAGCGACAATTCGATCGCACCGAGCACACCGATCGACATCCGAGGTATCGGAATCTCGAGAATCGCGTTGAGGAACCTTGTGGTCGGCCCAGGGTCATGCAGCTTGCTCATGCCCGAGTACGCGAATAAAAAGAACAGAGCGAGCGATGCCGCTCTCGCCGCCCCTTGAAGAAAATTGGAATCACGCATCCACCGGCCTCCCCAGAGCTGCGGGTCTCGACTCCGACACTCCATTCTGCCACAAGGGGGGGGGGGGCAAGTCATTTCGTCAAGAAAGCCGCCGTGTCACGCTTCGGTCAGGGCGAAATTCCTGTTCCGACCTCCCAGACTTGCGATTCTGCACCGGCTCGCTCAGCCCTCGCCGGATCAGGTCCGTCATCGGCCTCGGCAACAGAGCGGGCCGGTCTCGTCGCGCAGGGCCTACACTCGCGGCCCATGCCCGGATACGACGGATCACGACGGCCCAGGCGCCCGATGCGCGGCGGCGGCTCCTTCGGCCGCGGCCCCGGGTCGGGATTCGGCCAAGGCGAGGGAGGATCGGCCCGCGCCGGGCGGCCGCCTCGAGGCCCTTCGGCGCTGTCGACCACCGTCACCCCGCTGGGTCGGGCGAAGATGGCCGCCGAGGCGGCGCACGCGGGGCTCGATCGGGCCCGCGCCGCGGTGCTCGAGCGGGTGACCGCCGAGGCGCGGCGGTACCCGCAGATCGGGCTTGAGCCGCTGGATGAGTCCGGTCTCGACGCCCGCGACGCGGCCTTCGCGCACGCGGTCTACGACGCGACGGTCCGGCGCTGGCTCACGCTCGAGTTCCTGGTGGGGCTCTACCTCAAGGAGCCGATGGACCGGCTGGACCCGAGGCTCAAGAGCGCGCTCATGGTCGGGGCGGCGCAGCTCCTGTTCCTCGACCGCGTCCCGCCCCACGCGGCGGTGCATTCGAGCGTCGCGTACGCCAAGAACGGGGGACGGCCCAAGGCCTTCAACATGGTGAACGCGGTGCTGAGGCGCGTCGCGAGCCTGGTGCTCCCGGCGGCGGCGGCGATGGTCGACAACGAGCGGGGCGAGCGCGTCGAGGCGGCGGCGACAATCCCAACCCCCGCCAAGCGCGAGAAGTACACCGACCGGCGCGACGAGATCCCTCTCGACGACGGCCGCGCCCTGGCGCTGACCGAGGAGGTGATGCCGGAGGATCCGATGCAGCGCCTCGCCGTCGCGACCAGCCACCCCATCGGGCTGCTCCGGATGTGGATGCGCACGATGCCGCTGCGCGAGGTCAGGGCGCTGGCGATGCACGGCCTCTCGCGCCCGCCGACGATCCTGAACACCGCGGCGATGACCGGCGAAGCGCTGCCTCCCGGACTGGCGGCGCCGCACAGCGCTCCCGGGCACCACGTCTTCACGGGTTCGCACGCCGACCTGGTCGCGCTGCTCCGCCGCGGCGACCTGTGGGCCCAGGACCCGGCGTCGAGCCTGGCGGTGGAATCGGTGGTCGACCTCAGGCCGGGGCTGGTGCTCGACGTCTGCGCCGGCCGGGGGACCAAGACCCGGCAACTGGCGTCGGTCTTCCCGGAGGCGAGGATCGTCGCGACCGATGTGAACGCCGAGCGCCGGCGCGACCTGGCGAGGGCGTTCGCCGGGCACTCCCGCGTCGAGGTGATCGAGCCGCGGGGCCTGGAAGAGTTCGTCGGAAAGGCCGACCTCGTGCTGATCGACGCCCCGTGCTCGAACACGGGGGTGCTGGCGCGGCGCGTGGAGGCGCGCTACCGGGTGAGCGAGGACTCGATCCGCGACCTGGTGTCGACGCAGAAACAGATCATCGCCGATTCGGTGCGCCTGCTCGCGATGGGGGGGAAGGACGCGTCGGGGGCGTCGCGGCAGCGCGGTCGGATCCTGTACTCGACCTGCTCGCTCGACCCCGAGGAGAACGAGGCGCTGGCGAAGTGGGCGGACCGCTGGCACGGGCTCTCGCCCTCGCGCGAGAGGCGACGAGCCCCCTCGGGGGGGCCGGGCCAGCCTCCGGAGGCGTACACCGACGGCTCGTACGCCGTGCTGCTGGGGTGAGGGCGGGCGCCCACCGTTGCCTCGGGCGGCGCGTGCGGTAGACTCCCCGCCCGCCGCGGATCGGTCAGCGGCGCCCGACGCACGCCTGCTCGGCATCCGCATCGTTCTCCCATGAATCTCGCCGAGATCTTCTCCGTGGAATGCGTGAAGGCGCCGCTCGCCTCGGGCGAGAAGCAGGGCGCGATCTTCGAGTTGGTCGACCTGCTGGCGGCGCAGGGGCGCATCGAGGACGGGAAGTCGCTCAAGGACGCCGTCTGGTCGCGCGAGCAGGTGCGCACCACCGGCATCGGGCACGGGCTGGCGATTCCCCACGGCAAGAGCGCGGGCATCTCGCGCCTCGCGATGGCGGTCGGCAGGCCGGCGGCGCCGATGGAGTTCGGCTCGATCGACCAGAAGCCGGTCCGCCTGATCGTGCTCCTCGCCAGCCCCGTGCACGCGACCTCCGACCACATCCAGGCGCTGGCCAAGATCAGCAAGATCATGACCGTCGAGGACACGCGCAACCGCGTGTACGCGGCGACCACGGCGGAGGAGATCTTCCGCCTGCTCACCGCCCAGGACGCGGCGGGCTAACGGAGCGCGCGAGTGACCACAACCGCGGGAGGACGAGCACGTCAGCCGGTCGACATCCGCCCGGAGGCCCCCGCGCCGGGCGAGCCTCGCTTCGTCGCCGAACTCACCCCCCGCGTCGACGAGGCGATCCGCGCCGCGCTGGCCCGGTACACCCTGCCCGCGCGGCTCCGCGAGGCGGTCGAGTACAGCGTGCTGGGCGGCGGCAAGCGCCTCCGCCCGCTGCTCGCGATGCTCTCGTGCCGCGCCGTCGGGGCGGACGACCGGCTCGCGGATTCGAGCGCCGTTGCCGTCGAACTGATCCACGCCTTCTCCCTGGTCCACGACGATCTCCCGGCGATGGACGACGACAGCCTGCGTCGCGGCCTTCCCACGACGCACGTCCGGTTCGGCGAGGCCATGGGAATCCTCGCCGGCGACGCGATGCTCTCCCTCGCCTTCCAGGTGCTCACCGACGCCGCGCCCGACGCGGCGCTGGCCGGGCGGCTCTGCGCCGAACTCGCGCAGGGCACGACGGGCATGATCGCCGGGCAGGTGTACGACACGCTCGGGGGCTTCCCGCCCGGGCTCACCCCCCGCCAGCACCTCGACCTCATCCACCACAACAAGACCGGCGCGCTGATCACCGCCTCCTGCCGAATGGGCGCCCTCGCCGGGCTCTGGCCCCGAGCGGACCATCCGCACCTGGCCGCGCTCACGGCATACGGCAACGCCGTCGGCCTGATGTTCCAGATCGTGGACGACCTGCTCGACGTCGAGCAGACCACCGAGCAGCTCGGCAAGCGGGCCGGCAAGGACGAGCAGGCCGGGAAGCTGACGTTCCCGGGTCTTCTGGGCGTCGCGGAATCCCGGGTCGAGGTGGATCGGCTCCGGTCCATCGCCCACGCGGCGCTCGCGCCCATGGCCCCCGATGCCGCCGGCCTGGCCGACCTCTGCGAGTACCTCGCGGTGCGAACGAAGTGACGACGCACGGGCGGTCGAGGGGGGTTCCCGACCAGCCCTCGAACAGGCCCCCTCCCGAATGGGCAATCGTGCCCGCCCGGCGTATGATACGGGAGTTGGGTGATCGCTAACCACACGAGGCGCACGACCAAGGATGGCCATTCTCGACTCGCTGCGTTCCCCCGCCGATCTTCGCCGGCTCCCGGTGGATCAACTGCCCGAGGTTGCCGCGGAGATCCGCGAAGCGATCATCGCGCAGGTGTCTGCCACCGGGGGTCACCTCGCGCCGAACCTCGGCGTCGTCGAACTCACCATCGCGCTGCACTACGTGTTCGATTTCGGGCACGATCGGCTGCTGTTCGATGTCGGCCACCAGTGCTACCCGCACAAGCTGCTGACGGGGCGCCAGGCGATGCTCCCCGGGCTGCGCACCGCGGCGGGCATGGCGGGCTTCCCCGAGCCGCGCGAGTCGCCCTACGACCTGTTCTCCGTCGGCCACGCCGGCACCGCGATCTCCACCGCGGTCGGCATGGCCCGGGGCGACAGCCTCAACCGAGAGGCCTTCGAGCCCGAGAGCAACCCCAAGGGGCGCCGCGTGGTCTCGCTCATCGGCGACGCCTCGATCGTCAACGGCGTCGCGATGGAGGGGCTGAACAACGCCGGGACGCTGCGCCGCCAGTTCCTCGTCGTGCTGAACGACAACGGGATGTCGATCAGCAAGCCGCAGGGCGCCGTCGCCCAGTACTTCGACCGGCTTCGCATCAGCCCGCACTACACCGATTTCAAGCGCTCCGCGCGGCGCATCCTCGAGGGCGTGCCCGGGGGCCGCATGCTCGAGGAGGCGTACCACCGCGCCGGCGAGGCCACCAAAGCCTGGCTCGCGGCCCGCGCCGAGCATGGCCCCGAGGCCGCCTGGTTCGAGCACTTCGGGTTGCTCACGGTCGGCCCGATCGACGGGCACGACTTCCCCACGCTCCTCGAGTTCCTCGCCGAGGCCCGCGAGTTCGATCGGCCCATGGTCCTGCACGTCAAGACCGTCAAGGGCAAGGGCTGCGCGTTCGCCGAGGGGGATGCGGAGAAGTTCCACTCTCCCGCAGCATTCGTGGTCAAGACCGCCGACCCCGACAGCCCGAACGTGGGCCTCGAATCCGCCGGGTGCCAGGTGGAGATCAAGAAGGGCGGGCGCTCGTTCACCGCGGCGGTGGGCGACGCGATGGTCAACCTGATGCGCCGCGACGAGAAGGTGGTGATCGCCACCGCCGCGATGCCCGAGGGCACCGGCGTCTCCAAGGTGCTCCCCCTCTTCCCCGACCGCACGTGGGACACCGGCATCTGCGAGAGCCACGCGCTGGACATGATGGCCGGGCTCGCCAAGACCGGCTTCAAGCCGTTCTTCTGCGTCTACGCGACGTTCCTGCAGCGGGCCTTCGATCAGGCCTTCCAGGAGGTGGCGCTCCAGGGCCTGCCCGTCAGGCTCCTGCTCGACCGCGCCGGGCTGGTCGGGGGCGACGGCGCGGTGCACCACGGCTTCTGCGACGTCTCCATCCTCCGCACGCTCCCGGGCGCCGTGCTCACCGCGGCGATGGACGAGCCCAGCCTGCTGGCGGCGATCGAGTTCCTGCGCACCTGCGACGGCGGACTCTCCGCCCTGCGCTACCCCCGCGACAACGTCTCCGCGATGTTCGCCGGCGAGCCCTGCCCCGCCTTCGAACTCGGCAAGTCGCGCGCCCTGCTCACCCCGGCGCGGCCCGACGCCGCGATCCTCGGGTTCGGCACGTGCGCCATCGACGCCGTGACCGCGGCCCAGTCGCTCCTCCCGGAGATGCGCGTGGCCGTGTACGACGCACGCTTCGCCAAGCCCGTCGACGAGGCGCTCATCCGCTCGTTGCTGGAAGCCGGGACGCCCGTGCTCACCGTCGAGGACCACAGCGTGGTCGGCGGCTTTGGGTCCGCGGTGCTCGAGGCGGCCTCGGCGATGGGCCTCGAAGCCTCGCGCGTCGGCGTGCTCGGGCTCCCCGATCGATGGATCTACCAGAACAACCGCCCCGAGCAGATGGCCGAGGCGGGGATCGACGCCAAGGGCATCGCCCGCGCTCTCCGCGCTCTGGTTGAACGGGCGACGAGCGCCCCGGCCAAGGCCGAACCAGCCGCGCCGCCGATCGTCGCCGCGTCGCGCTCCCCGGCCGGCGTGAAGCGCTCGCCGACGGCGTGAGGACGGCGCCGGCCGATCCGCGTTGATTCATCGAGCGACGCGGGCCAAGATGCACCGATGCCCCGCTCCGTCCTTCTCATCGCGAACCTCTCCAAGCCCGGCGTCGCGGCGGCACTGCCCGAGGTCCGCGCCCTGCTCGCGGCCCACGGCAAGCCCGTGGGGGAGATCACCGACGTCGCTCACGGCCCCGCGACGGCTCAGGCCGATCTCGCGGTCGTGCTCGGGGGAGACGGCACCATTCTCGCCGCCGCCCGCCGGTTCGCCGAGGATCGGCTCCCGCTGCTCGGGGTGAATTTCGGGAAGGTCGGCTTTCTGGCGGATTTCGACCTCGACGCCCTGCGCCGCCAGGCGCCGGCGCTCTTCGGGCAGAGCCGGCCCCTGCCAGTGCGCGAGCGGATGCGCCTTCGCGTCGGCGTCGTCCGCGCCGCCAGCCCGGGAAGGGAGGAGGACGCAGGCATCGCGGTCAACGAGGCCCTCATCACCGCCGGCCCCCAGTTCCGGATGATCTCGATCGATATCGCGTTCGACGGCGAGCCGGGCGCCTCGCTCACGGGCGACGGAGTCATCGTCGCCACCCCCACGGGCTCCACCGCGTACAACGTGTCCGCCGGCGGGCCGATCGTGTCGCCGGACGTGCGCGGGATCGTCATCACCCCACTCGCCGCTCACTCGCTCTCGTTCCGCCCCGTGGTCGCCCCCGCCTCGAGCCGGATCGACGTGACCATCCGCCCGTTCGAGACTTCCGAACGCTCGATCGTGGGCCCCGACGGCCATCCCCAGGCCGCCCCGGCCCCGACGCTGGTGATCGACGGGCAATCGCTCACGCCGCTGTCCGGGGGAGACCGCGTGTCGCTCCGCGAGCACGACCGGCCGGTGCGGCTGGTCATCAACGAGGAGACAACGTATTGGCGCACCCTGATCCAGAAGATGCACTGGGCGTCAACGCTGGGGGACCGCGACACCAGACCGCGCTGAGCGGGATCAGCGGCGCCGGCGAGCAGCGATCCGTCCCGCGAGCCCAAGCAGCCGCGCCGTCCCAGGCGCCGGGACGAGCCCTTCCTGCGCGTGGTCCACTTCCCAATCGCTGCTGTTGCTCCGGCTGATTGCGCTCGGGGGCCAGGCCGGGAGCGTTGCGAAAGGCCCGAACTCCTGTTCAGATCCTGTGAAGATGGGCAACTTGGCGAGGCGTGCCGCACTCGGGCCCCCGTGCCCGATGGATGAGGCCGGTCGATACGCAGGGCGAAGTTCCCGGTTCTTGCGGATTTGAAGGTCTGGAACGGATTTTTCGCTTGCAGGGCGAATGACGCCGGGGTATCTTGTCTGCGTTGGTAAGAGGAAGCCGTTCGGCGGAAACGCCGGATGGGGGAGGGAAGCCCGCTCTGCGGGTGAACACGTCCGCCTCCGGCTTCCGGAGGCACATCCCAGGTTGGGAAGCCTGGGAGAGGGAAGACGGCTGGGGCCAGCCGTCGTCTGAGACACGTCAGGGGGAGAGGTGCTGCGGCCCCCGCACCGATCAATCGCACGCTGCTTCGGCAGTGTGTGGCAGAAGCCGCGGCCGGTGAACAGCCGACCGCGGCTTTTCTTTTTGCGCCGCGCACCGCTGCTACCGTGCCGCCCGTGGCCACGCCGCCCCTCGACCACACCGCCGAGATCGCCGCCGCCATCGATGGCGCCGAGTCGGTCTGCGTGATCACCGGCGCGGGCGTCTCGGCCGAATCGGGCCTCCGGACCTTCCGCGGCGTGACCGGGATGACCCCCGAGGACCACGCGTCCATGG
>CANJRL010000072.1 GCA_947476675.1 Phycisphaerales bacterium
CCGCGCGATGCTGGGCGTGCAGCCGCCGCAGGAACGGCACGCACCAGCCGCAGCCCGTTCCCGCGCCGAGGCACTCGCTGATCAACGACGCAACGGGGGGGTCGTCGCGCTGCAGGAAGGCGCCGACCTTCCGCAGGGAGACATGAAAGCAGAGGCAAACGTCGTCGTCTGGCCGCACGGCGGATGCTAGCCCTGCGCAGGATCCCGTGCCGCTCACCTCTCCGCGACGACGGCGGGCGACTTCGAGTTGCGGTGCGTCGAGAGCCCGATGAGAGAATCCACGAGCAAGAACACGCCGCCAACGATGAAGATGACCCCGACGATCTTGGGGATGCGCAGCCTCGTGCCGGCCGGGATCGCGTGCATGGCCCACGACCAGCGCAGGCGAAAGAGGTTGGAGTGATACGCCGCAAAGAGCGCGTGCACGCCGAGCGCAATCAGCAGCGCGCTGACCACAAGACACACGATCTCCCCGACAAGCATGAGCGGCTCCACATGCTTTCTCCCGTCCGCCCGAACGGTTTCCACGCCGGAAGAAGCCTACCGCGCCGAGGGGGCGGGGCAAGCGCGGCCCCGCGAGGAAGCGGCAAAATTCCTCTCCGGGCCGCATCCCCGGGGCGCCGCCCCGGCAAGCACGTCGAGCGCCCAGCGCGCCGCGGGAACGCACACCGCATCGCCCAGCCCGGTCAGCGCCTCGTTCGCGCTGAAGGCCGCGCCGTCGGTAGCATCGGGGTCGAGAGCCAGCCCGAGATCGGCGACCCCCTGCAGCCTTCCGCACTCCTGCGGGGTCAGATGGCGCACCGCGAACGCCCCTCGGCTTGCCCGGAACACGATCTGCTTCGCACTGCCGCCCTTGGGCAATCGCAGGCAGCCTGCAAGCCCATCGGTCCGGAGTTCGATCACGCTCTGCTTCTGGCCCCCGGCGCCGCACGGCCGCACCCGCCGGAACGCGGTCGCGTAGGAGGTCATTGCTGACGCGATCCGCCTCCTTGCCTCGGCCTGGTGCCCGGGGTGGACCTGGGCAAGGAAGTATGCCGCCCGCTCTCTCCCCCACCACAGCGGCGAACCATCGGCCGGGTCCTCGATGATCGATTCAAGGGTCGCTGCGCGGCTCGGCAGCGGCGGCAGCGCCCTCGCGTGCCATCGCAGCGCCGGCGCGCTGCGCATCGCCGCGAGCAGCCGCGGCGGGCGCGCAGGATGGGAGCACACGCCGGCCAGATCCGCCGGGGGGCGTGAGTCGGCTGGTTCGGCGAGGAGGTAGAGCCGCGGCCTGCTCTGCGGCGTGAACCACGACGCGTCCACCAGCAGCGGCTCAACCGCGTACCCCACCCCGTTGACCGCGCGAACCAGCGCGTGGAAATCGGTGTCGCCCTCGCCCCGCCTCCCCAACGCCTCGCCGGTTCTGCTCGAGAGCAACCCAACCACGTTCTCAAACATGAGCGCGGTGGGGCGGGAGGCCGGGGGCGTTTCCTTCAGCAGGCGCAGCAACTCCCAGACCGCCCCGCTCTGCCCGCGGTGGATGCCGCCCCTGCCTCCGGCGAGGCTCAGATCGGTGCACGGGAACGACGCCGTCCAGAGATCCGCACGCGGGACATCCGAGGCGGAGAGCGTCCGGATATCCGCGCCGCTCCAGATCGAGGCCGCATCCGAGAAGGTGGCCGCGTACAGACGCCGCTTCAGAGGGTCAAAATCGTTCGCGAACACGGTCCGCCACCGAGTTGACGGACCCGGGGCTGAGGATTCGGCCTCCATTGCCCGCCGCACCAGCCCCATCCCGGCGAAGAACTCGGCCGCGGCTGGTTGCGATCGGGCGTCCATGCCGCCTTGGTGTACCCCCCGAGAGGCCCCGACGCCACCCGGATCGAACCGAGAAGCGGCAGGGCCGTACGACGCCGAGGCTGGTTGCACGAGTCCCCCCGCTTCGCCGATGCTTGTGTTCCTGACCCCCCCATGCCCCGACCTCCCCGCCCCATCCTCGTTCTCGCGGCAGCGCTCAACGCGGGCATCGCCCTCTCCGGACTCTTCGGCATGTCGCTGGGGCTCCGCGGCAACCCTGCGAACTGGTTTGTCGTGGGGCTGGAGGCGGTGATCGTCTTTGCCGGCGTGATGGGGATCCTCGCGGCGACGCGGCCTGTTCGCGGCTTCCGCGAAGGGCCGGCGATCGGCATGCTCTGCGTTGCCGGCTCGGCCATCGCCTGCGCCGGGCTGTCGTACATCGCGCTCAAGGCCGGATTCAACGGCATCCAGAAGGATCCGCTCGCGCTCGGCCGGTTTGCCGCGGCGGGCGGCCTCGTCGCCTTGGCCGCGCTCGCCGTGCTGCTCCGCAAGCCTCGGGATACCGTCCGCCCGCTGCTCCTGTCGGCCGTGATGCTCGCGGCCTCGCTGGGCATCGCGGCGACCTTTGGCGCCCCCGGTCCGCGGCACATGATCCACGGGACGCACGCGATCGTCGAGGCGCTGATCTTCCTCGTCGGCGGCGTCGTGTTCGTCGGGTTCTTCTCCGCTGGCATCCACCTGATGATCACAGCCTTCGACCGCGGCCGACTGGCCGGCGAGGCGATGTCAGGCGCGGAGGCGTGAGACGCCAGTCGCGCTTGCCGACAGTCACGAAGCCTGCGCCGGCAGGGTCGCGACGATGTTCTCGATGATCGTGTCGGTCGTGACGCCCTCGGCCTCCCCTTCGAAGTTGAGCAGGATCCGGTGCCGCAACGCGGGGAGCGCGACGGCCTTCACATCCTCGATGGAGACCGCGGGGCGCTTGTCGAGCAGGGCGCGGACCTTGCCGCCCAGGATCAACGCCTGCGCTGCTCGCGGACTGGCCCCCACGCGGATGAACCGCGTCACCATCGGCGTGGCGAACGATCCACGCACCCGCGCCAAGGTCGGCTCCGCCGGGGCCGGGTGCGTGGCGAGGGTCACGCGCACGGCGTAATCCTGGACGTGGGGCGCCAGCGCCACGCGGCGGACCAGGTCCTGGTGCGCGAGGAGCCGCGCGGCGTCCATCATCGGCTCAACCGCCGGCTCGCCCCCCGCGGTCGTGCGGCGGAGGATCTCGCCGAGCTCGGCGCGGGTCGAGACGCCGACCATCAGCTTGAAGAAGAAGCGGTCGAGCTGAGCCTCGGGCAGCGGGTACGTGCCCTCCTGCTCGATCGGATTCTGCGTCGCCATCACAAAGAAGGGCCGCTCCAGCGCGTGCGTCACCCCCCCCACCGTCACGGCGCGCTCCTGCATCGATTCGAGCAGCGCGCTCTGGGTCTTCGGCGTCGCGCGATTGATCTCGTCCGCGAGCACGATCTGCGCGAAGATCGGCCCGCGCTGGAACACGAAGCGGCGGCCCTCGGCGGTCTCGCTCACAACGGTCGCGCCCGTGACATCCGCGGGCATCAGATCGGGCGTGAACTGGATGCGCGAGAAGCGCAGACGCAGCGCCTGCGCAAGGGTTCGGACGAGCAGCGTCTTGCCCAGACCGGGAACGCCCTCGAGCAGGGCGTGGCCGTTGGCGAAGAGGCAGGTAAGCACGCCGTCGACGATGTCGCCGTGGCCGACGATGACCTTGCCGATCTCGGCGCGCAGCGCGGAGAAATCGGCGCGGAACTGCTCCATCGCGCGCTGCGCCTCCTCAGGGGAGCGAGGGACGGTCGCGGTCGCGTCGGTCATGGATCGTTGAGAGAAGGGGGCCGCCCGGGCGCCGGCGGCGGTCTATGCGACAAATGGGCGTGGACAGAGTCGAACTGTCGACCTCACCCTTATCAGGGGTGCGCTCTAGCCACCTGAGCTACACGCCCGCTCCTGCGAGCAGGGGACGCGAGTATATCTCCGCCCTGCCGGGGCGTTCCACCTCCCGACGCGCTCAGTCGGGGCGGAGCCCGATTCGGGCCAGAAGGCCGTCAAACTGATCGAGATCATAGAACTCTACCGACAGGCTGCCCTTCTTGCCGCTGGGATCGGTGCGGATGCGCACTCTGGTGCCGAGATGCTCGGCCAGCCTCCGCTCGATGTCCCGGATCGCGGCCTCTCGGCGGGCAGATGCGGCGGCATCGGCGGCGAGCAGGCTCGCTCCCTTGCCGATCGCCGCGGCCTGTGTCGCGCTCAGCCCGGCGTGGACCGCGGTGCGCGCCTGCTCCTCGAGCCTGCGCACCGACCAGCCGTGGGTTGCCGCCCGCTTGGCGAGCTCGAGCCGCGCCGGCGTGACGCCGACGGAGAGCAGCGCGCGCGCGTGCCCGGCGCTCAAGGCGCCCTCCTGCACGAGCCGCTGGATCTCGGGCTCCAGATCGACCAGGCGGATCAGATTCGCGACGGTGGACCGGTCGATGCCGATGCGCTCACCGATCTCCGCGTGCGAGAGACCGAAGCGGTCGGCGAGGCTCTTGAGCCCGTGGGCGCGGTCCATGGCATTCAGGTCCTCGCGCTGCACGTTCTCCACGATGCCCCACGCCGCGGCCTCCTGGTCGCTGAGCCGCACCACGATGGCCGGGATCTCCGAGAGCCCCGCGAGCCGGGCGGCCCGCCACCGCCGTTCGCCAGCGATCAATTCGAACGATTCATGGGACGAACTATTCGTGTCATCGATCAATGGTCGAACAAGCACTGGCTGCATCACGCCGCTCGCGCGGATCGAATCCGACAGCGACCTGAGGGACGCCTCGTCGATCGTTCGCCGGGGCTGGAACCTGCTGGGAACAATCCGTTCGAGGCCAACGCGTCGCAGCGGATCTGGTTGTTCGACCGAACTTAATGTCGGTGTCGCGGGGGCATCGCCTTCGTTCACCCGAACCGGCGCGTTCAGCAGGCTCTGAAGTCCTCGGCCAAGCCGAGGAGCGGGTCGCTTCGCATCGATCGATGACGGTTGATTCATCGGGTCCTCACATCCTTGCGACAACCAGAGTATCTTCTTGGTGGAATCGGCGGGATGATGCGTAACGTCGAAGTCATCACGCGTGGCCTTGTCATCGCGGATTCGCAGGTGCTGTTGTGCACCTCGAAGCGCGGTGGCTATGCCTATCTCCCGGGCGGGCACGTTGAGTTCGGCGAACCCGCCGCCGCGGCGCTGCGACGGGAGTTTCGCGAGGAGACGGGCCTTGCCGTTGTTGTCGGCCCATTGCTTGCAATCGCAGAAGTTGTGTTTAGCCAGGCAGGGAGACCCCGGCACGAGATTGATCTGGTGTTTCACGTGGAACCATGGGCCCGCTGCGGCCTTGAGCGAGTTGTCAGCCATGAGCCCGATATCGAGTTCGAGTGGCGCAAACCAGATGACTTCTCGGACCTTAGGATCTACCCTGAGATTGTCCGTACATGGCTCCTCGAGCGGCTGCGGTCTTCGGCAATCATTGCGCATTCCCCCTTCGAGGCTTATACCCACCCCGTTTTCCTCAGTTCGAGCGGCTCGGCCTGAATCCATCGGTGGCCCGGACGATGAGACGGGGGGTGCCGCGATTGGCGTGGACGGTGAGGAGGGAGTGCATTGAGAGAGAAGAGATCGAAGTCTGCCGTAGCCCTGTCGCGGCGGCTGAAGGCCGCCGAGCAGGAAGTTGCCATCCTGACCCGGCAGCTCAACCATACACAGCGACTCGCATCGATGGGGGGCCTCTGCGCCATGGTGGCCCACGAGTTCAACAACATTCTGACCCCCTTGTTGCCGTATGCGCACCTTGCAACCGCATCGCCGCGTGACGAGGCACTTGGGCTTGAGTTTGCACAGCGCACTGTCGACGCCGTTCATCGCGCGGCAGGGATCACAGAGGCGATCCTTGGATTCACTCGGCCAGAGAGCGATGGCGATGCCGCTGCTGCGGTTGTGCCGTGCATCGAGGCCACCCTGCGCTGTCTTCCGGCCGAGTACATCGAGCGGCGATCGGCGATTTGCATTGATGCGTGTGCTGACCTCCACATGAGGATCGAGCCGGTTGTCCTTCAGCAGGTCCTGCTCAACCTCATCCTCAATGCTTGTGAGGCGGTCGAGCCGCATCAAGGAATGATCACCATCTCTGCCGGTCGTTCCACGTGGAACGCGACGAAACGTGATCCCCAGCCGGAGGGCATCACCTTGATCGTCCAGGACAATGGCCGCGGCATTCCCCCTGGGGAGGTTCGCCGGCTGTTCGAACCCTTCTTCTCCCATCGTGGCGCCGACTCTCCTCGCGGATGCGGCCTGGGTCTTCCTCTCTGCAAGCGCCTGATTGAGGCGGCAAAGGGAAGCATCGAAATCGAGAGCAGCCTGGGCCTCGGGACTGCAGTGAGGTTGTGGCTCCCGGCAGCGCAAGTGGGAGACGTCGTCACCCCGATACCTTACAAAACCCAATCTTCAAGGGCGGCCGCGTGACTCACTTGGCCACCAAGGCCAGCCAGGCATCGGGGAGTGCGACTCGAACCGTCGATCCGGGTGCTAATCGTGGTGCTGAACCAAGTTCGTAGACCTCGAGCAGCGTCGAGTTGTTCACGAGCACCGTGACCTGCGTCAGTTCACCCAGATACATGGAGTTGCGCACCACCGCCTCGACAACAGTCGCGTCCTCTGGCCGATCCCCATGCCGGCACAGCCTGGCGGCCTCAGGGCGGATCATCACCGCGACCGACTCCTGTGGCGATCCCGAGACACCAATCGGGCCGATCGGCGTATGGGCGATGCAGCGGCTCCCGTTGCGCTCGACCGATGCCGCCGGAACGAAGGTCGCCGGGCCAAGGAATTCAGCGATAAACCTCGACGGCGGGCGCTCGTAGAGGTCCCGCGGTTCGCCGACCGCCAACACCCGCCCGTTGCTCATAACCGCCATCCGGTCGGCCATGCTGAGCGCTTCCTTCTGGTCGTGTGTCACGTAGACCGTCGTGATGCCGGTGGCCTTGCAGACGCGGCGGATTTCCTCCCGCATCTCGCCTCGGAGTTTCGCGTCGAGGTTGCTCAGCGGCTCGTCGAGCAGCAGCACATCCGGACGGACAACCAGCGCCCGAGCCAGCGCCACGCGCTGCTGTTGGCCGCCCGAAAGCTGGCCCGGTTTGCGGTCCCCAAAGCCGCCCATCTGCACCAACTCGAGGGCCTCGCTCACGCGCCGCCGCCGATCCTCACGAGCGACTCTGCGCGCCTTGAGGCCAAACTCCACGTTCTCCGCGGCCGTCATGTGCGGCCAGAGCGCGTACGACTGGAACACCATCCCGGCGTTGCGCCGCTCGGGGGGCAATGCCGTCACGTCTCGCTCCCCGAATCGGATGGAGCCGGAAGTCGGATCGGTGAATCCCGCGATCATCCGGAGCAGGGTCGTCTTGCCGCAGCCCGATGGCCCGAGCAGGAAGAACATCTCGCCGACGCTGACGGTGAGGTGGGCGTTGTCCACCGCGGCGGCCCTGTCGAACCGCTTGGTCAACCCCTGAATGGTGATGGATGTGGGCATGCGAGCAGAGCGTACCGAGGGCAGGCGCCTCCGGACCCCCGCATCTCCGGACCCCCCCGGTGTTGGTACCTGCGATCCCCGGAAGACTGTGTTTACAACTTTCGCGGATGCATCTATCGTTCCCCCTCGCCGGGGCGAAGAAGGAGGCGGACTGGAACGGACGGACGCATGGTCTGAGCAATGCGAAGCGCTGGGCAGGGCGCACCTCACCGCGGTGGTGCGGATCGTGTCCGTGGAAGGCGCGGTGCTCGCCTGCAACCGCCACGCGCGGGAGATGGACGAGCGCGACCGGGCGCCGGTGAGGCCCCGCGTCCGTCTTGCCGAGATCATGAGCGAGATGGCGGCCGCCGAGCGGCTGGTCCTCGGTCGCCGCGCGGTCGAGCGGGGCGAAGAGTCCCTCGCGGTCGGCTTCATCGCCGGCCGCCGCTGCAGCGTCCGCTTCAAGCCCGTCGCTGGCGGAGGTTCGCCCGCGTTTGCCATCGTCCTGGAGGCCTTGCCGCCCCGTGACGGGGCGCTCGCGCTGTTGCCTGTCGGAACCGGCGAACTCTCCACGTGCGCCCGCGACCGGCTCTGCGACCTGACAGATAACGAGATCCGCATCCTCCGGTACATCGCGCAGGAGCGGAGCAACGAGGACATCCGCAGGACGGTGCACCGCTCGCTCAGCGCCGTCGAATGGCACACACGCAACGTGCTGCGCAAGCTCGGCGAGCGCACCCGCCTCGGCGTGTTCCGCATCGGCACGGCGGCGGGCCTGGCGGACTTCTCCGACAGCCACTGGGAGACGCTGCTCTCGACGCGTCGCGACGCCAACCGCAACGAACAATCGATGGGGCTGCGCTGCGCCCCGTTCACGCTGTACCCAAGGCCTCAGATCCCCGCGACGGCGCCGTGACTCCCGGCGCTCAGCCGCCGACCGCGGCGCACACCTTCCGCGCGCCGTCGGCGAGATCGGTCGCCGCCTGCATGGTCGGGATCGCGCCCCGCGCCTCGTTGAGCAGCCTCCGCCCCGCGTCGACGTTGGTGCCCTCGAGGCGCACCACCAGAGGCACGGTGAAGCCGACTTCCTTCGCGGCGTTCACGATCGCCTGCGCGATGATGTCGCACCGCATGATCCCGCCGAAGATGTTCACCAGCACGCCCTTGACCGCCTCGTCCGAGAGGATGATGCGGAAGCCCTCGGTCACCGCCTCCTCCGTTGCGCCGCCGCCGACATCCAGAAAGTTCGCCGGCCGGCCCCCGAAGTGCTTGATCGTGTCCATGGTGGCCATGGCCAGCCCGGCGCCGTTGACCAGGCACCCGATGTTGCCCTCCAGCGCGATGTAGTTCAGCCCGAACTTCCCGGCCCGCATCTCGTGCTCGTTCTCCTCGGTGGGGTCGAACATCGCCTTGATGCGCTCCTGACGGAACATCGCGTTGTCGTCGAAGTTGAACTTCGCGTCGATCGCGAGCACCTGGCCGTCGGGGTGGGCCGCGGTGGGGGGGGTCAGCACCAGAGGGTTGATCTCCGCCAGGGCGCAGTCGCGCTCGACGTACACACGCGCCAGCGCCTGCATCGCCGACGCAGCGGCGTGCACCGTCTTGCCCTTGAAGCCCAGCGTGTACGCGAGCCGCCTCGCCTGGTGCGGGTGCATCCCGGCCAGCGGGTGCAGCGCCTCCTTGAGAATGGCGGCGGGGTTTCGCTTCGCAACCTCCTCGATCTCCACCCCGCCCTCCGCCGACGCGATCAGGATGTTGCGGTTGGTCGAGCGATCGGTCGTCACCGCGAGATAGAACTCCTTCGCGATGTCCACCCCCGCGGCGAGCAGGAGCCGCTTGACCTCGAGCCCGCCCGGGGGCGTCTGCGGCGAGACCATCCGGTTGCTCAGCATGAACCGCGCCGCCTGCGTCGCCTCGTCCACCGACTTCACAAGCCTGACGAACCCGGCCTTGCCGCGACCTCCCGCGTGCACCTGCGCCTTGACCACCGCCAATGGGGCGCCCGCCTTCCCGGTCACATCGCGGTAGGCGCCCGCCGCGTCCTCGATCGTCTCGATCACGCGAGAGGGGGGGGACGGGGATGCCCGCGTCGGCGAGGATCTGCCGGGCCTGGTGCTCATGAATCTTCATCGGGGGCGAAGGATAGCGAGGACGGTGGAGAGCACGAGCCGGCACCGCCGGGCGGGCGCTTCCGGTCGCCGCGGCGGGATCACGGATCGCCCGGCTTGGTCCTGGCTCGCCGCCCGAGCGCGCGCGACAGCCGCAGAAACATCAGCGCGCCGATCACCGACCCGCCCGCGAGCAGGAAGAAGGAGCCCACCGCGCCCAAGGCGGGCATCGTGATCGATGCCCCGGAGAAGCGGACATCGCCGAGCACCGGCACTCCGCCGGCGGCCATCGCCGGGATGGCGAGCGAGCCGGAGTAGAGCAGGGTGCCCAGGAACGGCGCGACGGCGCCGCGGACGCCGGTCAGGGTGACGTGGATGCCCATGTAGAGCGTCGCCAGGTCGCGGCGGGCGAAATCGTGATGGCCCAGGTCCCACGCGAGCATGCCCCCGCCGTACGCGATGCCGAGCATCACACGCGAGGCGTACAGCACCGGCAGATTGTCGAGCCAGAAGCCCAGGCCCATGAGCAGGTTGGCGAGAACGAACGTCCAGGAGTGGAAGACGCGGAAGCGGACGATGTGGGTGCGGTCGAGCAGCCGCGCCCACAGGGGGATGGTCAGGATCGGAACGATCAGCGGGATGATCTGGGTGAGCAGGATCGTCTGGGCGTAGTTCTGCGCCCCCGGGTGCAGGCGGGTGAGCATCGCGTCGAGGGCGAGGATGAAGATCGGGATGCCCGCGAGGTTGGGCAGGCCCAGGGCGAACTGCGCGGCCATGAACGAGCGGTACGTCTTGTCGTCGCGGAGAACGCGGAGCATGTCGCGCGCCCCGGCGGTCGCGTAGTCGGAGGCGGGGTCGCGCTCGGCCTTGATCTGCGCCGAGCGGCTGCGCCACCGCACGTTCGAGAAGGCCCAGATCCCCGCGAGACCCAGCGCCGCCGCCGCGGCGTAGATCAGCCGGAACGCCAGCACCTTCGCGTCCTGGGACTGGATGTAGGCGGCGTCCATGACCACCCCGAGGGCGCCGCCGGTCGCGCCGACCACGATCGCCGCGACCGTCAGCAGTTTGCCGGTGACGCGGGCCCTCTGCGAGCGGGGGTAGTTGTTCCGCCAGATGTCGGTCCGCGCTGTGATGATGCCCGTGAGCAGCGTCCGGGCCGCCAGCGTGGCGGTCACCACCAGTGCCTCCCCCCAGCCGTTCACCGGCGCCGCCGCGATCGCCCCGACGCACACCAACAGCGCCGCCTGCATCCCGTTGACCGCCCGGACGCGGTCCTTGCCCTTGATGAAGCGGGTCCAGAGGACCGATGAGATGTTGGACATCGCGGGCGCCGCCGCGAGCAGGGCGATCGACAGGTTCGAGGCCCCGAAGACCTTCTTGGCGATCACCGCGACGACGTTGGCCTCCACGCACGCCACCGCCATCGGCAAGAACAACGAGGAGCGGACCTCCCAGCGGTACGACTGCCGGCTCATCAGCGGCATGGCGCCTGGCAGGTACGACGACGCCACCCTCCGGGGGAGGGCGGCCAGCACAGACATCGTTGAAGGAGGAGCCTGGGTCACCGCGCTCCGGCCAGCCTAGGCACGCGGCGGCCGCGCCGGCCGATCAATACGGCGTCGACTTCGGGGTAAGCCGCGTCGGCCGGTCGGTCAGCCACAGCCGGCCCCAGTCCTCGTGGGCCTGGCGAAGGTTGGTGTCGATGGTCATGGTGACGCGGTTGTCGATGTTGTCCCGCGTGCCGGCGAGGGTGTCCTCCGCCGGGGTCGGGTTCAGGCGGTATTCGGTGGCCCGGGACTGACGCTCGGAACAGCCGCCCGCGGCCGCACCGACAGCGACGATGGAGAGAAGCATCAGGCGGCGTTGGGAGGAACGGGACATCGGCGGCTCCTAGGCGGCAGGGGGGGGTCGGCCCCGGTCCCCTCCGAATGCTGGGTTGTATGGCCCTGGGAGGCGGACGTCAACGAGGTACGGGAGGGTCGACCGCCCGGTTCCGACCGGCCGCTCCCAGTATGACGCGCAGGGGAAAAATACCTCGTGGTCGACGATGAGGGACAACAATCTCACCGAAAACCCGGCCATCGCGCTTGCAAGAGAGAGAGAGAGAGAGAGAGTGTGTGTGTGTGTGGTGCAGACACATCACTGGAAACAGGAGTTTGCCTTTGAAGATGACACAACGGAGCGCAACGCGGATGGCGCTGACAGTGGGAATTGTTGCTGCGACGGCGATACTCCCTCGCCAGTTGAATGCGGCGTGCACGACGGATGGCTGCTCAACCGCCTCGGGCTGGGCCTCCTGCCTGCTGCCCGGCGGTACCACCATCGTGGTGTCGTGCGCAGGCCCCAACTGTCCCGAGGGCAGTGGCTGTGGCGCTTGTGTGATCTGGACCGGTGACGTCGCGACCGGGTGTGGCTGTCGGTGTTACCGCAAGTCTGTTTGCCCTACCTGTCTTCCTGTCGATCCCTGATTGTGGCTCGACGATCCCACTGATGCAATCCAGGGGTGGCCCGTGGTTGTGAGTACGCGTCTCGTCATTGCCGCACTTGTAGCAACCGTCGGGGTTGTTCTCGCCGCGAGATCACTGTGGCCAGCGCGCAGTTCGACGTCCGCGGCGAAGCCTGATTCGCCTCTCGTCGTTGCAACACCACCTTTGCCGGTGTTTTCTCAGGCGGTCAACCCGGTGTTCGATACGGCCTACTCTGCCGAATCTGCAGGCCGGACCGCGCGTCAGATCGCCGAGCGTGCCCGCGCGCAGGCGGATGCCGACAGCGCGATCGCCGGGATGGGCGTCCGGGCGCGCGAGACACTCACCGAGGCGGTCGCGGATCTCGCCGAAGTGTACCTCCGAGGAGATTACGACAGGTTAAGTGCGTTTCTCGCTCGCACGGGGGCACGCGTCCTCGACATCGAGGACGCTTCGGACGACGAGGCCCGCCTCAAGGCGGCGCGGCTCGTCCGCCGCCAGTGGGAGGCAATGTCAGAGTGCATCGCACGCAACCCGCTGTCGCCCGAGGGCGTCCGTGTGCGACTGCGCTATCTCGATGGGAGGCCGTTCCCCGATGCCGACGACGCGTATCTGTCAGCCGCGACCGTCTCCCCCGAGCGGTGGCCCGGGCTTGCGGGGGAGCCCGTTGCGAACAAACTCACCATCATCGAGGTGCGTTGGCCCGTGTTCTATTTTCGGACTCGTCCCGACGGGCCTCCCACGCAAGGCCCGACATACTTCGGGATCTGGTTCGTGTGGGACCCGCAGCGCAACGACTGGCGTATCCATCAGACGAGAATGTATGATCCGATGCGGCTCAAAATCTCTTCCTGTCCGCTGTTCTGAGCGATGGCCGCGGGCCATTGCCCGCGTGGAGAGAGGACTCTCGCTGGTTGAACTCCTCGTGAGCATCGGGGTGATCGGCGTTCTGCTCTCGCTGGCCGTTCCCGCGCTGCGCAACGCGAGGCGCGCTGCCGGAGAGGCAGTCAGCCTCTCGAATCTTTCTCAGCTCGCCCTGACCGTGGGATCGTGGAGCGAGTCGCACTCGGACTTGTTCCCGCATCTGCGCCCCGACACCACATATCACCTGGGCTACCCGACGGGCGCTCGTCCCGCCGCTGCACTCACCGGGGCGCTTGTCCCTTTCGCGCACCTCCTCTGGCCGGCGGTGATCCGCGACGAATTCCCGATGGAGCAGCATGCGCACGCGTGGATCAGCCCGGGCCGCGGGCTGGCGCTTCCCCAGCAGGAAGAGGAGTGGGAGACTCACGGGGCGCTGGCCCAGTTCATCCCGTCGTATGAGTTGACCGCATCGTTCAACGCATCGCCGCGGCTGTGGACGGCCGAGGGCGCCGCAACGTCAGGCATAGATCGCGCGGCGCTGCTCGCTGTACCCAGAACAACGATGGTCGCCCATCCCGGCGCCAAGGTCATGTTCTTTGACAGCAATATGTTCTTCGATCGGCGGCCGGTGCGGTCATGGGCGAACGGGTTGCCGGATCGACCAACACCGATGCTCTTCGCGGACGGCCACGCCAATAGTCTTCTACCCTCCGCGGCACGGCAGCCATTCCTCGCGCCGTTGGTGCCCGATGAAGTTGCTGGATACCCTCTTCATAACTCACCGAGGGGCGTCCTTGGGGCCGA
>CANJRL010000073.1 GCA_947476675.1 Phycisphaerales bacterium
CGCCACCGCGGCGCTGCTGCCCGCGCTGGCAAGGCCGGGGGCGCGCGAGGCCCTGCGACGGGGAGCGCAGGCATCAGCGCAGGCCTCGCCGGCGCGCGCCCGAAAGCCCGCCGACGGCGCGGCGGCGTCGATCCCCTCCATCGAGCCCTGCGAGCGGAGCGCGTGGAGCGCCCGGCTCGATGCTCCGCGCGGCCTTCGCCACGAGATCGAACGCCGCGCGTGGCTCACGACCGAGCAGGCGGACGCGCTTGCTCTCCGGTTCGGCGCCGCGCGAGGAGACGGAACGGCGGCTCCGCCTCACACTCGTGCCGCGGCGGCGCGGGCGATCGGAAGGTCCGCGGTCTGGCTCGCCCGGCTGGAGCACGCCGCATGGCGTCGCGGGCTGGGGCTGCCGGCGCGCGCCCTGCTTCACCCGCGCCCGGCGAGCCGCAGCAGCACATCCTCCAGATGAGCGGCGAACGCGCCGCGCGGCATGACGTCGTCAGCGCCGGCATCGCGCGCCGCCTGCAGCCTCTCGCGCGCGACATGAGGCCCAAAGGCTACGACGCGGATCGAACGAGGCCCCAACAGGTTGGGGTGGGGCTCGCGCTCCCCGGTTATCGGGGCATGGCTGTGCTTGGCCCGTCTGATCATCGCCAGCGCGAGTTCCTCGGGCGCCTCCAGGTCCACGACCAACCCGCGGACATCGCTGTCGCCCAGCCGCGCTTCAAGCATGTCCATGGTGCGCACCGGGCGGCACGGGAGGCCGAGCACGTCGGCGACGCCCTTGATCTTCGAGGCCCAGAGCAGGTCCGAAGCGAGGTACGCTATCATCGCACTTCCCTCTGCATCTCGCCGCGCCGCGGCGTTCGTGCGGCCGATGGCGGCCGGCGCTCGCGACGCTCCGAAGCCGGGAAACGCTCTGTCACGACCGCCAAGCATACGTGTCTGGAACCACCGATGGCACACCATTCCGCGCCCGCCACCATCATCGCCCCGACCTCGCGCCCGCACGACGGGTTCCAGACCAGCCGCGTCTATGACGAGCTCGGCATGCAGCGCGATCCCAATAACGTCTACCTCCAGAGCATCGACGCCGTGCTCACCGCCGCCGAGATGCTGAACCTCCCGCACTACCTCCAGCTCATCCTCGCCCAGCCCCAGAACGAGACCATGGTCCACTTCCCCGTGAAGATGGACGACGGCAACTACGCGCTCTTCAAGGGCTACCGCGTCCAGCACAACAACGCGCTGGGCCCCTACAAGGGAGGCCTGCGCTACCACGAACACGTCTCCCTCGACGACGTCAAGGCCCTCGCCCTGCTCATGACCATGAAGTGCGCGCTGGTCCGCGTGCCCTACGGCGGGGGCAAGGGCGGCGTGAAGTGCGACCCCTACAAGATGTCGCGCGACGAACTGATGCGCGTCACCCGCCGCTTCGCCTTCGCCATCGCCCACATGATCGGGCCCGACACCGACATCCCCGCCCCCGATGTCGGCACCAACGCCCAGACCATGGCCTGGTTCTCCGACACCTACGCCACCATCTCCAAGAGCGTGCCCGACGCCATGGCCGTGGTCACCGGCAAGCCCGTCGAGGTCGGCGGCTCGCTGGGCCGCGAGAAGGCCACCGGCCAGGGCGTCGTCGACGTCCTCGCCGAGGTGCTCCCGGAACTGAAACTCGACTTCGCCAAGTGCACCGCCTCGGTGCTGGGCTACGGCAACGTCGGCTCCTGGGCCGCCCGCCTCGCCGCCCAGCGCGGGTGCAAGATCATCGCCGTCATGGACCACACCGGCGCGCTCCGCAACGACGCCGGCTTCGACACCGAGGCCCTGGCCGAGCACGTCGCGAAGCACGGCGGCGTCGCCGGCTTCGAGAAGGCCGCCGGCAAGACCAAGGGCGTCGGCGGCACGCCCATCTCCACCAAGGAGTTCTACGCCACCAAGGTCGACATCTTCATCCCCGCGGCCCTCGAGCAGATGGTCAACGAGGAGTCCGCCGGGTGGATGGACTGCAAGGTCGTCGCCGAGGGCGCCAACGCCCCGACCACGCCGGCCGGCGAGCGCCTCCTCCTCAAGCGCGGGATCGAGATCCTCCCCGCCATCCTCTGCAACGCCGGCGGGGTCACCGTCTCCTACTTCGAGTGGGTCCAGAACAAGACCAAGTCCGCCTGGGACATCGAGAAGGTCGACGAGGAACTCAACCGCCACATGGTCATGGCCGCTCGCCGCACGCGCCTGGCCCGCCAGAAGTACGAGTGCGACATGCGCACCGCGGCCTACATCGCGGCCCTCGAGAACATCGGCAAGGCCTACCAGCTCCGCGGCATCTTCCCCTGAGGAAAGGTCCGGAAACCCGCGCCTCGCTCCCGGGCGGCCCACGCGGGCGCCCGTTTTTCTTTCCCGCCGGGCCGGATCGCGCTGGCCTCTCCCTCGGCAGCGCTTAGACTTCAGTCCCGTTGGCGGACACCGCCGGCGGCGAGGAAGGAACGCGTCCCCCATGCATCACACCATCGTCACCCGCGCCATCGCCGCGCTCGCCGGCCTCTCGGCGCCCGCCTTCGCGGTCACCCCCGGCTTCGTTGAGTCGTTCGCCAATGCCGGCAACACCGGCTTCTGGATCGGCGGCGCCTCGGCCGGGACCATCTACAGCAACCCGGGGACCGGCGGCGTCGGGGGGGCCAGCGACGGCTTCCTCAGCGTCCGCAACGACCGCCTGGGCAACTTCGGCGCCTACAACCCGTCCTCGGATTACGCCGGCAACTGGCGCGCCGCGGGCATTACCGGCCTCTCCCTCTGGCTCCGCGACATCAACACCATCGACAACTTCGAGATCCACATCTCGATCGGCAACGGCAACGTCGTCGGGCAGAACCTCTGGCAGTACAACGTGGGGTTCGTCCCCACCGCCGACTGGCAGCAGTTCACCGTCGACCTCGCCAACATCAACCCCGCCAACTGGACGCGAATCCGTGGCTCGGGCACGCTCGAGGACGCGCTCCGCAACGCCGACCGCCTGCTCTTCCGCAACGACCGCCCCCCATTCACCCCGTCGCCCGGAGGAGGCTCCGCGATCATCGGCGACCTGGGCGTCGATGAGATCCGCCTGCTCCCCGCGCCCGGAGCGGCGGCCCTGACGGCATTCGGGGCGATGGCGCACGGCCGCCGCCGCCGCTGACGAAACGAAGCACGCCCGGCGGAGGGGCCGGGCGTGGAGATGATTCCCTGGCGTGTCGGGTCCGCCGCTCAGTCGTGGCGGGGCTCGGCCTGCTCCTGCGACGGACGGCCGGCGTCCTCGCGGCAGATCAGGTCGCGGAGATTCCGGGTGCTCTCCTCGCAGCCGCTGGAATAGATCTGTTCGATCGCGATGCGGGCGCTCTTGAGGTCGCCCAGCAGGTACCGGGTCGCGGCGGCCATGAACAGGTCGTCCGCGTCGGGCCGGCGGCCGCGGCGCTCGCGCCGCTCGATGAAGTCCTCGTATCGGTGCGCCACCCGCTCCACGCGGCGGTCAACGACGCCGTTCGACGGGATCGCCGCGCCCCGGGGGTCGACCTCGAAGGCCTTGCGCATCGACCAGATCGCGGTGCGGTCGTCGCTGCGCAGCGCCGACGCGATGGCGTAGCCGATGCGAGGCTCGGCGTCGCTGGGACGCAGGCGGTAGGCCCGCGCGAAGCGGTCGAGCGCGCCGGATGAGTAGTCGTCGGTGATCGCGTCCCAGCCGCGGTCGATGAGCCGCTCGTACGACTCGGTGATCGAGTCGCGGGGCGGCGCCGGGGGGCACGCCTCGACCGGCGTCCGAGGCCTTGGGAGGCGGGTCTCGATGACCTCGCGCTCTACGGTCTCCCTGCCACGCGCCACGGTGCGGCGTTCCACCGTCTCGCGCTCCACCGACGCCGGCTCGCGATAGGAGGCGAACGTGGCGACCGGGGCGGGGGCGGTGTCGGGCGCCGATGCGACCGGCTCGGGCTCGACGTACCGGGCGCCGTAGGTCTCGGACTCGACGATCGTCGTGGAGTATGCCGGGACGTAGGTGGGGTAGACGTAGCGAGGGCCGCAATACACCGGGGCGACGACGATGGGGCGGTACACCGGGCCGCAGTACGAGCCGTAGAAGTAAGACGGCCGGTAGCACGAAGGCCGGTAGTAGGTCGGGCAGTAGTAAGACGGGCGGTAGTACGAGCCGCAGTACCCGCCATAGGAGCGGGGCCCGCAATACCCGCCGCCGATGCTGATGCCGACCGACACCCGCCCTCCGGCGTGGGCGTCCGGGGCAATGGGCCCGGCGAGGAGGCCCGCGGAAGCCGCCAGGGCGGAAAGGAGCGCGCCGCGAGTCACCCGGGGAAGCATCTTGGTTCACCTCTGCCCGCCCATCGGCGGTTTCGCCGATGGAGGGCGCCTTCGAAGACCGCGCGTTCCCAGCGCACCGCGCGCGGGCCCGCGACGTCTTGTTGGACGATTCTGGGCGCGCCGGGTTCCTCGATCCACCCCCGCGCCGCGGATTTCAACGGATTCCGAGTGTTCCGGACGTCGAACTATCCATTGTGGCAGGCGTCCGTTCGGGCCGGCTCAGCCCGGCCCCGGGGGGAGAGGGGCGGCGAACCGCTCGCGCGTCGCGCGGCTCGCCTTCCTGGGGGCGAAGATCGCCGTGCTCTGGTTCAGGCCCTTGCCCAGATCGACCGGCCCCTGGCCGATCCGCTCCACCGCCCTCCGGGCGTTGTCGGCGCTGAACTCGATCCCGATGCTCCGTCGCTCCAGACCCCGGGCGACGGTGCTGGTGGTGCCGGAACCCAGGAAGGGGTCGAGCACCAGGTCGCCCCTGTTCGAGCAGGCGCGGATCACGCGCTCGAGGTAGACCTCGGGCAACTGGTTGTCGTGCCCGTGCCGCCGCTCGCGGTTGTTGCCCTGGATGCGCCCCCAGTACTTCCCGTACCAGACGTCCATGGGCACGCGCATGCCGTTGCGGCCCTCCTTCTTGGCGTGGGTGCGAGGGTCGAAGTAGGTGGTGGCGCGGTCGCTGGGCTCGAGGATGTCGTCGGCGTTCCAGCGACGGTTGGCGCGGCTGCGGGCGAAGTACAGCGCGTGCACCTTGCTGTTGATGAACCCGCCGAGGCGGTTCTGCCCGAAGCGGTAGTGCCAGACGCACCAGTTGATCATCTCGAGCCGCGACTTGAGGTGCACCACGATCTCCGCCGCGGTGTCGTCGGGGATGTTGACCCACAGGGTGCCGTGCGGCGCCAGGGCGTCGACGCACAGGTCGAGCCACTCGCGGGTGAACTTGAGGTAGTCCTCGCGGGGCATGGCGTCGTGCCACTTGTCGTAGGCCCGGTTCCAGTTGAACGGGGGGTCGGCGAAGATCAGGTCGACCGACCGCGCCCTCGCCTCGGGGATCGCGGGCAGGACCTCGCGGCACTCGCCGACGTAGACCCGCGCTTCGGGCTCGCCCGGGAGCACGAAGGGATGCAGAGCCGTGCCGTCGCCTCGGGCCGGCGAGGGCCGGCCGGGCCCGGGGGGGTGGGCGGAGCCGCGCTTGGCGGGGGGGCGGTTGGGCGCGGATCGCTCGGCGGCCGGCTTCTTCTTCGCGGCGCGCGGCGCCGCCCGTGTGCTGCTCATCGCTGTGGTGCGCTCGCGGAAGGTGATGGGAGAGTCCCGCGCGAGCATAGCGGCCGCGGCGCGCCCGCGCCACCGAGCATGCGCGGGATCCGCGGAGGGCGCAAGCGACGGGCGGTCAGGCCTGGGCGACGAAGGCCGGGCGTTGGGGCCTGGCGGCGTCCGTCGCGGTCTGGACGGCGGCGGGGGCCGGGTCGCCGGGCGGGGTCGCGCCGAGGCGGGCCCGTTCGTCGGCGAGTTTCTGCATGGTCAGGACCCAGGTCTCGCGCTCGTACTCGAGCAGGCCGATGACCTCGTCCACGATCTCCGCGCTTTTCTCGAGGTTGGCGTCGACGAGGCGGCGGTACATGAACATCAGGACCGCAGTGACCCGGTCGCACAGTTCGGGGTTGATCTCGCGGTTCATCCCGGTGACCAGTTCGACCAGGATGTTCTTGGCCCCCGAGAGGCCGTTGTAGGACTGCTCGAAGTTCCTGGTCGCGAGGCCCTCGCGGCCCTGGCGGCAGAAGCGGAGGCAGCCGTCGAGGAGCATCAGGCGCAGTTCCTCCGGGGTGGCGGAGAGCACCTTGGTGCGGAGGTACGCGCTGGTCAGGTCGGTGGCCATCGTGGGGAGAGTCATCGGCCCGGAACGGGCGGCGGTTCAGCGCGCGGGCGGGGCGCCGGTCACTTCACCGCCGAGATGCTGGAGATCGAGTTCTGCTGCGTGCGGAGCTTGCCGATGGCCTGCTCCATCGCCGTGAACTGCGCGGTGAGCTGTTCGCGCTTGGCGGCGAGACGCACGTCGAAGTCGGCGATGCGGCTGTTCTGGAGCGTGATCTGGTCCTGCAGGTCCTTGTCGCGCTGGGCGAGCCTCCCGCTGACGCTGTTGGTGAGGTCGTCGGCGAGGTTCTTGACGAGTTCGGCGAGGCCCAGCGAGTTGTAGACCGGCGCCGCCTCGCTGTTGCTGACCGACGCGCCCTGGATCGGGTTGCCGTTGGCGTCGAGCACGTGGGTGTCCGCCGGAGCCTGGTCGAACGCCGTGAGCAGCGTCTCGACCGACTGCGGATCGGTCGAATAGGCCGAGGAGAACTTGGTCGAATCGAACGAGAGCTTCCCGCCCGAGCCCACGGTGACGCCGATGTCGACCAGCGACTTGTACCTCCCGGAGACGTTCAGAGGCGAGCCCTGGGCCACGTCGTAGAGCTTGCTGCTGATCTCGCGGACGGTGGAATCGCCGAGCAGGGCGCCCTTCTTCTGCGTGTCGCTGTCGTAGGAGTCGTACTTCTTGAGCTTGTCGATCGCCGTGTTGAAGGTGTCGACCAGCGTCTTGATGCCCGCCTGGATCCCGTCGCTGTCGCGGGTCACCGTGATCGTGACCGGCGTGGCCGAGGTCTTCTTGACCGTGGCGCTCACGCCCTGCACGGCGTTGTCGAAGGTGTTGGACGAACTGGTCAGGAGCACCGCCGTCGCCGGGTCGCCCGACCCGTAGAACGCCACCGCGTCCTGGCCCGAGGAGAGCGAGGTCAGGCCGAGATCGGCGCCCGAGAAATCGACGATGGTCCGGCCCGCGGCGCCGCTGGTCTTCGCCGTCAGCGTCAGCCGGTATGGGCTCGACGCCGAGCCGTCGCCGATGACCGCGGCGGAGACGCCGAAGTTCCCGCTGTTGATCTTGGTCACCACCGTGTCCAGCGTGTCGGTGGCGGCCAGGGCGATCGTCTTCTCGAACGTCCCGTTGATCTTGTTCGTCGCCGCGGTCGTGCCCGCCGAGGTCCCGGCGATGTTGAGTTTCGATGCGACGCTGCCCGTGGTGTCCGCCACGCGGATCGCGAGGCTTCCCGCGGCCGAGGCGTCGTAGACCAGCAGGCCGTCGCCGGTGTCGTTGATCCGCGCCCTCACCTGGTTCCCCGCGGAGTTGATCTTCTTGATCACGTCGTCGAGGGTCAGGTCGTCGGCGGTGATGGTGATGTTGCTCTCGGCCCCCGAGGAGTCGACGGTCTTGAACGTGCCGAGCCCGATGCCGGTCTTCCCGTTGAGCGAGGCGAGCGTGGTGGCGCCCGAGAGGTACTTGGTCTGGAGGTTGCCCGAGCCGATCTCGCCGGTCCCCGCCGCCGCGGCCTTCTTGATCTTCAGGCTCGCCGCCGCGGTCCCGCTCAGGTCGTCGATGGAGAAGGCGGTCGCGCCGGCGGTCGAGTCGGTGATGGTGATGCCGTTGCCGGCGCGGTTCAGGGCCGCGGTGAGGGTCCCGCCCCCTGCGCTGTTGAAGCGGGCCAGGACGTCGGTGATCGAGTTCTCCGTCCCATCGAAGACGATGTCGCGCGTCGTCCCGTCGCGCTGGGTGACGCGGATGGTCCCGGCGCCGATGCCGGAGCCGCCGTTGAGGTTGGCGCTGAGCGTGGAGTTGAGCGAGGCGATCAGGCGCCGGCCGTTGACGGTCGGCCCGCTCACGCCGGCGGGGTCGGTGAGGATGCCCAGGTCCTTCGCGGTGGTGCGCGTCGGGTCGTTGGCGGCGCCCTCGGCGACGATCAGGTTGCCGGCGCCGCCGGTGGTGTCGGTGATGACCAGCCGGTTGGTCGTCGAGTCGATCGACGCGACCACCTTCCCGCCGTTGCCGGAGGCGCTGTTGATGCGCGTGACGACGTCCTGGAGGGTCGAGGCCGCGGTCTGCGTGACCCGGACCGTGCCCTGGGTGGCGGGCGGGACCGGGGGATCGGTGACGGTGCGCTTGCCGAGCTCGACGTTGATGACCGTCCCGTCCCGCGCCGTGATCCGCACGTCGGGCTGCCCGACCGCCGTGTCCGGGCGGAGGGCCACGCCGGCGCCGTCGTTGAGCCGCGAGAGCAGCGTCTGGGCCGAGATGGTGTTCACCCGTGTTCCGGTGACGGCGCCCCCGCTGGGCGCGACGCCGGCGAGCCCGAGGCTGGTCGCGGTGGTCGAGCCGGTCACGTTGTCGATGCGCAGGGTCCCGCCGCCGCCGGAGGTGTCCTTGATCTTGAAACTGTCGCCGTCGACGGTCGCGGCGACCGAGACGCCCGAGGCGCTGTTGATGGCGCCGAGCACGTCGCCGACGGTGACGGCGTTGGAGAGGTCGACGATGGCGGAGGCGCCCGAGCCGTCGGTGATCTTGACCTTCCCGCGCGCGATGCCCGAGCCGCCGTTGAGCGTCGCGAGCGCGGTGTCGGAATCGAGGCGCCCGCCCCCCACCTCGAGCGTCAGGCCGGTGGCGCCGACGCCGGTCGAGGTGCGGTCGGCGAAGCCGCGCGAGATCTGCTGCTGCGTCGAGACCAGCCGCGAGACCAGCAGGCTGTACGTGCCGGGCGTGGCGCTGTTCGACGCCGTCGCGGTCAGCACCGTGTCGTCGGACGACGTGGCCTGGTTCGCCTGGAACACCTTGTTGGTGCGCAGGGCGCCGGCGGCGGTCTTGAGCGCAAGCAGCGCGGAGTTGATGTCGAGGAACGCGGCGCGCTGGCTCTGCAGCACGTTGACGCGCTGCTGCGCCAGGACCTTGGGCCTCGATTCCGCCTGGATCAGCTGATCGATCAGCTGGCCGGTGTTGATCCCGCTGAAGATGCCCGTCGACGTCGTGATCCCGCTCATCGCACACCTCCTTCCGCCGTCCCGAACCCGAACGCGCCTACGCCGCCCGGCGGAGCCCGCCCGCGGCACGCTCGGCGACGCGCCGACCGCCCGGCACATCCAGCCCGGCGCGGCGGAGCGACAGCACGTCCATCGCCCATTGCGACGCGACGCGGCGGAACATCCGCTCCGCCTCGGCTCGCGCGCGCTCCCCCTGCAGCATGCTCGGCGCCATCCTGGGAACCTCCCCCCCGCGCGCTCGCGGGGCTTCTCGACTGGTAAGAATCGGACCGCGAACAAGGGCCACTTCATTCCGATCCGCCGCTCGGCGCTGCTTTTCGGGCCTCCACCCCCCTTGCGCCGCGCGCGCCCGAGAGAACCACGCGTTCGTTGCGCTTCAAGCGCACACCGAGCCTCCTCTGCGCCGCCCGCGCTCCAAGCCGCAACCCCGCGAACGTCCCATATGCTTGGGACCATGTCGCAGCACGCCGCGCCGAATCCGCGCTCCATCGCGCACCTCCCGCCTCAGCCGGCGTCGCTCCTGCGCTCGGTCGACCTCCCGCCGCGGACCGTCGACGCCAAGGGCGCAGACCCGCGCTCGCTGCTCGCTCGCGAGTGGCTCCTTCCCGACGGCCTCGGCGGCTTCTCCATGGGCACGGCTCTCGGCGCCTGCACCCGCAAGTACCACTCCCTCTACACCGCCGCCACGGCGCCCCCGGTCGGACGCGTCAACGTCCTTGCCAACCTCGTCGTCACCCTGGTCTTCCCACAGAACGGGGGGCCCGAGCGCCGCGTCGACCTCTCCGCCTTCCGCTTTGGCGACCGACTCATCCACCCGGGCGGCGCCGCCCACCTCCTGCGCTTCGAGATGCTCGACCCCCTCGCCGAAGGCGCCGCCGCGGCGCGATGGACCTTCGAGGGCGCCGGCTGGCGCATGACCCGCGAGGTCCGCTCGCTGTGGCGCTCCGGAGGGGTGGTCATCACCCACCGCGTCGAGTCCGCCGAGCACCTGCGCATCGAACTCCGCCCCCTGCTCGCGATGCGCGACATGCACGCCGTCGCCCGCGAACGCGAGGGCTTCTCCGCCCGCGAGATCGACGGCGTCGAGCACGCCGCGCCCCACGCATCCGCCATCGAGGTCCGCGGCGACGGCCGCCGCGCCACCCTCGCCTGCACCCGCGCGATCTTCCACCACGCCCCCGACTGGTGGCGGAACTTCCGCTACGACAAGGACGCCGAGCGCCGCTACCCGGCCGACGAGGACCTCTATTGCCCCGGCGCCTTCGTCTTCCAAGCCCACCCCGGGCACGCGCACGAGGTCGCCCTCGCCGCCCGCCTCGACACGTCCTCCGCCGATCTGCTCCGCCTCGCGGCCCAGCCCGACGCCCGCGCCGCGCACCTCGCGCCGATCGCCGCCGCCCTCGCCGCCAGCGCCGGGGTCGAGCACCCGACCCCCTCGCTCGTGACGCTCGCGCAGGCAACCGACGACTTCGTCGTCACCCGGCACGTCGCGGGCAAGGACCGCGCCACGGTCATCGCCGGCTACCCCTGGTTCGCCGACTGGGGCCGCGACACCATGATCGCGCTCCCGGGACTCCTCCTCGCCACCGGCCGCCGCGACGAGGCCATCTCCGTGCTCGAGGCCTTCGCCGGGCATCTCCGCCGCGGCCTCATCCCCAACTGCTTCGACGACCGCACCGGCGAGCCTCGGTACAACGCCGCCGACGCTTCGTTCTGGTTCCTCCGCGCCGTCTGCCACACCGCCGACCACGACTTCGGCAAGGCCCCGCCCGTCCCGCCCGCGCTCCTCGACGCCTGCATGGAGATCGCCCATCACATCTCCGGCGGCGCCGACTTCGGCATCGGCGTCGACCCGGCCGACGGCCTCGTCTTCGCCGGCGACGCCACCACCCAACTCACCTGGATGGACGCCAAGGCCGACGGCCGCCCCGCAACCCCCCGCTACGGCAAGGCGGTCGAGATCAACGCGCTGTGGGCCGACGCGCTCTGGCGCCTGGGCGACCACCTCCCCGCGAACGCCGCGGCGGAACTCCGCTCGATGAGCCGCCGCGCGCAGCAATCCCTCCGCGAGAAGTTCTGGCGCCCCCACCTCAACTGCCTCTGCGATTGCCTCCGCCCCGACGTGCCCGGCGTCGGCGCCCGCGCCAACGCGTGGACCCCCGTCGACGAGGTCCGCCCCAACATGCTCGTCGCCGCCGCCCTTGCCGAATCGGGGCTTACCCCCGAGCAGCGCCGGGGCGTCGCCCATGCCGCTCGCGACCACCTCCTCACCCATGCCGGCATCCGCACCCTCGCCCCGGGCTCACCGGGGTACGCCCCGCGCTACGAAGGCCCGATGAACGACCGCGACCGCGGCTACCACAACGGGACGGCATGGCCCTGGCTCATCGGCTTCTATATCGAGGCCTGGCTCCAGGCCGGCGGCTTCGACCGCTCCTCGCGCGACGACGCCCGCGCCGCCCTCGCGCCCCTCCTCCGGCGGGTCTTCCACGAGCAGTGCCTGGGCTCGGTCGCCGAGGTCTACGACGCCGACGAGCCCCAGCGCCCCGACGGGTGCCCGGCCCAGGCCTGGTCCGTCGCCGAACTCATCCGCGCCGCCTCGATGGCATGATGCGGCGCCTTCGGGCCCCCCCAGCGCCATCACCCAGCGACGAAGCAGCGCCCATGACCACACTCCACAACCAGCACGTCATCCTCACCGGCGCCTCCAGCGGCATCGGCGAGGCGACCGCGCTCGCCCTCGCCGAACGCGGCGCCCGGGTCTCCGCCTGCGCCCGCCGCACCGACCGTCTCCGATCCCTCGCGGCCCGCGCCCAGACTCTCCCCGGCGCTGTGCTCCCGCTCGGGTGCGACGTCGCGGACGCCGCCTCGGTCCGCGCCATGGCCGAGCGCGCCCGCGCCGCCTTCGGCCCGGTCGACGCGCTCATCAACAACGCCGGCGTCATGCCGCTCTCGTTCATGGACAAGTGCCACGAGCAGGAATGGCTGAGCACCGTCGAGGTCAACGTGCAGGGCGTGCTGAGGTGCCTCGCCGCGGTCATCCCGGAGATGGTCGCGCGGCGCCGGGGGCACATCGTCAACGTCTCCAGCGTCGCCGGGCGCCGCGTCTTCCCGGGCGCCGCGGTCTACTGCGGCACGAAGGCCTTCGTCCACGCGATGTCCGAGGGCCTGCGATCCGAGATGGTCAAGCACAACGTCCGCGTGACCATCATCGCCCCCGGGCTGGTGCGCACCGAACTGCAGAGCCACACCACCGACCCGGACATCGTCGAGCGCATGCGCAGCCGCCCCCCCATGCGATGGCTGGAGGCCGCCGACATCGCCCGCGAGATCGTGACCGTGCTCGAACGCCCCGATCACGTGTGCGTCAACGAGATGCTGATCAGGCCGACGGATCAGGAGAACTGAGCGCCGAGCCTGCGCGCTCAGCAGCGCGAGGACGAGCCGCCGGGCTTGTGCTCACCGCTCGAATAGCGCCGCGCACCCCTCGAGCCTCGCGCCGCGATCATCCGCGATCGCGAACTTGCCCTGAGGCGAGCCCTCGGGTGCGTCCTTCGGCCTGCCGCGCAGCGTCGCCGACCCGTACGCCCCGTCCTTGCGCACCGCGTAGTACGTCAGGTCGAAGTTCGGCCTCCCCCGGTCGTCCAGCAGGCGCTTGGCCCTGGTCTTGTCCGCCACCATCGTGAGGGCGAAGAGGCACGCCTGCGTCGGGTGATCGCCCGTGGCCATGCGCATCACGATCGTCCGGGCGCCGCTGATGTGGATGTTCGCCTCGCCCCGCCCGGTCGACCCCGCCGAGCCGACATCGTTGTCGGTGTACAGCCCGGCGCCGATGATCGGCGAATCTCCGACGCGGCCCGGCAACTTCCAGCTCAGCCCGCTCGTCGAGGTGCACCCGGCCAGGTCGCTCCCCGCCGTGAGCACGGAGACGTGCACCGTGCCGGTCGTGAAGGGCACGCCGTTCCTGCCCCGCTCCCCGGCGTCCGACCGCGCGCCGCGCGCCGATTCCGGCCGAGTCGGCAGGTCGAACTGCTCTGGGTCGAGCCAGTTGTCGTCCCTGCTCAGGGTCGAGCGCCACCTGAGCCACGCGAGCCGCGATTCCGCGGTGAGCAGATTCTCCTCGGCAAACCCCATCCGCCGCGCGAACGTCAGCGCCCCCTCGCCGACGAGCATCACGTGGTCCGTCCGCCGCGCCACTTCGCGGGCCACCGCCGCCGGGTTCTTGATGTTGCGCAGCGCCGCGACCG
>CANJRL010000074.1 GCA_947476675.1 Phycisphaerales bacterium
CGCCGCGATCTTGGGCCGCGCCTGCGTCAGCGCCGCGAGCAGCGTGCTCTTCCCGGCGTTGGGCTTGCCCACCAGCCCCACGTCCGCGATCAGTTTCAGTTCGAGCCGGAGGAGGAACTCCTCGCCCGGCTCGCCCGGGGTCGATTGCCGCGGCGCCTGGTTCAGCGAGCCCTTGTAGTGCGTGTTCCCGAAGCCCCCGCGCCCCCCCTTGGCGATCACGCGGCGCTCCCCCTCGCGCAGGTCGGCCATCAGTTCGCCCGTGTTCTCGTTGAACACCAGCGTGCCCGGCGGCACCGGGATGACCAGGTCGGGCGAGGATTCGCCGGTCATGTTCTTGCCCAGGCCCGGGTGGCCCCGCCCGGCCTTCCAGTGGTGCTGGCCCCGGAAGTCCATCAGCGTCTGCGTGTTGTGGTCCGCGTAGAAGACCACGCTCCCCCCGTGCCCCCCGTCGCCCCCGTCGGGGCCTCCCTTGGGGATGTACTTCTCGCGGCGGAAGGAGACCGCGCCGTCCCCGCCGTCGCCGGCCTTGACGTGGATCACCGCCCGATCGGCGAAGAGGTTGTCGCGCTGGGCCTTCATGACAGGCAAGCGGCCCGGACAGGCGTCCGAGCCGCGCAGGAACCATTCGTGGAAACTCTCCGCGGCGCGGGGAACGCCGCCGCGCGAGGTCAGCCGACCTTGAGCCAGGCCGGGCGCGGCGTCGCGGGGTCCGCCGGGGAGACGTGCACCTTGCCGTTCTTGAAGATCACGGTGCCATCGCACAGGGCGTGGAGCGAATCGTCGGTGGCGCGCAGGACCATGAAGCCGGGGCGGATCGGCGTGCCGCGCTGCTTGACGATCATGGAGCCGGCCTTGGCGAACTCGCCGCCGTACAACTTGATCCCGAGGTACTGGGGGTTGGAGTCGCGCCCGTTCTTGGTCGAGCCCTGACCCTTCTTGTGTGCCATGACGAGAACCTCCGCCGCGCCGGGTGCTGACCGCCGGGCTCCCCAGCCCGAACAGGCCCCGAGTCCATCGGGGGAGAGAGTATACCGGCGATCAGCGAAGAATCCAGCGCTCGCCGGTCCGCTCGATGACCGCATCGCCGAGCCCGGTCAGGTCGCCCGGCGCCTGGTGGTTGAGCATCAGCGTCTTGCGCAGGACCACCTCGTTGGGATTGCGGGCCCCGGCGCGGGGCTTCTCCGCCGACGCCGCAGGCTTGCCCTCGGCCGGCTTCGCGTCCGGCTTGCTGATCCTGCGCGTCTCCCCGCTGAAGCCGATGGCGTAGACCGTGATCTCGTTGGCCCGCAGCCTCTCGGCGGGCCAGATCGCCAGCCCCTCGCGCGAGTTCTCCGGGCCCTGGCGGAGCATGCCGATCACCGAAACCTGGTCGAGGAGCGACCCGTTGCCCTGCTTGGCCAGAATGTCGCGGGTGGTGGCCGGAGCGACGCCGCGGCCGGAGCGAATCGGCGATTCCTCGTCGACCGCGAGTTCGAACGCCGGGGCGAAGTAGAGATCCTGCCCCGAGTTATTGGTGACCTTGTAGGTCATGGTGTAGAACGTGCGCGGCCCGACGCCCTCGACGTTGACCGTCGTCAGCCGCAAGGGGCCGGGCTCGATGTCCAGTTGCCACCGGATCGGCGTCAGCGAGGGTTCCGGGGCGGCCACCGCCTCGCGCACGGGAAGCACGGAGCCAACCCCCAGCGCCCCGACAACCGCCGCCGAAACAATCAGGGATGCTCTCGCCGAATTCCGCCGTGAACGCAGGGTGATCGACATCGCTGGAATCTCCGCGCGGCGGCCGGTTCTCGCCGCGGCGCCGCCGTTAGGCGGGGTAGTCTATGGACAGCCCCGCGCCCGTCAACGAAGGCCGGGGCCAGCGCATGGCCGCACCTCTTCCCGAGCCTCCCGCACCCGCCGCCGCGCGCGCCGCGCCGCCCCGGGCGACCTTCGAGGCCGTCGCGGTGACCCCCGAGCGCCGCCTCGACGCCGCGGCGCTGCTCGTCGGCCGCAATCGCGCCGACGCCCGCGACGCCGGGCGCCGCTTCCTCGAGGCCTCGCGCAAGCACTCGATCGACACCGGCAACCTGTGGGCCTCGGTGATCAGTGGGTCGCCCGCGTACCACCAGGCCTGCCTGGCTGTTCCCGCCGCCGGGCGCACGGCGATGCTCTTCACCTCGACGCCCCGCGATCCTGCCGAGATCCCCGCGCTCACCGTCGCGGTGCAGGCCGCCGCCGCCCACGCCGCGATCCGCGCCGACGCCCCCCATTCCCCCTCGCTCCTCGCCCAGGCCCTGCTCGACCCGGCCGAAACCGCCGTCGCCGAGGCCCTGCTGCTCAGCGGGTTCCGGAGGCTTGCCGACCTCTCCTATCTCAGGCTCGATCTCGCCACCTGGAAGCGCCGCCGGGCCCGCGAGGCCATCGACGACGCCCCCTGGCCCGAAGGCGTCTCCGTCGCCAACGCCCGATCGGGCGCCGACGCTGACCTGCTCCCGGCCCTGAAGCGCTCCTACATCGACACCCTCGACTGCCCCGAACTCTGCGACCTCCGCTCCCCCGAGGACGTGCTCGAAAGCCACCGCGCCACCGGCAGGTTCGACGCCCGCCTCTGGTGGGTGATCCGCCGCGACGCGGAGCCCGAGGGCGCCATGCTCTTCAATGTCTGCCCCGGCCAGGGCCACACCGAACTGGTCTATCTCGGCATCGGGCCCGGGCTGCGCGGCAAGGGCCTGGGCGTGCGGCTCATGCGCTACGGCCTCGACCGTGTCGCCTCCATCGCCCACGAGCCCGCTGTCACGTGCGCCGTCGATCACCGCAACAGCCCGGCGCGTCGGCTGTACGCCTCGCTGGGCTTCGAGGAGTTCGCCCGCCGCGTCGCCATGGTCAAGCCGCTACAAGGCCCGGCGCAACCGAAACCCGCGCCCCCGTATCCGGTATAACGCCGCCATCGGCGCAATCGGGTGATTGCGCGCCGCGCGCCCCCCGGCTCAAGCCGGGCCGCGATCCCCGGGGGGCCGGACGACGCGACGGCCCGCGTTCCGTCCGGCCTCGTCGCTGACGGGCCCACGCCGGAGTGCTCCGCCACATGTTCAACGCTGCTCCCAAGACCTCGGCGCGCCACATCGCGCTCGCCGCCCTCTGCGCCCTCGCCGGCGCCGCCGCCTCCGCCGACGTCGCACCCCACGCGGGGATGCTCCGCTTCCCGGGCGTCAGCGCCTCGCACATCGCGTTCGTGTACGCCAACGATATCTGGATCGTCCCCCGCGCCGGGGGCCAGGCCGTCCCCCTCGCCAGCCCCCCGGGACTCGAATCCTTCCCCCGCTTCAGCCCCGACGGCAAGACCATCGCCTTCGTCGGCAACTACGACGGCAACCGCGACCTCTACACCATCCCCGTCGACGGCGGCACGCCCACCCGCGTCACCCACCACCCCGGCGCCGAAACGCTCTGCGGCTGGACGCCCGACGGCAAGAGCCTCCTGTACTTCACCAACGGCCTCGCCGGCCGCAACCGCATCGTCGAACTCTTCACCTCCCCCGCCGCCGGAGGCATGCCGACCAAACTCCCCGTGCCCTACGGCGCCAACGGCGCCATCTCCCCCGACGGGCAGTGGCTCGCCTACACCCCCCACACCATCGACACGCGCACCTGGAAGCGGTACCGCGGCGGTATGGCCACCGCCGTCTGGCTCTTCAACCTCAAGGACTTCTCATCGAAGAAGATCACCGAGTGGGAGGGCATGTGCACCCTCCCGATGTGGCACAAGGACGTCGTCTACTACCTCGCCGATGAGGGCGAGGGCTACCGCCTCAACATCTGGGCCTACGACACCAGGACCGGCAAGCGCGAGCGCGTCACCGCCTTCACCGACGACGACGTGAAGTGGCCCTCCATCGGCCCCGGAGACAAGGGCCAGGGCGAGATCGTCTTCCAACTCGGCGACGAGCTCCGCCTCCTCGACCTCGCCACCAAACAGAGCCGCCCAGTCCTCGTCACCATCCCCGGCGACCGCCCGAAGATCCGCGACCGCGCCTTCGACGTGAGCAAGGCCGTCTCCGGGTGGAGCATCTCGCCCACCGGCAAGCGCGCCCTCGCCAACGCCCGAGGCGACATCTGGTCCCTCCCCGCCGAGAAGGGCTCCCCCCGCAACCTCACGCGGACCAGCGGCGTCGCCGAGCGCGACCCGGAGTGGAGCCCCGACGGCAAGTGGATCGCCTACTTCTCCGACGCCACCGGCGAGTACGAACTCTGCATCCGCGCCGCCGACGGCAAGGGCGAGCCCAGACAACTCACCAAGGGCTCCGCGGCGTTCAAGCTCAAGCCCGTCTGGTCCCCCGACTCCAGGAAGATCGCCTACACCGAGAAGACCGGCACGATCTTCCTCGTGGACGTCGAGACCGCCGAACAGAAGAAGATCGACAAGGACCCCTGGTCCGGAGGCGCTTCGCCCATCCGCCTGTCCTGGTCCCACGACAGCCGCTGGATCGCCTACGCCAAGGGCTCCGACAGCAACTTCAACAACTCGATCTGGATCTACAACGTCGAGTCGGGCGAGGCGAAACAGGCCACCAGCGACTTCTTCAATTCGACCGAGCCGGTCTTCGACCGCAAGGGCGAGTACCTGTTCTTCGTCAGCAACCGCTCGTTCCGGCCGTTCTACGGCGAGGTCGATTCCTCCTTCATCTACGCCGGCACCGAGGTCATCGCCGCCGTCCCCCTCAAGGCCGACGCCAAGAGCCCCTGGGCCCCCACCAGCGACGAGGAGAAGCCGGCCGACAAGAAGGACGACAAGGACAAGAAGGACGACGCCAAGAAGGACGACGCCAAGAAGGACGACGCCGGCAAGGACAACGGCGCCAAGAAAGACGAAGAGAAGAAGGCCGAGCCCGCCAAGGAAGCCGCCCCCGACGACGGGGTCAGCGGCACATGGGAGGGCACGATCACCGGAGGGCCCCCGGTGCCCCCGGGCGGGGTCAAGATGACCCTCACACTCAACATCGGCAAGGACGGCTCGGTCAGCGGCTCGTTCTCCACCCCGATGGGCTCCGGCTCGCTCTCCGGAACCTTCGACCCTTCCACCAAGGCCATCTCCCTCAGCCTCAACATCCCGGGAGGCCCCGCCGCCACGCTCAGCGGCTCGATCGCCGGAGGCACGCTCAAGGCGAGCGTCGCCGCTCCCGAGATGGGGTTCACCGGCGCCTTCGAGGGCGCCCGCGCCGCCGGCGCCGCCTCGTCCACCAAGGACGCCGAGAAGAAGGACGACGCCAAGGCCAAGGACAAGGTCGAGATCGACTTCGACGGCTTCGAGGCCCGCGCCATGCTGCTCCCCGTCAAGGCCGGCAACTTCTCCAACCTCGCCGTCAACGACAAGAACGACCTGCTCTACGCCCGCGGCGCCTTCCGCGGCTCCGACGACACCGCCAACATCAAGATCTTCAGCCTCAAGGACGAGAAGAAGGAAGAGAAAAACGTCGCCGCCGGGTCCGACTTCGTCATCTCCGCCGACGGCAAGAAGATCCTCGTCGCCCAGGGCTCGGGCGCCGCGATCCACGACGCCGCCGCCGGCGCCTCCGGAAAGCCCGTCTCCACCTCGGGCATGACCGCCCTCATCAGCCCCCGCGAGGAGTGGAGGCAGATCTTCACCGACGCCTGGCGCCTCGAGCGCGACTACTTCTACGTCGAGAACATGCACAACGTCGACTGGCCCCGGCAGCGCGAGCGCTACGGCAGGATGATCGCCGACTGCAACTCCCGCGAAGACGTCGCCTACGTCATCTCCGAGATGATCTCCGAACTCAACGTCGGCCACGCATACTACAACGGCGGCGACGTCGAGTCCCCCCCCTCCGTCAACGTCGGGCTCCTCGGCTGCGACTACGAACTCAAGGACGGCGCCTACCGCATCTCGCGCATCCTCCGCGGCGCCGCGTGGGACATCGACGCCAAGGGCCCCCTCACCCAGCCGGGCGTCGGCGTGAAGGAGGGCCAATTCCTGCTCGCCGTCAACGGCGTTCCCGTCAATGCGACGCAGGACCCGTGGGCCGTCTTCGTCGGCCTGGGAGCCAAGACCGTCACCATCACCGTGAGCGACAAGCCCGCGATCGACGACGCCGCCAAGGACATCGTCGTCGAAACCCTGACCAGCGAGGAGGGCCTCCGCTACCGCGCGTGGATCGAGGAGAAGCGCGCCTACGTCGCCGAGAAGTCCGGCGGCAAGGTCGGCTACATCTACGTCCCCTCCACCGGCATCGACGGCCAGACCGACCTCTTCCGCCAGTTCTACGGCCAGCGCCACCTCCCGGCGCTCCTCATCGACGAGCGATGGAACTCCGGTGGCCAGATCCCCACCCGCTTCATCGAACTCCTCAACCGCCCCCGCACCAACTACTGGGCCCGCCGCGACGGGCACGACTGGACCTGGCCCCAGGATAGCCACCAGGGGCCCAAGGCCATGCTCATCAACGGCCTCTCCGGCTCAGGAGGCGACGCCTTCCCCTTCTACTTCCGCCAGGCCAACCTCGGCAAACTCATCGGCACGCGGACTTGGGGAGGGCTCGTCGGCATCTCCGGCAACCCCGCCCTCATCGACGGAGGCTCCGTCACCGTCCCAACCTTCGGCTTCTACAAACTCGACGGCAACTGGGGCATCGAGGGCCACGGCGTCGATCCCGACATCGAGGTCATTGACGATCCCGCTCTGATGGTCAAGGGGGCGCCCAAGTACGCCGGCATCGGCGACCCCCAGATCGACGCCGCCATCGCCCAACTCGAGAAGGAACTCAAGGAGAAGCCCTACACCGCCCCGGCGCGGCCCATGGCGCCCGACCGCAAGGGCATGGGAATTCCCACACAGCAGCGCTGAGCCCCGATGGCCGAGCGATATCCCGGCGCAACCATCCCCCGCACCTCCTCTCGCGGATTTCCGCATCCGGATGTAGAATCTCCGCGCTGACTGGAAGCCCATCCGCGGAACCACATCCCCCTTGACGCCAGCGAGAGGTCCATGACGACTCCCATCGCCCCGGCTCTTGACCTGTCGCGCTGCGCGCGCGAACAGGTCCATCTCATCGGCTCGGTCCAGCCCTTCGGAGCGCTCCTCGCGTTCCGGCCCGACACCCTGACCCCGGTCGCCGGGGCCAACACCGGGCGCATCCTCGGCGTCCCGCTCGCCGCGCTCGAGGGCCGCAGCGTCGATTCCCTCCTCGCCGCCGACGACCGCGAGACGTTCCGCAACGTCGTCAACGGGCTGCCCCCCGAGCACCCGGTCACGCTTACCGTCACCGCCGACGGAGGCGCCGACGCCGTCCGCTGCTGCATCACCCTCTACCGCGCAAACCCCTTCGTGATCGCCGAGTTCGAACCGGCGACCCACGAGGGCGGGATCGGCGACGTCGACGCCGCCCTCATCGCGGCGTCCGCCTCGCTCGAGCGTGCCGAGAGCACCCACGATCTCCTGAACAACGCCACCTCTCACATCGCCCGCCTCACCGGCTATGACCGCGTCATGGTCTACCGCTTCGCCCCGGACTGGAGCGGCGAAGTCGTCGCCGAGACCCGCGATCCCTCCATGGAGCCCTACCTCGGGTTGCACTACCCCGCCTCCGACATCCCCACTCAGGCCCGCAACCTGTTCCTCCGCAACCGGCTCCGCGCCATCATCGAGACCGGCGCAACTCCCGCGCCCATCGAGGGCATCGGCGGACCCCTCCCCGGTCCGATCGATCTCTCGCTCTCCTGGATCCGGCAACCCTCCGCGACCCACGTTCAGTACATGGTCAACATGGGGGTCGTCTCCTCCCTGGTGATGTCGATCGTGCGCGAGGGCGCGCTCTGGGGCCTGATCGCCTGCCACCACCGCACGCCCCGCCGCCCCGCGCCGCGTCTCCGCGCCGCCTGCGTTCTGGTCTCGCAGATGCTCGCGCTGCAAATGCCCCAGAAGCAGCGCGCCGAGGAGCGCGACGAGGCCCTCCGACTCCGCCTCACCCTCGACTCCATCCTCGAGCGCGCCGCCCGCGCCCCCGACCTCGCCTCCGCCCTCACCGCCGAACGCCCCCACCTGCTCGACCTGGTCGATTCCCGTGGCGCCGCGTTCATCCTGGGTGACGCCGTCACGCTCCTCGGCGAGACCCCCCCGCGCGACACGGTCCTGGAGATCGCCTCCTGGCTCGAGCGCGCCGCCGAGACCCCCGAGTACGCCACCGATCACCTCGGCTCGGTGTGCCCCGAGGCATCGGCCTGCGCCGCGGTCGCCAGCGGCCTGCTCGCCTCCCGCCTCAGCCAGCGCCATCGCGATTTCATCCTGTGGTTCCGCCCCGAGGCCAATCGCGAGGTCCTCTGGGCCGGCGATCCCGAGCGCGCCGCCGAGGTGTCCGAGGACGGGCTCACCGTCAGCCCGCGCAGGTCCTTCGCCGCGTGGAAGCGCGCGACCCGGGGCCTCAGCACGCCCTGGCGCTCCGCCGAGATCAACGCCGCCCGCGACCTCGCCTCCGGGGTGCGCGAGATCCTGATGCACCGCGCCTCCGAATGGGCCCGCCTCAACGCGGAACTCGCCGCCGCCAACCGCGACCTCCGCTCGGCCCTCGCCGCCCTCGCCGACGGCCGCGCCCGCGTCGAGGCCGCTTCCGACAGCCTCTCGCTCATCTTCTGGGTCGTCGACGAGAACGACGTCTGCATCGCCCAGAGCAGGCAATGCCTGGCCTACTGGGGCGACCTCGAGGGGCGGCACATCGCCGAGGATGACCTCGATCCTCTGATCCGCGAGCGCATCGCCGGCCTCCACCGCCGCGCCGCCACCGGAGAAATCGTCCGCGAGGAGGCGCCCGAGGGGGCTTGGGGCCAGCCCGCATCGGTCGAGATCATCGCCGCCCCCGTGCGCTGCGCGGGCGAGTACAAGGGCACCATCGGCATCGCCCTCGACATCACCCGGCGCAAGCGCGTCGAGGCCCGCCAGCGCATGATGGCGGCAGAACTCGACCACCGCGTCCGCAACAACCTCGCCGTCGTCATCTCCCTCATCAACCAGTCGATGAGCGACTCGCTCACCCTCCGCGACTTCGTCGACACCATCAACGGACGCATCCGCGCCCTCGCCCGCGCCCACAGCCTCCTCTCCTCCGCCGCCTTCTCCGGCGTCGGCCTCCGCGCCCTGATGGGGCTCGTCCTCGAGCCCTACCTGCTCTGCGAGCACCCCCCCATCTCCCTCGCGGGCGAGGACTTCCACCTCGGCGCCGACGCCGTCACGCCTCTGGTCTTCGCCATGCACGAACTGGCGAACAACTCCTCCAAGTACGGGGCGCTCTCCACGAGCCGCGGCCGCGTCTCCATCCGGTGGTGGGCGGAGCAGCGGGACGCCCAGCGAACCCTCCACCTGCGGTGGGAAGAGGCCGGAGGCCCCGTCGTCACCCCGCCCACTCGCTCCGGCATGGGCTCATCGATCATCGAGGGGCTGATCGTCCACGAGGCCGGCGGCGCCTCGACCATCTCCTTCCACCCCACCGGCGTGGTCTGCGATATCCGCATCCCCATGCGCTCCGCGGCGCCTCCGTCCTGAGCATGCTCCCGGAGCGCCCGCCCTTCCTACATTTCCCGGCATGTGCGGCCGCTACGTCCTCACCACCCCGGCCGAGGCCATCGCCGCGGTCTTCCACCTCGCGGAGTTCAGCGCCCTCTCGCCCCGATGGAACATCGCGCCCTCGCAGATGATCGCCGCCGTGCGCGCCGAGCCCGCCGGCTCCGGACCCCCGCGCCGCGCCCTCCGGTCGCTCCGATGGGGCCTCATCCCCGTGTGGGCCGACGACCCCTCCATCGCCAACAGGCTCATCAACTGCCGCTCGGAATCCGCCGCGGACAAGCCCTCCTTCCGCGCCGCCTTCCGCGCCCGGCGCTGCATCATCCCCGCCGACGGGTTCTTTGAATGGACCCTCCAAGGCAAAGGCCGCACTGCAAAGAAAACGCCGATGTACGTCCGGCCGGTGAAGGGCGGCCTGATGCCCATGGCCGGACTCTGGGAACGGTGGATCAGCCCGAGCGGGGAAGCCATCGAGACGTGCACGATCCTCACCACCGAGCCCAGCGCCGCGCTCCGCCCCCTGCACGACCGCATGCCCGCCATCCTCCTCGACGCCTCCTCTTGGGACGCATGGCTCGACCCCGGCGCGACCGATCCCGCCCATCTGATGACGCTGCTCCGGCCGGCGCCGGACGACTTTCTGGTCTATTCCCCCGTCGGGCCGCGGGTGAACAGCCCGAAGAATGAGGGCCCCGAATGCCTCGCACCCCCCACCGCACCGGACCGCGATCCCTGGCAGGAACTCAGCCTGTTTGAAAATCGCCGCGACGCTTGACGGGTTTTGTTTGGGTTGATACCCTAACATCATGCGATCGTCACTGGCTGTTTCCGTGACATCCGAGGTTGCTCGCCGCCGGGTCATTGACCGCCTTGCCGAGGCCTTGCGGGAGGCGGAAGAGACCCGTCTCGCCGGGGCCGGCAGGCCCGCCGCCGGCATCATGCCCACCGGCTGGCCCGCGGCGGACGGGGCAATCGGCGGCCTGCGCTTCGGCGCCATCCATGAATGGGTGGGCATCGAAGGCGCCTCCGGCGCTCACCCCTGGCTCCCGCCCTTGGGAACAGTCTCGGCCCTGGCCTGGCGCGCCCTCGACGCCGATCGATCCTCCGACGCCGCACGCATCGTCTGGATCGGCCGGACCTGCTGGCCCTACCCGCGCTGCCTGATCCGCGGCCCTTCCGGCAATGACCGCGCCCTGCTGGCGCGCTCGCTCATGGTCGATCCGCCCGACGCCGCCTCGCGCCTCTGGGCCATCGATCTGGCGCTGCGCTCGCCCGGCGTCGCCGCGGTCATCGCCGATGCTTCGGGGCTGGATGTCCGCGCATCCCGCCGGCTGCAACTCGCCGCGGAGGCGTCGGGGAGTCTGGGGCTCCTGGCCCGCCCGCCGGGCGAGGCCGGGGCGCTCTCCGCCGCCGTGACCCGCTGGGGGGTCTCGTGGGATCAACCGTCGCCCGGCGCCGCTTCGGCGCGCTGGGCTGTCACGCTGCTGCGCTGCAAAGGATCGCGGCGCGCCCCGGGCATGGAAGGCCTCACCTTCTCCCTGGAGCGCTCGGGTGAGCAGAGCGGTCTCGATCTGGCTGCCGACGTGGTCGGCGGACCTGCAACGGCGGCGGCTGCGCCGGGCGGGCGCCGGCTCATCGCCTGACGGGCCGATCCTGCTCGCCTCCACCGTCGGGGGTCGCAGGCTCGTCGCCGCGTGTTGCCACGCCGGCGCCCGCGCCGGCGTGCGCGCCGGGATGACCCTGGCCCACGCCCGCGCCTTGTTTCCCCCGAACGCTCCGGTGGGCATCGCGGAGCATCAACCGGAGCGCGACGCCGCGGCCCTGCGATCCCTCGCCGCGTGGATGCTCCGCTACTCCCCTGCCGTCGCGGTCGACCCGCCCGCCGGGCTGATGGCGGATATCCGCGGGTGCGGGCCCCTGTTCGGCGGCGCGCCCCGGCACATCCGCCTGATGCGCCAGGGGCTGGCCCGGCTCGGCTTCGCCTCGCGCATCGCAGCCGCGCCGACCTTCGCGTGCGCCTGGGGCGCGGCCCGCTACGGCGCCGCGGAGGCCGCGGTCATCGCGCCGGGCGCGGAGATGAGCGCGGTGGGCGACCTGCCGGTCGCGGCCCTGCGCCTGGACGCGGACGTCATCGAGGCTCTCGCGGAGGTGGGGATCGAGCGAGTGGGGCACGTGATGGATCTGGCCTCCGGCCCTTCCCGATCGGAGGCGCCCGCGCGTTTCGGCGCCGATGCGCTGCTGCGCCTCGACGCCGTGATGGGGCGCGCCATCGAGGCCATCGACCCGGTCAGGCCCCCTCCGCCGCTGATCGTCGAGCGCTGCTTCGACGGCCCGACCGCCAGCCCGGAAGCGGTGGCGCTGGCGGCTCGCGGGCTGGTGGAAGACTGCCGGCAGGAACTGATCCGGCGCGGGGCCGGGGCGCGGCGCGTGACCATCACGCTGGCGCGGGTGGACGCCGCCCCGGTCGCGCTCAGCGCCGCCCTGAGCCGCCCGAGCCGCGATGCGAAGCACCTGTGGTCGCTGCTCGCGCCCAAGGTCGAGGTCGCCAATCTGGGTTTCGGGGTCGATCGCGTGGCGCTGGAGGCGTCGCGGCTGGCCCGGCTGTCGCACGCGCAGGCGAGGCGATGGGACGAGGACGAGGCGGCGCGGGCCGAGGCCGATCGCGCCGCCGGCGAACTGGTCGACGCTCTGGCGGCGCGGCTGGGGGCGTCGCGCGTGCTGCGCACCGAGGCGTCCGAAACGCACGTGCCCGAGCGGGCTTTCCGCCCCCGCCCGGCCGGCGAGGGGGCGCGGCGCAGCCCGGCGTGGCCCGCCGTCACGCTCATGGATCGGCCCGCAGCGCTGCTCTCGCCCCCGGAGGCGGCGCGGGTGATGGCCCTGACTCCCGACGGACCGGTGTCGTGGGTGGAGTGGCGCGGGCGTGCGGCGGCGGTGACCGCCTGCGCCGGGCCGGAGCGGATCGCCGCGGAATGGTGGCGCACCCCGGGGCCCGCGTACGAGCGCGCCGAGCGCGACTACTTCCGCGTGGGCGACTCGCTGGGGCGCTGGCTGTGGCTCTGCCGCGAGCCCGATGCCCGCTGGACCGTGCGCGGGGTGTGGGCATGAACAGCATGGGAGCGGCGCGGCGACGGAGCGACCGGGGGCGGCGCGGGCGAGCGCCTCCCTCGCGATCGGGTCGCACGCCGGCGCCGATCCCTGCCTTGCCTTGTTCGCTTGCCCGACCATGCCCGAAGCACCGCAAGAAAAGATCCGGTCCCACCCTTGGAAGTCGCGGTCGAAGACGCCGCCGATCATCGCCGCGCGCGCGGGAGAGGCCTACGCCGAGGCGCAGGTGACCAGCAACTTCACGTTCCTGACCGGCGCCAGCCATCCGGAGGAACTGGTGACCCGGGCCGCGGAACTGGGGCACGCCGCCGCCGCGATCGCGGACCGGCACACGCTGGCGGGCGTGGTGCGGGCCCACGTTGCGGCGAAGGAGGCGGGCATCCCGCTGGCGGTGGGGTGCGCTGTGGAGACCGGCGGGGGCGGAGCGCAGCCGGGGATCGGGGAAGGCGAGCCGGGCGTGCGGATGCTGCTGTTCCCGACCTGCCGGGCGTCGTACGGGGGGCTGTGCCGCCTGC
>CANJRL010000075.1 GCA_947476675.1 Phycisphaerales bacterium
AGCATGCCGGGGTGTTTCTGGCCATCGCCGCGGCGTTCTGGTGCGTCGTGTTGTCGAGGCGGCGGAGTGTGTCGCGGCTGCGCCGCCCGGCGGGCATCGCAGGCTTCGCGGCGGCGGCGGCAGGCGCGGCGGTGCTGGCCTGGCTAGGCGATCTCCGCGCGGACGATCTGACTGAATCGGGTCGTGCGTGGGTGTACGCGTGCGCGTCCCCGGTCGGGATCGCGGCGTGGCTCGCATGCGCGTCGGCATACGAGCCGAGCCTCGAGCGCGGCCCTCCTGAGTCCGCGCCTCCGGGGAATGAGGCGGCGCTCCATGCCAAAGCCGTGATCCGCTCGGCCTGCCCCTCCTGCGGCCGCGAGCGGGGAGCAAGGCGGGGGAAGGCGCAGGGATGCAGGGCCTGCGGCGCGCGGTGGAAGGTGGTGATCGACGAGCCGCAGTGCAAGGAGTGCGGGTATCTTCTCTACGGGCTCAGGCAGGGCGCCTGCCCGGAGTGCGGGCGGGAGGGCGAGCGCCCCGAGATCGCGGGAGCCGCGGCCGGCGCGGGATGAAAGGCGGCGTGCGGATGAGCGGCGAGAGCGGTGTTCTCGGCGTTGACCTTGCCTCCATCACGCGTCGCCTCGCGGTGATGCCGCCGACACTGCGCGGTATATGCGCCGGGCTCAACGACGCCGACGCGCGGTGGCGACCCCCCTCGCCCGAGGGCACGTGGTCCATCCTTGAAGTGGTCTGCCACCTGGCGGACGAGGAGGCCGAGGACTTCAAGCCCCGGCTCGAGCGCACGCTTCGCAACCCCGGCGAGCCGTGGGACCCGCTCGACTTCGACGGCGTCTCGGAGCGGCGCGGGTACCGCGAGCGGAGCCTCGACGCCGAGGTGGAGCGCTTCGCGAGGGAGCGGGGCAGGTCGATCGCCTGGCTCCGCGGCATGGCGGGCGCCGCAATCGACTGGTCCTCGGCGCACGACCACCCGAAGTTCGGGCCGATCTCCGCCGCCATGCTGCTCTGCGGCTGGGCGGCGCACGACGCGCTGCACCTCCGCCAGATCGCCAAGCGCCTCTTCGAACTCGCGGCCCGGGACGGGGGAGGGGCGAGCACTGCGTACGCGGGAGAGTGGAAGGCGTGAGCGAGCCGCGCAGCGCCCGCGAACATCACGATCGCGGAGCGCTCGACGCGCACAAATTTCCCGCCTGCGTGAGGAATGCTGAAGCCCGGCCGACGGAGTTGCGGCCTGCCTAATCCGGCTTCGAACGCGCCCCGCTCAGCGCCGGCGCCTTGAGTCGCTGGGCTTCCGGCAGGTCGAGCGCCGCCGCCACCATGCGGTGCACGTCGGTGAGATGGCCGAAGGCCGGGAGCATCTCCGAGCCCGGTCCGGTCGCGGCGCACTCGACGTGGTCGCTGGTGTGGTTGGGCCCCAGGAACGCGACGCCCACGTGATTGGCCATGACCGAGGCGAGGGCCCCGCCCTTCTTGTTGCGCTCGTCGAAGAGTTCGACCCGGTGGCCCCGGAGCCAGCCGTCGAGGCCCATCGCCTCGCTGGGCTTGAGCCGGACCTGCATCCCGTGCTCGATGAGCGTGGAGAGGATGTCCCCCGTGCGGTCGTCCGCCGGGACCAGGTTGAGTTGGGCGAGCAGCCACTCGTAGGAGCGGCGCCAGCCCTGGAGGCGGCGGAAGCGCGCGGTCGCCTCGGCGCCGTAGACCTGGATGCCGGGGTTGGCGTTGCCGTGGTCGGTCGTCGCGACCAGCAGGGTGTCATCGCGGCCCTTGACCCAGTCGAGGCAGGCGGCGAGGGCCGCGTCGCCGGCGCACTGGTCGAAGACGATCGAGCCGGCGTCGTTGTTGTGGGCCGCGTGGTCGACGCGCCCCGCCTCGACCTGGAGGCAGAAGCCGCCGTCGCGGGTTGCGAGCGTTGCGAGCGCCGCCGCGGTCATCTCGGCGAGCGAGGGCTGGTTGGTCGGCCTCTCGACCTCGTAGGCCATGTGGCTCTCGGCGAAGAGGCCGTAGAACCGCCGCCCCGAAGCCAGCGCCGCCGCCGGCTCGCGCGCGGCGCCGAGCAGCCCGTCGCGGTCGGTGACCAGGGTGATGTTCGAGGCGTCGCGGAGCATCGCGCTGGGGAAGTGCCGCGCACCCCCGCCCATCACCAGGTCGACCCCGCGCTCGACGTACTGGCGGGCGATGTCGTCCTCCAGTTCCCGGTCGGGGATGTTGGCGATGAACCCGGCGGGGGTCGCGTGCGTGGCGCGGGTGGTGGTGACGACGCCCACCGCCCGCCCGGTCCGCCTGGCGCGGAGCCAGATGGGCTCGGGCGCGGAGCCGTCCGGGAGCACGCAGAGGGACGAGTTCTCGACCCTCGAGCCCACGCTCCACGCCGACGACGCCGCGGCGGAGTCGGTCACGTACGAATCGAACGACGCGGTGTCGATCAGCCCCCGCCGGGGCCGCTCGTCGCGGATCCACGAGGTCCAGCGGCTCTCGCGCTCGAAGCGGTCGCGCATGAACAGGTTGCACAGCGCCAGCGTGCCGTGGCTCATCCCGTCGGAGACGAAGAAGATGAGATTCCTGGCCTTGCCCTTCGGCGATGCGCCGGCGACCGGCGTCGCCGCCATGGCCGAGGCCTGTTCGGCCCGCGCGGAACCGGCCATCGCGGCGCCGGCGGCGGCGGCGGTCGCGGTGAGAAACCCGCGCCGGGAGACCGCGCCGGCGCGCAGCGCGCGGTGGGCGGCCTCGATCCCATCCTCGGGAGAGCGCGGTGGCTGGTCAGCGGGCATGGTCAGAGTCTAGATCGTGGGCCAGCCCGACGCCCCCCCAGAGTGTGAGCGGAGCGCAAGGACCGAGCCCGGCACGATTCAGAAGCGGATCCTGGCGAAAACGCCAAGGTACGCCGCCGGGTCCGTGCGCTCAACGCCGACCTTGTTCCCCTCGCGGTCCCTGACCGAATACTCCTGCCACACCACCGCGCCGGCCTGGGCGGAGAGCGTGACCCACGGCGCCGGGGTCCAGGAGACCTCGAGCCCGATGGGCACGGCGGAGTCGATGAGGATGCCGTTGGGCAGCAGCGCCCGGTCCTCATCGAGCCGGAACTCGCGGCGCTGGTACTCGCCCCGGAACGCGATGTCGACGGTGTCGGTGAGAGAGTAGGTGAGCGCGGCGCCGGGCCCCCGGGTGTCGAAGCGCAGGCGTTCGGTGATCTTCCATTCGGCGCCGAGGATGGGGATGACCCGGGCGGTCTCGCGGAAGCGGGTGGCGTAGGACACGCCGAAGGAGAGGGCGAGATCGTCGCTGAAGCGGTAGCGCGCCCCGCCGAGGCCGCCCCAACGCCGCGCATCGTCGCGGAAGATGTCGCTCTCTCCGGCGAACTCGACGTAGCCGCTGCCGAAGGCGGACCAGTCCTCGTCGATGCGCCAGAAGACGCCGGGGCCGAATGTGGCGGTGGTCGCGCTGTCGATGGGGTTGCCGGCGCCGGCGATGAGCCCGGTGGCCCCGCTGAACCGGTACCACGAGTTCTCGCCGCCCCCGGTGAGGGTGATGCGAACGTCCTCGGAGATCTTCATGCCGATGGCGAGGTCGCCTCCGGCGCGGTAGACGGAAACCCGCCCGGCCGAGTCGAGGTCGGAGCGCAGCTGGAACTGCCCGCGGGGGGAGATCTCGAAGGTGAGCGGGCTCTCCTCGCCGGTGATCGGCGCGGGGCGCACGCGCGCCTCGGGCACCGAGGCCGTCGAATCCTGGGCGACCGCGGCGAACGGGAGCGCCGCGCCGGCGACGGCGGCAAGGAACGTGCAGCGGGGCGAGATCATCTCGGAGCGGCTCCAGGGAACGGAGAACAGTCGGGCACGGCGGCAGGGTTCGCCGGCGGCCCAACGTCCGATGCATCGCGGCGAGGATTCGCAGCGGAGCGTCGCGGCGAGCCTAACCGCTCACACCCGCATCCGCCACGCGAACAGCGCCCATTCCAGCGTGAGCACGGCGATCGCGCCGAGGGCGAACCACGGCCAGACCTCTCTGGGCGTCGCGCCGCCAGCGCCCCCCGAGGCGATGCGCGCCCCGCCGATGTCCACGCTGTCGGCCGTCCGCAGCGCCGACGCCGCCGGGCTCAGCAGGTTGACGGGGATCAGCCGGTCCGCATCGGCGGCGCCCTCGGCGCGGTACACACCGGCCCGGGGCAGCACGCCGATCGAGACCAGCGGCCCGGCCCCTGGGATCGGCGGGCCGACCGCGGCGCGGTCGTCCACGGCGAACGAAGCGGCGCCGGGGCCTTGCAGCGTCAGACGTGATGCGCCCAGCGCGGCCCGGATCGAGACCGGCTCGGTGGTCGTGAACGAGCGCGAGAGCGCCGCCTCGCTCCGCCCGATCAGCCGCTCCACCGAGTTGGCGACGAACACCGCGAAACTCACGTTGAGCCACCACCCCGAGCGCTCGACCTCGAAGCCCACGATGATCCGGCCCACGCCGCGGTCCTCGAGCAGGCCGATGAGAGGCCCGTCGCGCCCATTGGCCAGCGCCGCGGCGCCATCGGGCAGTGTCAGGGTCATGGGCAGGCCCACCGCGAGGTTGTCGAGCACCACGCCGCGCATCACCGGGTGGGCGCGGCGCCACGACACGAACGGCGTCGACGAGCCGGCCTCGGGCTGCGCCAGCGCCAGGCCCTCGATGGGCAGCCCGGCCGCGAACGAGAGCGTCGGGAGCGCCGGCGTGCGCGCCGGGCGAACCCGGTCGAACACGATGAGATCCGCGGCGTACTGGCTCTCGGCGCCGGCGATGAACGACGAAGCGCCGGCGATGCGCACCGACCCCTGCCCGGCGACCACCCGCAGCGCGTGCGCCAGCGCCGGGTCGGGCGAGGGCCTGCCCGAACCGTCCTCGGGCGCAACGAGGATGATCCGCGGCGGGCGCGGCTCATCGAGCACGATCGCGGCGGCGTTGTCCGGGGAAAGCGCGTCGGGCCGCTCGATCGACGCCTCGATCAGCGACCTGCCCGGCGCCTCGATCTCGACCGACGTCGAACGCTCGCCGACCAGCGCGTCGCCGGCGGGGTCTTCTTCCGCCCCAGCCGCCGCAGGGGCGCGGGCGGGTGCGCCCGGAATGTCGAGCGCCACGGCGCGCGCCGCCTCGCCGTTGACGCGGACGATCAGCGGGGCTTCCACCCCTTCGGGCCCGGCGTTGACGACGCGGACGAAGACCCGCGCGGCCGACGGGCGTTCCTCGTCGCGCCTCGCGCTGAGGGCCGCGATGCCGAGGTTGTCGCGCCGGGCATCCGGGGGCGGGCCGATCCGCACGAAGCGGACGTCCGCCCCTCCCGCGCCCTGCCGGGAGGCGGGCGGGGCGCGCACGAAGCCCCCGCCGCTGAGCAGGATCAGCACCGGCCGCACCCGCGCATCCTCGTTCTCCTCCCCCGCGAACGCGAACGCGCGGACCACCCCCAGCGCCGCGTCCAGGTCGGCCGGCTGGTCGGTCTGCTCCACCGCGTCGACGGCGCGGCGCAGTTCGGCGCGGCTCGCGGTGAACGGGGTTTCCACCTTCGCGCCGGCCGCGAAACTGATCACCATCGCCCGGCTCTGCCCGTCGCCCGAGGCCGAGCCCAAGGCCATGCGGTCGATCATCTCGCGGGCCGAGCGCTTGGCCCTGGCGAGCCGCGAGACCGGCGCCCCTTCCGGCCCTGGGGCGTCCTCCGCCGCCATCGCCGCGGAGGCGTCGATCATGATGATCACGCTCCCGCTGTTGCCCACATCGGACGAGACCGCGGGGCGGGCGATCGCGACGCACAGGAGCAGCAGCCCCAGCAACTGCAGCAGGAGAATCCACGAGGCCCGGGGCCACCTCAGCGGCACGTTGACCTGCAGGTCCTCCGCGGCCATGGCCCACAGGAACACCGCGCTCACGCGCACCGGGCGGCGGCGCAACTTGAGGAAATACAGCAGCACCACGATCGGCGCCGCGATACCCGCGGCAAGGATCCCGGCCGCTGGGTCGAGGAAGGTCATGCCGAAGAGTTCCGCGGCGATGGTGGGGGCTGGCGCCACGGGGACAATCTAGGCACGCCCCGCGATGTACACGACGTAGTCCTCGTCGAGTTCATCGCCGTGCTCGAGGGGGCGGACCCGCAGCCGACCGGCGCCGTCGATCGCGTCGCCCAGCGAGCCGTAGACCTCGCTCCGCGCAAAGCCGGCCTCGGCCATCGCCTCCCGCACCTCGGCGATCGACCACAGGCGCCAGTCGTACTCAAAGGCGTTGCGGAGCTCGCGGCCCCCGGGAAGGGTGAAGTGCATCGCGTTGCGCACGCGGCCGGTCAGCGCGTCGGCCTCGGCCTGCTCCCAGATGTAGACGATCCCGCCGGGCAGTGCCTGCTCGTACTCCCCGGGCTGGAACGCCGTCGCCCCGCCGTAGATGTCCACGACGAGGCAGCCCCCCCCGCGCAGGCGGGAGCGGGCGTGGCGGAAGTACGCCACCAGGTCGGCGCGGGCGTGCCAGTATCCGATCGGGAAGTTGAAGGCGGCGATGATGTCGGCCGGGTCGGTCACGGCGCGCACGTCGGCGCAGCGAAGCGCCACGCGCTGCGCCGCCTCGGGCGCCAGCCGGGCCCTCAGCGCGTCCAGCGCCGCCGGGTCGGCGTCCGCGGCGATCACGCGGCGATCGGCAGAGCCCTCCGCCCACGCCCGCGACAGGGCGCCGGACCCGCAGAAATCCTCCGCGAGGATGGAGGCGGCGCCGCCGTGAACCGCGAGCAGGAACTCGACCGACCGGGACCCGTCGGTCGCCGCGCGCTCGTACAGATCGAAGGCGTCCATCGCGGTGCGCGCGCCGGCGGTCACTTCACAGGCACGCGGGCCGAGCGGAGCAGGGCGTCCCACTGGGGGCGCGCCGCCGCGACCGCGTCCTTTGGCCCGGTCATCCGGATGTACAACGCGCCGTCCGGCCCGCCCTCGATCACGGCGCCGACCAGCGTGGTATCGGCTTTGGGAGTGACGGCGCCCCCCGGCATGCCCGAGGCGTAGGTGCCGGTCGCGATGATCTGGGTGACCTTGAGGTCGCCGACCTGGAAGGATTCGACCTCGGGCTCGACGGGCTTGCCGTCGGGCCCGGTGATCTGGCTGCGCCACCGGGCCAGGTTCTCGGCGACGTTGCCCGCGCCCTGGCGGCCGAAGTGGAAGAAGGCCACCTCGGAGGGCTGGCCCTCCGGCGTTGCCGCCGGGATGCTGAACTGGGCGGCGCGCATCGTGCCGGCCTGCTGCTTCTGCCAGGCCTTGGGCGCTTCGAAGACGACCGAGGCGACGAGCACACCCTCGCCCGGCTTCTGCCTGCCGGCGCCGGGCGCCGGCGTGGTGACGCCGTTGGCGCGTTGCACCACGGGCTCGGCGGGGCTCGCGGCGTTCGACTTCACGACCGTGGCGTCGACCGGCGGGGCCGAGATCGGCGTGCCCATGGTCACCTCGGCGGGCGGCGGAGTCGCCGGCGCTGCGCTGGTTGTGGTCGATGCGGGGACATTGGCTCCGTCGCTCGGCGCCGGCGCCGCGGCTCGGGGCGCTGCGCTTGCCGCGGGCTTGGCTTCTTCCTTCTTTGAGCAGCCCGCGAGAGCGCAGGCGGCAAGGAGGGCGGCGGTCGCGGCGGGCAGCATCCGGTTCCGGCTCATCGCCTCATGCTAGCCTCGCGGGGCGCCCGCGCGCACCCCGATGCTCGCCGCCGAACGCATTGCCGATGCGGATGATCCTCGCCTCGCGGAGTACCGCGTGGTCAAGGAGCGCGACCTGCTGCGCGCCCGGGGGGTGTTCATCGCGGAAGGCTCGCTGGTGGTGGAGCGATTGCTCTCGCCCTGCTGCCGCTTCCCCGTTCGGTCGCTGCTCGTGCTCGACACCCGGGCCGAGCGGTTCCTGCCTCTCGCGGAGGCCCGCGGGGGCGGCTTCCCGGTATTCGTCGCGTCCCGGGCGGTGATGGACGAGATCGTGGGGTTCCGCTTCCACCAGGGGTGCCTCGCGGTGGGCGAGATCGGCGCCGAACCGGCGCTCGAGTCGGTGCTGGATTCGCTGCCGCCATCCCCCGCCCTGGTGGTGCTGGAGGACCTCGTCGACCTCGACAACGTGGGTTCGGTCTTCCGCAACGCGGCGGGATTGGGAGCGGACGCGGTGCTGCTCAGCCCCCGCTGCGCGGACCCGCTGTACCGAAAATCCATCCGCACCTCGATGGGGCACGCGCTCCTCCTGCCGTTCGCGAGGATCGGCCGTTGGCCGGACGGGCTCGCGGACCTGAGGGCGCGCGGCGTGGCGGTCCTCGCGCTCACGCCGGGCGAGGGCGCCGAGCCCATCGGCAAGGTTGCCCGGCGGCTCGCCGGAATGTCGCCCCGGCCCGGTATGGCGCTGCTGCTCGGGACCGAGGGCGACGGCCTCAGCCGCGAGGCGATGGCGGAAGCAGACGTCCGCGTGCGCATCCCGATGGCCGCCGGCGTCGATTCGATCAACATCGCCACCGCCTGCGCGGTCGCGCTGCACCGGCTTGCGCGCCCGGACGAGGAGTGACCACAAGTCGCGAGCGGGACGACCCGAATACAGTCCCGCCATGAGCAAGGACGCTGAGCAGGCTTCGACCCTCGACCCCGCGCAGGATCGGCTGGCCGCCATGGCGGTGGAGCCGATCGAAGGGGGGATGACGATCGGGCTGGGCACGGGACGGGCGGCGTCGCGTGCCATCCGGGCCCTGGCCCGCCGGGTGGCGGTGGAAGGGTTCAAGGTCCGGTGCGTGGCGACCAGCAAGGCGTCGGAAGCGCTGGCTCTGGACCTGGGCCTGCATATCGCCGACCTGTCGCAGGTGGAGGCGATCGACTACCTGTTCGACGGCGCAGATGAGGTCGATCCCGAGATGCGGATGCTCAAGGGCCGGGGCGGGGCGATGACTCGGGAGAAGATCGCGGCGCACGCGTCGGAGGCGTGCGTGTACATGATCGACGACGGGAAGCTGGTGGGCATGCTGGGGGAGAAGAACCCGATCCCGGTGGAAGTCCTGCCCTCTGCGGTGGCCATCGTGCGGGCCCGGATGCGCAACCTTGGCCTCGAGGGCGACCTGCGCCGGGTCGACGGCAAGCAGTACCACACGGACAACGGCAACCCGGTGCTCGACCTGTCGATGGCGGCGGACGTCTCTCCGGAGGAAGTGGCGCTGCTGTTGCAGGACACCCCGGGCGTCGTCGGCCACGGCATCTTCCTGGATGAGGCCGACGAGATTCTCATCGAGGATGCCCAGGGCGAGGTGCACCAGCGGATCCGGGATTGAGCATCACTCGCGGGGCGCGCAGGCGCGGGTCAGACGGTCCCGAATGGCGCTCCAGAGCCATGATTCGCCGGCGGGTCGCTCGATGAGGATGACCGTGGGCGTGCGGGCATCGGCCTCGCGGAGGGCGGCGTAGAGGCGGGTCGCGTACGCGCCGGCCTCGCGGGGCATGCGGATGATGGAGGGTGAATCCGGAAGGGGGGCCTCGAGCGCGAGAATCACGGCCCCGGGGGGTATGGCGCGCGCGGCAAGGTCGCGGGCGTCGACCAGTTCGGTGTGCGCTGTGGGGGCGTAGTGGGAGGCGAGGAGTCCGGGGCTGGGCAGGGCTCCGGGCGCCGCGGGAAGGGCGCCGATGATGACATCCTCGCCGAGCGCGACGCCGAGTGCCTCGGCGGAGACGGCGCCGATGCGGAGCACGCGGGCCGGGCGCTCGGCGACGGTGACGACGGTGGACTCGATGCCGATGGCGCAGGGGCCGCCGTCGAGGACGGGGACGCGGTCGACGAAGGCGGCGCGGACGTGCTCGGCGGTGGTGGGGCTGATGGCGCCCGAGGGATTGGCGGAGGGGCCCACGATGGGCCCTCCGACGGCGCGGATGAGGGCGAGGGCGAGGGGGTGGTCGGGGCATCGGACCGCGACTGTGGCGCCGAAGGCGGTGACGGCGGAGGGGATGCGCTGGGCCTTGGGGACGACGATGGTGAGCGGGCCGGGCCAGAAGGCGCGGGCCAGGCGCGCGGCGCGGTCGGACCAGGCGGAGGCGGCGTGGCGGGCCATGGCCTCGTCGGCGACGTGGACGATGAGCGGGTTGTGGGCCGGGCGGCCCTTGAGGGCGAAGACGCGTTCGACGGCGGCCTCGTTGAAGGCGTCGGCCCCCAGCCCATAGACGGTCTCGGTGGGGAACGCGACGGCGCCGCCGGCGCGGATGATCGAGGCGGCCTCGTCCACGGTCGGCTGGGATGTCGGGTGCTGGCGCACGGCGGCATGCTCAGGGCTGGAGCGGGCGCTGGGCGTCGCCGGCCGGGGGCACGACGAAGTCGATCTTGTTGCGGGTCAGCGCCGTGCCCATGGCGTTGTGCATGTCGGCGAGGGCGTTGTTGTAATCGACGAGGGCCTGGATCTCGTCGATCTCGGCCTGTGCGAGGGCTTCCTGGCGGCGGAGCTTGAGATCGAGGAAGTCGGGCGTGAGGGCGCGGAGGGTCTGTTCCTCGACCTGGAGGGTGCGGAGATTCTCCGAGGCGGCGAGGCGTGAGGAGCGAGTCTGTTCGATGAGCTGGTAGTTGGTGGCGACGTCGCGCAGGCTGGTCTTGACGTTGAGCACCGCCTGCTGCACGGCTGAGCGGTAATCGACGACGGCGCGGAGGCGATCGAGGCGGCGGGCGCGTGCGGCGGCCTCGGGCCCGCGGTTGCCGATGGGGGTCTCGAAGCGCAGGTCGAGGACGTAGTTGACGAAGTCGGCGTCGGTGATCTGGCCGTAGGCGCGGCCCGGGGTGTCGCTCAGGCCCCCGAAGCGGGTGCGGAAGCCGAGGTCCAGGAGGGGGAGGGTGTTGGCGTCGGCGGCGATCTGGCGGATGGAGGCGCTGTCGACGGTGAGGATGGCGCGGCGGACTTCGGGGCGCTTGTCGATGGCGGAGGCGACGGCGTCGATGAGGCTGATCTCGATGGCCTCGTCGAGCGGGGCGTCGGTGGGGACGAGGATCGCTTCGCCTCCGACGGGCGTCGCGGGGTCGTTGATGAGGACCTTGAGGGCGTCGGAGGCCTTGCGCATCGCGTTCTGGGCGCGGAGGAGGGCGGCGCGGCGCTGCTCGACGCGGGCGACGGCGTCGCTGTACTCGGCGGGCTTGACGTCGAAGACCTGGCGGGCCTTGAGGACGTCGCGGGTCTCGATGCCGCGGTCGAGGAGGCGCTTGGCGATGAGCACGCCCCTCCGGGCGGCGACGAGGTTCCAGTACGCGCGCTCGGTGGCGGTGACGACGCGCATCACCTCGGCCTGGAGGGTCTGCACGGCGTCGCGCTCGACGTTGCGGGCGAGGCGGATCTCCTGCTGGGTGACATCGCTGCCAAACCCGCGGAGGAGGGGCTGGGTTGCGGCGATGTCGATGAACGCGGCGTTGGCCGGGTCGGGGTTGAAGGCGATGCCTGGGGTCTGTTGATCGGTGTAGGTCAGGCCCTGGGCGATCTGGAGTGTGGCGCCGGATTCGAGGTTGCGTCTGACGCCGGTCTCGAAGCCGACGGACTGGTTCTTGTTGAGCGAGGAGCCGACGGGAAAGCCGCCGATGACGGGGACGGCCGAGGGCTCGTCGGTGCGGGCGTAGTCGACGGAGGTGAAGAAGGTCCAGTCGAAGCGGGCCTCGGCGGCGACGACCTCGGCGGCGCGCACGGCGGGGGTGATGCTGGCGGACTGGATGGAGAGGTTGCGCTGGACGGCGGAGCGGACGGCCTGCTCGAGGGTGATGGGGGCGTCGGCGGCGGCGCCGAGATGGAGGGCATCGTCGGGAAGGGCGACGCCCTCATAGGAACTGGGCCCGGCCATGCGCTCGAGGACGGCGGTCTGGCTGGGAGGGAAGGAAACCTCGGCCCTCGGGCGCCTGAGCAAGGCGGGTTGGTCGCCGGCGCCGGACTCGGTGCGCATCTCGCGGCGGGCCGACTCGACCATGGAGCGGCGGAGTTCCTCGGTGCGTGCCTCGTTGTCGGGGGTGGCGCAGCCGGCGGCCGCTGCCGCGACCGCCGCGAGCGCGGCGATACCCGCCCTGGATCGAGAGGATTGGAGATGGTGGCTGGGCACGTCGCGGGTGAGGCTAGCGGGGGGTGGAGGGAGCCGCAAAGCGCCGGGGAGCCGGGGGAGCGGGGCCGGGGCGTTGATGGCTGCGCTCGCCCCGGTCGGCGGTCTAGCCGATAATCTCCGTGGGCAGCCCGCCGGGGTGGCGCTGTCGAATCAGGACACGGATGCCCTGCCTTCTGCGAGAGACCTCCATGACGCCGATTTCTGCGCGAGTTCGTCTGCTCCCGACCCTTGCCGGCGCCTTGATGGCGCTTGCGGCGCCTTTGGCACTCCCGGTGATGCTGGGAGTTCCGTGGGCCTCGGCGAGCGCGCAGGTTTCGCCGGTTGAGCCGTACATAGTGGTGGTGACGTCGGACAACGTGAATCTGCGTTGCGGGGCCGGGGCGCCTTGGTACCCGGTGGGGCAGGTGAAGACGGGCGACGTGCTCAAGGTGGACGGTCACGACGCGACCGGCTGGGTGCGGGTTGCGTACCTGCCCGGGATGCCGGCGCTGGTGGGGGCGAACGAGGCCAGGGTGGATGAGGCGGCGAAGTCGGTGACGCTGACGACGCGGAGCCGGCTGCGGGCGTTCAACCCGGCGGGGTCGGCGTCGGAGTCGTGGAGGCCGCTGCTTGATGAGGATCTGCCGGCGGACACGGTGCTGAACCTGCTGGAGGTCATGCGCACGCCGCAGGGCGGCGTGGAGGCTTTCAAGGTGGTTGCGCCGTCGTCCGCGCGGGCGTACGTGAGCGAGAAGTTTGTGCGTCGCGCGACGACGGAAGAGATGAATTCGCCGACGGGGACGCCGGCGATGAAGACGATGCCGGCGCCCGCGGGCGCGCCGGCGCAGCAGCAGGGTCAGCCTGCGGCGAGCGGGAATCCCGCGCCGAAGGACACCGGGGGCAAGCCGGTGGTGGACGCGGGGGGAGCG
>CANJRL010000076.1 GCA_947476675.1 Phycisphaerales bacterium
CGGCCCCGGCCCAGCCGAGCGCGTCCTGCTCGGCATGTGCGACGCCCTGAGCCGCCGAGGGCCCGACGCCTCCGGGACGCTCCGCGACGGGCCCTGCGGCCTCGCCCACGCGCGGCTGTCCATCATCGACCTCGCCGGCTCGCCCCAGCCCATGCGCACGCCCGACGGCGCGTTCGCCATCGCCTACAACGGGGAGACGTACAACTACCGCGAACTCCGGCGCGATCTCCTCTCCCGCGGCGCCTCGCTGCACACCGAGGGCGACACCGAGGCCCTGCTCCGCTGGTGCGCGCTGGAGTGGGAGGCCGCCCTCCCGCGGTTCTCCGGGATCTTCGCCCTCGCGGTCTGGGACTCGCGCCGCCGCCGCCTGCTCCTCGCCCGCGACCCTCTGGGCGTCAAGCCGATGTTCTTCGCCCAGCCCCGCCCCGGCCTGCTGGTCTTCGGCAGCGAGATCAAGTCCATCCTGCGCCACCCCGAGGTTCCCTGCGACCTCGACGAATCCGGCCTCCGCGAGGCCCTCCGCTTCCGCGCCGTCTACGGCGAGCGCACCATGTACCGGGGCGTCGCGCCCCTCCCACCCGGGGCCTGGCTCGAGTTCGGCGAGCGCGGCGTGCGCACCGGGCGGCACTACGACCTCATCGAGAGGGCCCGCGCCCTCCGCCCCTCGCTCGCCCGCCGCGACGACGACGACCTCATCGCCGAGGGCGAATCCAGGTTCGTCGCCGCCGTCAGGTCGCAACTCGTCGCCGACGTGCCCGTCGGCGCCTTCCTCTCCGGGGGGCTCGACAGCAGCCTCCTGGTCGCGGCGATGCGCGAGATCCGCGGGCCCGGCGCCGACCTGCTCACCTTCTCCGTCGGCTTCGAGAACGACCCGCGGAGCGAACTGCCCCACGCCCGCGTCGTCGCCGACGCCGTCGGGTCGCAGCACACCGAGGTCCCGCTGACCCAGGCCCAGTACATCGCCTCCTTCGCCGAGATGACCGCCTGCCGCGACGCGCCGGTCAGCGAGCCGGCCGATCTCGCGGTGGCGCGCATGAGCGTGGTCGCCAAGCAATCGGTCAAGGTCGTGCTCAGCGGCGAAGGGGCGGACGAGGTCTTCGCCGGCTATCCCAAGTACGCTTTCGCCTCGGCGCCCGGCGCGCTCCGCGCTGCGATCCGCGCGCTGTCGCCCGAGCGGGCAGCGGCGCTGGCGAAGGCCGCCGGCCTCGACGCACGCCGCGCACTCGTCGCGGCCCGCGCCCTGGCCCTCCCCGACGAACTCGACCGCCACGTGCAGTGGTTCGCGTACCTCGACCGGGCCCGGATCGCCTCGCTCTTCCCTGGCTTGGGGTGGACCGAGGCCGACTGGGCCGAAACCACGCGCACGCACCGCGAGGCCCTGCGCCGCGTCGCCGCCGACGCCGACCCCCTGGCGCAGATGCAGACCCTGGACTGCCTCACCTGGCTCCCGGGCAACATGCTGGAGCGGGGGGACCGCATGACCATGGCCGCGGGGCTCGAGATGCGCGTGCCGTTCCTCGATCAGGACCTGGCGCCGTGGGGGCTGGCGCTGCCGGCCCGGGTCAAGGCCCGCGGCGCGGTTCCCGGCCGGAAGACGCTCAAATGGATCATGCGCCGATGGGCCGACCGCCGCCTCCCGCCCGGCATCGTGGGCCGGAAGAAGTGGGGCTTCCGCGTGCCCCTGGCCGAGTGGTTCCGCGCCGGGATGCGCCCGATGTTGCACGACTACCTGACGGCGCGCGACAGCCTGAGCGCGCGCTTCGGCGGCCTTGACGCGGTCAGGGGCCTGCTCGACGCGCACGACGCCGGGCGCGCCGACGCGAACCTCGAACTGTGGACGATCCTCGCCGCCGAGGTGTGGTGGCGCGACGTGTTCAGGGCGCAGCGCGCCGCTCGCGAGCGTCCTGCGCCGGCTGTCCTTGCACCGACCACCGCCTGACGGAGACACGCATGGCCCTCGAGATCCGCAAGCCCAAGGTCTGCACCGACGGCGCAGCCCGCGCTCATCAGATGGCCCGCGACCTGCTCGAGCCGGTGTTCGTTCCCGCCTCCTTCTTCGCCGACGACCGCGGCTGGTCGCTGATGAACCTGCTCCAGGGGGTCATGGCTCCCGAGGGACAGATCAACTATTCCACCCAATACCCGGGCGTCATCAAGGCCTGGCACCGCCACACCCTGCAAACCGATTTCTGGATCTGCCTCCGAGGCCACATCAAGGTCGGCGTCCAGAAAGAGGGCGAAGCCTTCGCGTGGCTCCAGGTGATCGGGGAGAAGGCCCCGGGGGTGATGGTGATCCCCCCGCCCCTGTGGCACGGCGCCGCCACCGTCGGCGAGGAGCCCGCCGGGCTCTTCTACTACGTCACGCACGCGTACAACGCCGCCAGCCCCGACGAGCAGCGCCGGGCGTACGACGCGCTGGCGGGTTTTCCATGGGGAGTGCGGCATGGCTGACCCCGCCATGGCGACATCCGAGAGCGTGCCGATCGCATTCCCGGAGATCGCGGCGGTGGTCCTGCTCGCGGGGGGCCTCAAGCCCTCGCCTCTCGTCCAGGCGGTGGGCCGATCTGTGCTCGATCTCAGCCTGACGCCCGACCGCACGCTGCTCGAACTCTGGGTCGCGGCGCTCGACGGCCCGCTCTGGCCGGCGTCGCGCGCGCCCAAGGTGTACGTGGTCTGCGGCGGGAACACGCCGAACCCGGAGCCTCCGACGACCGGGGGCGGGCTCGACGTGGTCATCCAGCACGACCGCAAGACCTTCCGGGGCCCGGCCGGCGCTGTCCTCGATGTCACGGAGGACTTGGAGCCTGGCGCCACCATCCTGGTCGCCGAGGGCCACCGCACGCCCTTGGACAGCATCGATGACTTCCTGCTCGCCCACGCGGCCGGCGGCGCGGAAGCCAGCGTGGCGGTGAACCCCGACGGCTCCCCGGCCGGGGTCTATGCCCTGCGCCGCCGCACGCTGGACCAGGTGACCCGGGTCGGCTTCATGGATCTCAAGGAGCAGTGGCTGAACAAGGCGGTCTCCTCCGGCGTCAGGGTCGGGGCGTTGCGGCTGCCGGCCCCGGGGTCGCTTCCCTTGCGCACCCGGGAGCAGTTCCTCTTCGCGGCGATGTCGCTCTCGGGCGCCGAGACCCGCGACCGGCTGCCCGCCTGCACGATCCTCGACCCGTCTCGCCCGAACGAGCAGGCGCCCTTCCGCGTACTGGCCGCGGGCGGGTGTATCGGGCCCGGGGCGGTGGTGGTGGATTCGGTGGTGATGCCCGAGGCGGAGGTCGGCGCCGGCGCGGTGGTTGTCCGCTCCATGGTGTGCCCCGGGGCCAAGGTCCAGCCCGGCGCGGAAGTGGTCGATGCTGTCGTCACGCGAACCGGAGTAGCATGAAGAGCGTTGGAGAGGGTTGGACGCGGGTGTTTCCGGACCCGAGACCGTTGCGGAACAGGCACTTATGACGGAGCGCAGATCCTGGAGATTCCTTGACGGCGCCCTGCTCGCGTGCTTGGTCGCGCTGGCGGTGGCCGCGACATGGTCCATCTGGATCATCATCTTCCGGATGGCCATCCGCGATGAGGAGCAGAGCCACATCCTGCTCGCCCCGGCGGTGGCGGCGTGGCTGTTCTGGGTCCGACGGGAGCGAGCGCGGCTGTGCCGCCCGGCCCGCAGCCTCATCGGCCCGGCGGTGATCGTCGGCGGCTGGGTGCTCGCCTGGTACGGGTTCACGTACGCGTTCGAGGCCGGCCACCACTTCGGGGCGCTCCTCATCGTAGTCGGGGCGGCACTCACCATCCTGGGGCCGGATTTTCTGCTCCGTTTCTTCCCGGCCTTCGCGTCGCTGGCGTTCATGATGCCGATCCCCGGGCGCATCCGCAGCGCGCTGGCCCACCCTCTGCAGGAATACTCGGCGCTCCTCACCCAGTGGGGCATGGACCTCTTCGGCCAGACCGTGGTCCGGTCGGGCAACGTGCTCTCGCTCAACGGCCAGGACGTGGCGGTCGCCGAGGCGTGCAACGGGATGCGGATGGTCTCCGCGCTCGGGCTGGTCGCGTTCGCCTTCGTCTTCTCGTTCCCCATGCGCAACTGGGTGCGGGTGCTGATCGTGGCGATCTCGCCGGTGGTCGCCCTGGTGTGCAACGTGGTGCGGCTTGCGCCGACCGTGCTGCTCTACGGGTACTCCAGCAAGTCCGTCGCCGACGTCTTCCACGACGCCAGCGGGTGGGCGGTGCTCGCGGTGGCCCTCGCGATCCTCTGGGGCGTCCTCCGCACCCTGCGGTGGCTGGAGTTCCCCATCGAGCCCTACGCCGCGGCGAAGGCGGTGCGCTGACGTGCGCTCCGCCGCGAACCGCGCCCGGCCCTCCCGCCCCGGCTCCGTCTCCGGGCCGCTGGCCGTCGGCCTCTCGACGCTGCTCCTCCTGGCTCTGCTGCTGGTCCAGCGCGGCGGCGGGCTGCTGGGCGCTTCGCCGGCGGCCGCTCGGCTCCGGAGCGCGTCGATCAACCCGGTGGAGGTCGTCGGCGCGGACGAGTACTTCGGCCGCGTGCGCGACGCGATCGAGCGGATCCCGTACATCATCGGCCCGTACATCGGGGCCGACGCCGAGCCCACCGCCGCCGCCATCAGGCTGCTCCGCCCCAACAAGATCCTGCAGCGCCGCTACAAGGACCCCGCGACGCGCAAGACGGTTGACCTGCTGATCGTCCACTGCGCTGACGTGCGCGACATGCAGGGTCATTACCCCCCGGTGTGCTACCCGGCGCACGGCTGGGTCGGGAAGGCCGCCGAGCCCTCGCAGATGCCGATCGAGGGAACGCTCTTCCCCGCGACCTACTACCGGTTCCACCGCACCGTGGACCAGATCGAGCAGCGCCTGCGCATCGTGAACTTCTTCATCCTCCCCGACGGCCGCCTGCTGGCCGACGACCGCGACCTCGACGAGGTGTCCAAGAGCCGCGCCTCCGCGGGCCTCGGCTCGGCGCAGGTGCAGCTGATCTTCGGCGACAACGTGACCGAGGAGGAGCGAGGCGACCTGGCGGCGCAGTTCGGCCGGGCCATCGCGCCGGTGGTCCGCGAGATCGGCTCGGGGGTGGGCCGATGACGCAGTCGCAGCCAACCCCGCTCATGCTCCCGGGCGACATCGCCTCCGCCGGGGTCGGGCCGCAGTCGCACATCCACGCCCACGCCGCCCCTCCGAACCCGATCCACCTCGTCAGGCGCCATCTCCGGGGCAGGCTCCGGTACGCGGTCCCGCTCGCGGCGGCGCTCGGGGTGGTCGGCGCGGTCGGGGGGTACCTCGGCGTGCCGCCGATGTTCCGCAGCCAGGGCCTGGTCGACGTCTCGCCGACGACGCAGAGCCTGCTCCGCGGCGAGAACCAGCAGATCATGGGCGGGTTCGAGGCCTTCGTCGAGCAGCAGCGCGCGTTCATCAGCAGCCGCCGGGTCATGGACCGGGCCCTGGAGAACGAGGCCATGCGCAAGGTGGGCTGGCCCCCGGGCCGGGACGGGCTCACGCTGCTGCAGAAGAGGCTCGAGGTCGCGGTGAAGCGTCGGGGGGACCGCATCATCGTGGTCGCGGTCGAGCACCCCGAGGCGGCCCTGGCGCAGGCGGCGGTGAACTCGGTCCTCGACGCCTACAAGGAGCTCTACATCGAGGCGGACGCGACCAGGCTGAGCGACCGCGAGCGCAACCTCGACGATCGCGGGCGGCAGATCCAGAACGACATCGACAAGATTCGCCGCGAGATCCTCAACCAGGGCCAGGGCGTGGGCAGCGAGGAGTCCCTGGCCCGCCTGCTCGAAGCCAAGGTGGGGGAGCTGGCCCGGACCGACAACCAGCTCGCGAGCCTCTCGACCGAGATCGCGCGACGGGAGAAACTGGCGGCGGGGGACGCGCTCGACCCGGCGGATCGGCCCCCTCCCGACCTCGACGCCCTCGCCGACGCCGACATCGAGATGAAGCGGCTGCTGGGATACTGGCGCTCGCTGCAATCGGAGTACGACTCGAAGCGGGTGGCGCTGGGCCCCCACCACAGCGAGATGCGCAGGCTCGAGCGGGCGCTCGAGGCCGCCAGGTCCGACGTCGACAAGAAGGCCGAGGCCATGGTCAACATGGGCATGCCCGGCGGCGCCAACGCGTCGAAGACGCCGATCCCCCAGTTGCGCGAGGCTGCCGCGCGGCTCCGCGCCCAGCGCGAGATCGTGAGCAAGGAGATCGACGAGCTCAACCGCAAGAAGTCCGAGATCCGCAAGAACCAGGAGTTCCTCGCGGACCGCACCAAGGCGCTCTCGGAGAACGCGCGCCTGCTCGACGAGCTCCGCTCGGACATCAAGGCCCAGCGCGAGTCTCGCGGCGGGCGCGTCAGCATCGCCCAGAACGGCGACATGCCCCTCGAGCCGTCGACCGACCGGCGCATCCCCCTGGCCGTCGGCGGGGGCTTGGGCGGGGCCGCCGCGGGCTTCGCCCTGGTTGTCGTCCTCGGGCTGGTCCGCCCTCGCTACCGCTACATCGACGACGTCGAGGCGAACCTCGCGCACGCGCCCCTGCTGGGCACTCTCCCCGAGCTCTCCTCCGGGGAAGGCGAGCACGACGAGCTCGCGGCGAACTCGGTGCACCACCTCCGCAACATGCTGGCCCTCAGCCCGGCCGGCGCCGGCGCCGACTGCACCGTCTACACCATCACCTCGGCCGCCCCGGGGGACGGGAAGACCAGCGCCGCGATGGCCCTGGGCATGTCGTTCGGCGCGGCGGGCCGGCGCACGCTGCTCATCGACGCGGACATCTATGGGCGCGGGCTCACCAAGAGCATGGGGATGCGCGGGATGCCCGGGCTCACCGACGCCGCCCTCGCCTCCAAGATCAACGGCGAGTTGAGGCAGACCGAGTTCCACAACGTCTGGGCCCTCCCCGCGGGCACCGGCGAGCACACCGACGCCACCATCCTTTCCAAGGAGCGGGTCGCGCGCATTCTTCACGAAGTCAGGGGCCAGTTCGACGTTGTCATCATCGACACCGGGCCTATCCTCGGCAGCGTCGAGGGGAACCTGCTCGCGGCCCTCTCCGACGGCGTCGTGCTCATGGTCTCGCGCGGGCAGGACAGCAAGCTCGTCCGCGCCTGCCTCAAGCGCCTGGCCTCCATCGGCGCCCACTGCGCGGGCATGGTCTTCAACCGCGCCACCCGCGTCGACTTCGAGCACAGCATGAGCCACACCTCCCTCCGATCCCGCAGGCAGATGGTCGAGGAGGAGGCCGCCCCGGCGCTCCAGAGCGGGGAGCCCGACCCCAAACTCCTCCGCGCCCTGGGCGCGCCGCCGGGCACATCGCAATCCGCGCGCAGCAGGCGCGCGGGCGGCGACGGTGATGCATGACCGCGGCCGTCACCGAGCCTCTCGCGCTTCCGGCGGTGGTGGGCGGGTGGTCCGAGCCGACGTGCTGGGGCCTGGGCGTGCGCGGGCTCCACGACCGCTGGTGGTCGATCAGCAGGATCCAGCCCGTCCGCCGAGGCGTGCGGGTCGCCGAGAAGGGGCCCGAGCTCTACCTCCTCCTCGAGCCCGATGAGCTCCTGCTCTTCGACCCCGCCCCGATCGTCAAGCGGCTGTCCTGGCTCAAGCCCGAGGTCATGCGCGTCCGCGTCGTCGACGTCGCCCCGGTGGATTCGGTCGAGCGCGTCGCCGCCGACGCCGCCGGCAACCTGAAGGCGATCCAGCGCACCTACCGCGCCCCGACCCTCGGCACCCGCCGCCCGCTGCTCACGCCCGACCCGCGCATCGCCGTCCTGTGGGCCAACGCCTCCGCCCGCCGCGAAGGCCTGAGGGCCGCATTCGCGGCGTGCGGGCGCGACAACGTCGCCGTCGGCGAGACGTCCGGCCGCATCTTCGACGCCGCCGACAGGGCCAGCGTCGAGGAGTTTCTCGGCGCGCTGATCCGGGCATGGAAGACGGTCGCGGGCGCCCTCGACGGGGTGTACGAGTTCCAGCCCGGCGTGTGGCTCCACGAGAGCGTCACGATGGCCCCGGGCATCCGGTTCATCGGCCCGCTCTGGGTCGGCGCGGGGCAACGCCTCCGCAAGTCGCATCTGCTCGTGGGGCCGGCGATCGTTCCCGACGCGCCGGGGGCGGAGCCCAGCGTCCGGCCGGTGGACTGGGAGAACCTCCTCGATCCCGCGCTCCGCCTTCGGCCCAGCCTCCCGGGCCGGCCCGGATGGAGCGTGGTGAAGCGAGCGTTCGACATCGCCTTCGCGGCGGCGGTGCTGCTCGCCACCGCGCCCGTCTATCCGCTGGTCATGCTCATGATCTGGCGCGAGGACGGCTGGCCGGCATTCTTTGCGCACACCCGGCAGACCCGCGGCGGGCGCAACTTCCCCTGCTACAAGTTCCGGACCATGTGCAAGGACGCCGAGAAGATGAAGGCCGTCCTCGCGGCCAAGAACCAGGCCGACGGCCCTCAGTTCTTCATCGAGGACGACCCCCGGCTGCTCCGCATCGGCAAGACCCTCCGCCGCTTCCAGCTGGACGAGCTGCCGCAGTTCTGGAACGTGCTGAGGGGCGAGATGAGCGTGGTCGGCCCCCGACCCAGCCCCGACAAGGAGAATCAGTATTGTCCCGCGTGGCGCGAGGCGAGGCTGAGCGTCAGGCCCGGGGTCACCGGGCTCTGGCAGATCCGGCGGACCCGCGCCCCCGAGACGGACTTCCAGGAATGGATCCGCTTCGATCTTGAGTACGTGCAGAACCAGTCGTGGCGGCTGGACCTCTGGATCATCGCCCAAACCATTCTCAAAGTCTTCCGAGGCTGACCATGGCGCTCACGCGAAAGTCCAAGAAGCGGCTCACCACGCTCGTGGTCGTCGGGCTGGGCGGGCTGCTGCTCGTCGGCGGGCTCCTCGTCGCCTACCAGATCCGGCGCACGAGCAAGATGGCGCGCTCGCTGAGCGAGGGCATGGCCGCGTACAAGACCGGCGACTACCCGGCCACGCTCGACAGGATGGGCTACTACATCTCGAACAACCGCAAAGACCCCGAGGCCAGCCTGGTGTGGTCGGACGCGATGCAGCGCGTGCCCCTGCCGAACAACAAGCACCTCATCCGCGCCGCGGCGGAAGCGAAGAACGCCGCCGACCTCCTTCCCGGCGACCCCAGGCCTCTCCGGGCCCTGCTCGACCTCTACCTCAAGCTGGGCTTCTTCAGCGAGAGGCTCGACACCGCCGAGCGCCTGCTCCGCGCCGAGCCGGGCAGCGTCGAGGGGCACGTCGCCATGATCGAATCGCTCTACGCCCTGCGCCGCTTCGACGACGCCCTCTCCGCCTCCGAGAAGTTCATCGCCGCCCACCCCGCCGACGGGCGCGGGCCGGCGATGAAGATCGACCTGCTGCACGAACTCCGCCGACCCCCCGAGGAGGCGGTCGAATTCGCCGAGACCGTCGCGGCTGCCGCGCCGGACAACCTGACCATCGCCATGGCCCAGGTCCGGGCCTCGGCCCGGGCCCGCGATGAGGCCAGGGCCCGCGCCGCGCTCGCCCGCGCCGTCACCCTCAAGGCGGAAGACGCCAAGCAGATCGCCGACGTCGTCAAGATGCTCGACGCGCTGGGGATGAGCGGCGAGGCCGACGCGTTCATCAAGAACCAGTCGGGGGCGTCGGCGCAGACCATGTCGATCGTCAACGCCGAGCGTTCCTGGCGACACGCGGAGGTCCCCGAAACCGCGGCCGCGGTGGCGGCGGAAGCGGCCGACCCCGCCAAAGCGTCCGACGCGGCGCTGGGGTGGTACGCGCTGGCCGCCCAGGCGGAGGCCGACAAGCCGCGGCGCGAAGCCGCCCTCGCCGAACTCCGCCGCCGCTCCTCGCCCGACGCCCAGGGCTGGGTCGCCGTGATCGACGGCCGGGCCAGGCTCGACGCGCGCGACCCGAAGGCGGCCAGAGACATCCTGCAGCCCGCGCTCGACCGGCAGCCCGCGAACCGATTGGCCGCGGCGTTCCTAGCCGAGGCTGAGGCCAACCTGGGCGAGAGCAGCCGGGCCATCTCCCGGTGGCGCGAGATCGTCGCCGGGGATCCGAAGTGGCTCTCGGTGCACCTGTCGCTGATCGCCGTCTACCTGCGCGAGAATCGCTCGGAGGAGGCGTTCAACCAATCCCGGGCTCTGGCCCAATCCTGGCCCACCCGCCCGGAGTCGGCGATGGCGCTGGCACGCTCCGCCGCGGCGTTCGCCGAGACCGGGCGCGCTCCCTCGCAAGAGATGAGCGAGGTGATCGACCAGCTTCGCAAGGTCGAGGAGGCGTCAATCAAGCAGAACGCCGGCGACGGCACGCTGTCGGTCCTGCTGGCCCGGGCACTCGCGGGGATCGGGCGCCTGCCCGAGGCGCAGGCCTCGATCGATGCGATCCTCGAAGGCAAGCAGAGGCCGCCGGCGGTTGAACTCGTGGCCCTGGCCTCGTCCGCCCGCTTGCGCAATCTGTCGGGCGCCGACCGTCTGCTGGCGCTCGCTTCGCAAGCCGACGGGGGCCAGCCGAGCCTCGACGTGCTCGTCGCTCGTGCCGCAGACGCGGCCCGGGCCGGGCGCGCGGACGAGGGCGCATCGATGCTCCGGGACGCCGCGGCCTCGGCCCAGAGCCCGGCCCAGAAGGCCGAGATCGAGCGACGTCTCGCCCTGTTCCTGGACAGCCAGGGCAACCCGGCCGGCCTCGAGATGCTCAAGAAGTTCGCCGCCGAGCGGCCCCAGGACCCCCGCGCCTTGCAGGAACTGCTCAGCAGCCAGAACCTGTGGAACGACGAAGCCGCCGTCCGCGCCGCGATCGACCGCCTCAAGGGCATCACCGGCGAGACGTCGTCGCGGTGGCGCGTGTTCGAGGCCCGGCGCCTGCTCGCCTTCGCCAAGACCGGGGACGAGCGCGTGCGCAACGCCGCCCAGGTCGTCCGCGACCTGCTCCCCCCTGTGCTCCAGGAAGACCCGCGCAACATCCCGGCGCTGCTGCTCACGGCGGACGCCTACCTCCAGATCGATCCCCCGGCGCCCGAGCAGGCGCTGCAGTTCCGGACCCGGGCGGCGGAGGCCGGCGCCACGCAGCCCCAGGTGCTCGCCCCGCTGATCGCGTTGATGCAGTCCATGGGCAAGGCCGAGGAGGCATCCGTGAGGCTGCGCGCGTTCGTGGCCATGCCCGGGCTCGACCCCGCGCAGCGCCGCGCTCGCGCCCAGCTGCTCGCCCGGCAGGCGATGTGGCCGGAAGCCATCGCCGACCTCGAAGCGGTCATCGCGGGGCCGGCCGGCCCTCTGCAGCAGGACCTGATCGACCTCGCCAACGCCTACGCCCGCGCGGGCGACAGCGCCAAGGCGGCCGAAACGATGGGACGGCTGGCTTCGCTCGAGAGGCTCGAGCCGTCTTCCGGCTTCGCCGCCGCCATGTTCTTCGCGCAGCGCGGCGACGCCGCCAAGGCCGAGATGATCGCCTCTCGCGTGCCGGACGAGCCGCCGCTGCTCGCCCGCCAGGGCATCCTCGCGGCAACCGCCGAGCAGACCGGGAAGCACGCCGACGCGGAGCGAATATTGACCGAGCGGGCCTCGGCGGCGAACACCGCGGGGGCATGGGGCGACCTCGGCTCGTTCCTGCTCCGGAGAGGCAGGGTCGACGACGCCGTGCGAGCCATCGACAAGGGCCTCGCCCTCGATGCCAGGAGCGCCGAACTGCAGCGCCTGCTCCGCGCCACCAAGGTCGCGAAGGGCGACGCGAGCGCCGCAGAACTCTTCGCCAACGCCGGCGACGCGGACCGCAGGGGGCCGCTGGCCCAACTGGCCGAGGCCGAGGAGGCGTTCAACAAGAACCCGACGGACCCGCAGGTCATCAACGCCTACATCTTCCGCCTCCAGGAGATCCGCGAGATGGATCCGACGTACCTGCCGACCCGGAGGGCCCTGGTCGTCGCGCACATGCAGGCGGCCAACGCGGCGTTCGCCCGCGGCGAGCGCGGGAAGGCCCAGGAGGAGCGCGACGCCGCCGGCCGCGAGGCCGTGGCGGCGGCCAGCGCCATGCCCTCCGACCCCCGTGCGGCGCGGCTCGCGGCCGAGGCCTACGTGCTCCTGGGCCGTTCGGACCAGGCCCTGCCGATGGCCAGAGAGTGGCGCAAGCGCGCCCTCGACGACCCCTACGAGGCCGATATCGCCGTCGCCCAACTCGAGGACCAGCTCGGCAAGCCCGCCGTCGCGGCCGAGAGCCTGATCGTCTACCGAGACCGCATCATCGCCGAGACCGCGTCGAATCCGCGCGCCATGGCTCTGTTGGCTCGTGCGCTTGTTCGGTCCGGTCGCGAGCAGGAGGCGCACGAACTGGTGTTCCCGCTCACCGCCAAGGACAGGGTGTGGGCGCGCTCGTACATCGAACTCGGGCGCTCGCTCGTGAATCGACCCGAGGCCGCGACCGCCTGGCTTGCCCGGGCAGAACCGCTGGTCGGCGATGACGAGAGCGCCCGCGTGCTCATGGCCCAGGCGTGGTTCGACCTCGCCGGCGCCGGCCAGGGCAAGGACGCGTTCCGCAAGGTGGTGGGGATGCTGGAAGGGCTCGAGCCGGCCGCCAAGGAGACCCGCGGCGCCGCGGCGCTGCTCCTCGCCGCCAGCGCCGAGCAACTGGGCGACGCCGCCGCCGCGGAGAAGGCCTACCGCGTCGCGATCGAGTGCGCACCGGAGAACGCGA
>CANJRL010000077.1 GCA_947476675.1 Phycisphaerales bacterium
CCCAAACACCCGATGATGACCGATGCCCAGCACCCGCCACGACCGCTCCGCACGCCGGGCGATCACGCAGCCCACCAGGGGGTTCGGCTCGACGCTGCCGAAGCCGCGCAGCGCCGCCCGCGTCGCCATCGCCATCATCGCCCGATCGGCCCGGTCGGCGTCGCCCGCATCGACCAGGATCGGTTCGCCGCCCGCGCTCACGCTCGGCGCACCATCGCCCGCACCTCGGCCTCCGAGAGCACGCCCGCCGCATCGCGGAGCCAGCGCCGCGCATCCTCGCGGTACCCCGCCGTTGGCTTGAGTTCGGGCATCCGCGCCGCGAAGTGGCGATTGAACCGCGCCATCGCCAGTTCGCGCACATACTTCGCCGTCATCGATGCCGCCGCCACCGGCAGGTGCCTGCTCTCGCCCTCCGGGCACACCTCCACACGCATCGTCGCGCCGCTCGCGGCCCGCAGCGTGTACCGGCACGCACCGGACGATTCCTCCGCTGCCACCACCTCGGACCCGTGCAAGGCCTCGGCGAGCATCTCCCCATACCGCGTCCGACCCCCGTGCCGATCCAGCGCTGCCAGCACCGGCTCGGGCCGCGCCGGCGGCTCGCACGCAACGAAGCGCAGCCACAGCGAGCGCAGAAGCCCCCCCGCCGCCCTGAAGTTCACCGCCGCCTTCGACCCCAGCGAAACGCACCCGTCGTTGAACGCGGACTCCCCCACCGCTGCGCACCGCAGCCCGAGCGCCTCCACCCCCGCCGCCTCCAGGCACGAGCGCAGGCGATTCGCGGCGATCGCGAGCGCCGCCGCGTCCTCGCCCCGGGGCAGCGCGGCCGCCTCAACTCCTCCATACCAGGCGTGCGCTTCAAACCTGGCCCGGAGCGCCGCGAACATCGCCTCATCGGTCCGAGGAATCGCCCCACCCGACGCGGCCAGGAGGCATATCACCCCGCGTTCCAGATGACAGAGCGGATCGCGCCCTTGCACGTCGTTCGGCAGCTTGAGCCGCTTCGAATCATCGATCGCGATCCGCCGGCGCCCGTCCCCCGGCTTGCGGCACACCGCCGCCGAGAGCCGCCGCCACAGGTCCGGCGCCCCTGCTTCCGGCGAAGGAAGGGGCGTCCGGAACACCGCCATGCCCACGCACAGCGGTCCGAGCAGCGGCCCGTAGCCGGCCTCGTCAAGTCCGGCGTAGATCAGGCCGCCGGGCCCACTCTCGGCTCCGAGCGCTCCGTCGCTCTCCATGCCGCGCTCCGCTTGGCCGACGGCCGCCGCCAACCGACGGCCTGTCGGATCACTGCTTCAGTCCTGGCTCGTTCCGGATGTCAGCGGGCACCTTCGAGCTGCTCCCGCCAGAGGAGAGGAGGTACACAACGACAGCGGCCGCCAGAAGCACGACGGCGAGGATGATCTTGACGACTTTCGAGTTCATGGCTTCCACGGTCTCCAACAAAGTGCGAGTCACCCGAACAGAGTGTAGCGACTCCGCGGCGAAAGACAGCGGCCCGGCCGGGGTGAGCCGGCCGGGCCGCGCATGCATTGGCAGGAACGCGGCGAGCCTCGCCGCTCGATGAGATTACCGCAGGTCGCGGCCCGCGAGGCCGCCGATGGTGAAGCGGAAGTAGTCGAACTGGTAACTGTCGATGGAGTTGCCGTACTTGAGCGAGATGGGCCAGGAGCCGATGCCGCCGGCATCCTCCTGGTTCTGCAGGGTCGTGTTCTGACTCTTGTTGATGCCGTCAACGGTCGCGCTGACCAGGCGGGCCGAGCCGTCCATCAGTGAGACGGTGGTCTGGTAGCCGGGGATCCACCACGGCGCGCGGCTGCGGTTGTGATCGCCCAGGAACTGATAGAACATCACCTTCGCCGACGGGTACGCCACGGTCGAGAAGTTCTGGAACGACTGATAGGGAGTCAGGTTCGGGGGGTTCGCGCCACCGGGCCCGAACAGCGGATCACGGTTCGCAGCGTTGAACACCTTCTTCTGGTAGTGCGTCGGGAGCACGTAGAAGTAGCCGCCCATCGAGAGCGGGAACTGGTGGCTCACGGTGACCTCGGTGCCCTCTTCGCGGTACCGGTCCCAATCCACCTTCACCTGGCGCCCGGCGGGGCTCACGAACGGCTCGGTCAGCATCCCCACCCCGGCCGTCGACGCCACCAGATCTCCGAAGAGGATGAAGTGGAACGCCTCGAGCGCCATGCGCTCCGTGGCGAAACGGCTGTTCGGGAAGTCGAAGATCGGCTGGCCGGGATTGGTCATGGACGTCCGCCAGCCCTGCGAGGGCGTGCGGCCGCCGGTGGCAGACGTTTCGCCCGCCCACCCGTTGATCGGGGCGACGTCGAACGCCCACTTGTCAGCGGGACGGCCCGCCGCACCGGTGCTGCCGAAGCCGGCGGCGAGCGCCGACGACAGCGGGGCGTTCGGGAAGATGTCCTTGGTCTGATTGAGCCCCTGGACCACGCCCTGCGCCAACTGGCGGATGTTCGACTGGCAACCGGCGATGCCCGCCTGGCGACGCGCCTCGCCCAGGGTCGGCAGCAGGATGCCGATGAGCAGCGCGATGATGCTCACCACAACCAGCAACTCGATCAGTGTGAACCCGCGACTGCGAACGTTCCGCATGTGAGACTCTCCTAGGGCCGGCTCGCGCCGGACAAAGACCGACTGTCTCTCCAACGGGTCCGCGCTCGCATGCGCCGATCGCGCTGCCTCCGCGCCGACCCCGTGGGGTGCTTTCCCGACCAAGCCGGCCGGGACCGTCACGGTACCCGGACGAGGTACGAAACCCAAGTCGATACGTCCCGCAAGGCCGATTCGGTTCCACCACCCTGTCCGCTCGGGACAGAAAACTCGCGGAACGATGGTTGTCGGCAGGGCGGACACCGAAATGCAGCCTCCGGGTCCGCAAACACCAATTTTGCCTGGCTTAACCTGCCGTTCCGAGGCCCGCGCGGCAGACCTCCACGTCAGGCAGGTGGTCGCGCGGCCGACACGTGCCGCGGTGCACCCCGAACATACCCCGAGAATGCGGCTGAAAGGAGTCGAACCTTCACGGTATTGCTACCACTAGAACCTGAATCTAGCGCGTCTGCCAGTTCCGCCACAGCCGCGGCGAAGGTCAGAAAGCATACCGACCATCCCCCGGCGGACAAGTCGGCCCGATCCGCCCCCAGCTGCACCGACTCCCGGGTCGCTCCCGACGTTCGACCCGGCTGTCCCGGTCATTCGTCGGCTGCATCCTCGTCATCCCTCTTGGCCGACACCGCGGCGGGGCCGCCCGGCTTATGCGTCCCCCGCGCCTCCATCACCTGCTTGCGCACCTCGGAGAAGAGGTCGGGGTTGTCGGCGAGGAACTTCTTGGCGTTCTCGCGGCCCTGGCCCAGGCGCGTCTCGCCGTGGGTGAACCACGAGCCGCTCTTGTCGATCACCCCGTCGGCCACCGCCAGGTCGAGCAGGTCGCCCGAGGCCGAGATGCCCTCGGTGAACATGATGTCGAACTCGGCGTCGCGGAAGGGAGGCGCCACCTTGTTCTTGACCACCCGGGTGCGCACCCGCGAGCCGATGGTCACGTCCCCGTCCTTGATGGCGCCGGTGCGGCGGATGTCGATGCGCACCGACGAATAGAACTTCAGCGCCCGGCCCCCGGGAGTTGTCTCGGGTGAGCCGAACATCACCCCGATCTTCTCGCGGATCTGGTTGATGAAGATCACCACGCAGTTGGAGCGGGCGATCGCCCCGGTCAGTTTCCGCATCGCCTGGCTCATCAGCCGGGCCTGAAGGCCGACGTGGCTGTCGCCCATCTCGCCCTCGATCTCGGCCCTGGGGATCAGCGCCGCCACCGAATCGACGATGATCGCGTCGACGGCGTTGGAACGCACCAGCAACTCGCAGATGTCCAGGGCCTGCTCGCCGGTGTCGGGCTGGGAGACCAGCAGGTCGTCGATGTTCACGCCGATCCGCCGCGCCCACGACGGGTCGAGGGCGTGCTCTGCGTCGATGAAGGCGGCAACCCCGCCCTCCTTCTGCGCGTTGGCCGCGATGGTCAGGGCCAGCGTGGTCTTGCCGGAGGACTCGGGCCCGAAGATCTCGACAATCCGACCGCGCGGGATGCCCTTGCCGCCGAGAGCCAGGTCGAGCGAGATCGAGCCGGTGCTGATGCCCGGGATCGCCAAGTGGGCGTCCTCATCGAGGCGCATGATCGAGCCCTTGCCGAAGGTCTTCTCGATCTGGCCGATGGTGCGGGTGAGGGCCTGCTGCTTGCCCTTGTCTTCCACGGACGGCGCCACGGCTGCCTCCTTGCTCGCGGACGAGGCCCGCTCGGCGAGAGAGGCCCGGCCATTGGTTCGTGCGATCTCGGCTTCCTTTGCGACCATACCAGCGGCCTCCTTTGCGCGTCAATGTTCGGTGTGTGCTAGGATGACACTCCTCATCGGCCACGTCAAGGCCTGTACGGTCGATTTTCGGAAAGTTTGTGTTCGGGTATCATCGCCACCTATGGCCATCGCAGAGCACATCGCTTGACCTCAAACATGTGAAGTGTTAACCTATAGGTGAATGTCATCGTGGCGCATGACGATCAAGGCGGCATTTGGGTCACCGGTTTGCACGGCTCGGTCGGCCCCGCACTTGGCGGGCCCGCTACCGAACAGTGGGCGGCGTTGCACGACAAGCATCGAGCGAAGCTCGAGAATCGTTTCAGGCTTCTGTGCACCGCTGATTCGCCTCTGGACTACACCAAGATCAGATTGGTGAAGGGAGGTCCCGAAGGAATCTACGAGATCAAGGTGAGCAACCCACCCTACCGCGCGTTTGCCTTCCTGGAACGCGGATCGACTTGGAAAGTCACCCATATCGATTTGAAGCCCGCGAAGAGCCGCGTCATTGAAGAAGCCAGAAGGGCGGCTCGAATACGGTCGGACCATCAGAGGAGGATTCGCGAAGATGGCCAGAACACCGCAGAGCGCTGAACCCTTGGACGCCTACGCACGGCTCTCGAATCGTGCCAGGTTTCTTGAGGAGACATCGCACGGGATTCTCGAGCTTCTCCGACGCTCGGGCCGCAATCGGGCGTGGCTCGCGCGCCGGATGGGCTGCAAGCCGTCGATGATCACAAAGGTCCTCGAAGGATCGCACAACTTCGAGATGGAAACACTGGCCGATATCACGCTCGCGCTCGGCCGAGCCGTGCATGTTTCCTGGGGTGCCGATCTCTCGGAGATGCGCGTGCCGCGCGATGAGACGACGTCGGTCGCCAGGCCGAGAGTCCTCAGATCGGGCCAGACACCCTTCGTAACTCTTCAGGAGAACGTGTATGTCCACGACGCGAAAACGCCAGCAATCGCAGGCTCCGTCTACGAGCCCGACCGCGACCCCAATTCCATCGACAAGCGATACCTCACCGCTCGAACGTAACGCCGCGTCGTCCACGGCGTTCAGAATCCGACCCGACCTCACAACCGCCTGGATCGATGGGTCACGGTTCGTCGTTCGCGCCGATGTGAAGGCGATCGTGCTGTCGTTTTTTCAGTCGCCTCCGGGCATCGAACAGCAGCAGTTCGAACTGTTCCGCGGCATCGCCTCAACTGAGCACTTCAAGCAGATCATCGACGCCATGTGCAGAGCAGCAGATTATTACCCCAGCCGAGAGAGTTCAGTCAATCACTGAGCGTTCCTTCCGCACCAACCTCACAAACTCTTCCCCCCGCTCCTCAAAGTTCGTGAACTGGTCCCACGATGCGCACCCCGGGCTGAGCAGCAGCACATCGCCCGGCTTGGCGCGCGCCAAGGCGTCCTCGACGCACCGCTCCAGCGTGCCGCACGCGTGTACGCGCCCCGCTTGCACCGCTTCCGGGGGTGCTGCCGCGGCGATTGCCTGCCCGGTTGCGCCCAGGGCGTAGAGCCCGGCGAGGCGCCCCGCGAGGCGTCCCAGGGGCGAGAGATCGGAACCCTTGTCGTACCCCCCGGCGATCAGGTGCACGCGCGCGGCGCCGATCTCGGGGTCCTCTTCAAACGCCCGCACCGCGAGCAGGGCCGATTCCGGCGTGGTCGACTTGGAATCGTTGAAGCACCGCACGGGCGCGCCGCCCGGGTCGATCCGCGATGGCGTCTCGGCCGCGAGCGCCAGCCGGTGCGGCAGGCCGGGGAAGGAGGCGAGCGCCTTGATGACCGTTGGCTCGTCGAAGTCCGCGCCCATCGCGGCGCGCACGGCGGCGATCGCCAGCGCCGCGTTGCGTCGGTTGTGCCCCCCGGGGATCGCGAGCCGCACGGGCAGAGCGTCGGCGTCGCGTTGCGTCACCACCTCGATGACCGCGGGGGTGAGGCTGGCCCAGGTCTCGATGCGCTCAGCGCCGGGCTCGCTCGCGAAGCACGCGTAGCGGTCGCCCTCGCGCTGGCCGCGGACGATGCGCTGCTTGCTGGCCCGGTAGTGCTCCAGGCTGCCGTGCCAATCGATGTGGTTGGGCGAGAGATTGGTGACCACCGCGATGCCGGGAGAGAAGCCGGGAGGCTCCGCCTCGCGCGATTCGCGCGGCGCCCCGGCGCCCGGGGCGAGCCAGTGCAGCATGGCGCTGGAGAGTTCGAGGACCACCCAGTCCCGCGGCGTGATGCGGCCCAGGTCGGCGAGCATGGAGCCGCCGAGATTGCCCCCGAGGAAGACGCCGGGCGTCAGGGCGCCGAGGGCGTGGGCGATCATCGCGGCGGTGGTGCTCTTCCCGGCCGAGCCGGTGACGCCGATGACGCGCCGGCGCTCCGGCAGGCGCTCGACGAGCAGCCTGATCTCGGTGGTGATCGGCGCCCCCCCGGCGGTTGCGGCGCGGAGGAAGCGGTTGTCCCAGGGCCTGGGCACGGCGGGGTTGGCGACGACCAGGTCGGCGCCGGTGAAGTCGGAGACGTTGTGCTCGCCGAGGCGGAGCGTGACGGCGCCGGCGCCGACCAGGTCGCGGATCTGCGCGAGCGAGCCATCGAGTTTCTCCGCCGGGTCGAGGTCGGTGACCAGCACGTCGGCGCCCTGCGCGGCGAGCCATCGCGTCACGCCGACGCCGCCGCCGAAGCGGCCCAGGCCCATGACCGTCACGCGCTTGCCTTGCAGCGACCCGCCAGCGTCCATGCGCGCAGAGGATACGGGCCGGGCCGCCTCACGCCACGCGCTGCACGACGCGGAGCGAGCCGACGGCGAAGAGCCCGCGCACGCCGGAGGCGGGATCGGCCATCAGCGCCTCGTAGAACCGCGTCACCCCGGCCCACACGCCGACGTCGTGGAACGCGACCAGCCCGCCGGGTGCGGCGTGGGGGAGCCATGCCTCGAAGTCCGCGCGGCTGGCCTCTTCGGAGTGGTCGCCGTCGATGAACAGGAGCCGGATCGGCCCGCTCCACCGCGCCGCGGCGTCGGTGGACCTCGCCTCGATGATGTCGACGGCCTCGCGGAGGCCGGCGTCGCGGAGATTCTGCTCGAAGCGGGGGCGGGTCGTGCCGCGAGCGACGATCTCGGGCTCTTCGTTGCGCCCTCCGCGCTGGTGTTCGGGCGAGCCGGTGAACGGGTCGACCGCGGTGACGCGGCCTCGGCCTCCGTGGAGGGCGCCCAGGGCCAGCCACGCGGTGGACTTTCCGAGGAACGAGCCGATCTCGACGACGGCGCCCTGCCCGGGCCCGGAGCGGGCCAAGAGCATGAGCGCGAAGCCCTCGATGTCGGCGAGGTAGCCGCGGATGCTCCCCAGCCTCTCGGCGCACGCGGCGAACTCCCACGCGGCGCGCAGGGGGTCGCCGATCAGGGCCTGATCGAGCGAGGGAATAGTCTCCAGAGCGGGCATGGGCGAGGGGTCATCGGCCGGTGCGGCGCGGTGCTTGGGGGCGGTGTGCGCGGTACCGTTGTCGCATGATGAGACGTTGCGGCGTGCGCCTCGCGGCGCGGGAGATGATCGGACTCGCTCTGGCCGCCGCGGTCGCCGGCGCCGCCCTTGTCGGTTGCGCGGGCAACAAGGACGACCTGGGCTTCACGCCCGAGCGCGTCACGCCGGTGGTCCCCCCGGGCCCGCCCCCCGCGGCGATCGCGCGGATGCTCGACGAGATCTCGCCCCTGCGCCTCCGCCGCGATGTCGACACCCTGGCGGCGTTCGGCACGCGGCACACGCTGTCCGAGACCGACTCGCCGACGCGCGGCGTCGGCGCCGCCCGGGAGTGGATCCGCCGCGAGTTTCAGACCATCGCCGACGCCTCCGGCCGAAGCGGCGACGAGGCACTCCGCGTGTCGTTCGACCGCTACCCGATCAAGCCCGACGGCAAGCGGATCACCCGCGACGCCGAGATCGTCAACGTGGTGTGCGTGATCCCGGGGGCCGATGCGGCGTCGCGCTCGCGGCTCATCTACATGACCGGGCATTACGACTCGATCTGCAACGACCCGACCGACCCGCTCTGCGACGCCCCGGGGGCGAACGACAACGCCTCGGGCACGGCGGCCCTGCTCGAAGCCGCGAGGGTGCTGAGCACGCGGAGGTTCCCCGCGACCATCGTGCTGGTCGCCACCGCCGGGGAGGAGCAGGGGCTCTACGGCGCCAGGCTGCACGCGGAGCGGGCCCGGGCCGAGAACGCCGCCATCGAGGCGGTGTTCAACAACGACATCGTCGGGGATCCCCTGGGGGACCTGTACGGCGGGACGCTGACCGCCGACGCGCAGTTCGCGCTCGGGACGGTGCGGGTGTTCTGCGAGGGCATCCCGGCTCAATCCGGCGCGCGGAACACGCCCGACACCCTCCGCTCGATCCAGCAACTCGGGGGCGAGAACGACTCCCCGGCGCGGGGGCTGGGGCGGTACATCGCGGAGGTCGCGGCGCGGCACAGCCTGCCGGTGCGTCCTCTGCTCATCTACCGCGCGGACCGGTTCCTGAGGGGAGGCGACCACTCCGCCTTCCTGGAGCAGGGCTTCGGCGCCGCCGTGCGCTTCACCGCATTCCGCGAGGACTACACCCGCCAGCACCAGAAGGTTCGGGTGGAGACCGTCGGCGACGAGACGAAGACCGCCACGCTCGGCGCGACCGTCACACGCGAGCCGCGTCGCCGAGAGGTGCGGTACGGCGATCTGCCGCAGTACGTCAACGAGCAGTATCTGGCGAATGTGACGCGCGTGAATGTCGGGGCGATGGCCCATCTCGCCATGGCGGCGCCGGCGCCCGAGAAGGCCCGGATCATCACCGCGAACCTCACCACCGACACGACGATCCGGTGGGCGGCGCCTCCGGGGCCTTCGTCGGGCGCGGGCGCGCAGGTCGCCGGATACGAGATTCTGGTCCGGGACACCACCAGCCCGGTGTGGCAGAAGGCCATCGACGTCGGCATGCGGACCGAGGCGACGGTGCCGATCAGCAAGGACAACGTGCACTTCGGCGTGCGGTCCTACACCGGCGACGGCTATCGGAGCCTGGTCGCGTTCCCGACGGCCGCTCGCGAGTAACGGGGGGCATCGGCGCGCGTATCCACCCGGAGCGGCCGGCGAGGTCCCGACGGGGGGCCCGGCCGCCCCGCCCGACCAACTCAAGGAGCCGCCCGATGCACGCACCGTCTCGCCTCGTCTGCCTGAGCCCCCTGGCCCTGGGCCTGGCGCCTGGGGTCGCATCCCCTTTCGACCCCTCGGTCGCGCCGGCCGCGGTGAAGTGGATCGCGCACGTCGACGTCGAAGCCATGCAGGCCTCGGAGGCCGGCCGCTTCATCCTCGCGAACAAGCAGATGCTCGACATCGACGCGGACGACATCGAGGAGATGAACCGGATCCTGCAACTGAACATGGAGCGCGACCTGAAAGGCTTCACGGTCTATAACGGGAGCGGGGGCGAGCGCGACGACGCCATCGGCGTCGCGACGTTCTCCGCCGAAGTGGAGAAGCAGGCCGAGCGGCTCGCGAGGGAGGCGCCGACGTTCAAGAAGGTGGTCGACGGCGACTTCACCTACTTCTCGTGGATCGACCAGGAGGAGGTGCGCTGCGCCGCGATCCTGCCTTCCAAGGGGGGCGCGGCGCTGCGGACGGTGGTCATCACTCCCGATGCCGCTTCGCTCAGGGAGGCCGCGGCGGTGGTCGCGGGGAAATCCCCGTCGATCGCGGCTGACTCTCCCCTGCTCAGCCGGAGACCCGCGCCGGGGTCGGTGATCTTCGCCTCCGCGATCGAGTTCCCCAGGGAGCGAGGCGACGACATGGCCCGCGTGCTCCAGCAGGCCCAGGGCGGCACGCTGGACATCGGCGAGACGAACGGGGAGATCTTTGGGGACTTGGTGGTGCGGGCGGGCAAGCCCCAGGCAGCCGGCGACATCGCCCAGGTTGGCAACGGCTTGATGGCTCTGGGCCGCATGATGGGCGCCGAGGATCCGGAGACGAAACGGCTGGCCGACGCGCTGTCCGCGATCACGATCACGGTCGAGGGCAGCAACGTGGTGGTGAAGGCCCGGTATCCCGCTGCGAAGGCGGTCGAGGCTCTGCGCCAGGCGGCGGATGCCAGGGCGGCGGACGAGGACAATGACGGCGAGCACCATCAGCATCACGGCAAGAAGGGCCGCAAGGGCAATCACGAGGGCGAGAAGCCCAAGTATTGAGCGCGCCGGCTCGTCGTCCGCGCGCCCACCCCTGGAGGCCCCGGCCTTGTCGCCCACCCCGCTGCATGAGGCATCCTGCGAGGAACTCGCGCGGCGCGCCCAGGGCGGGTCGGAGATCTGCTTCGCCGCCCTCGTCGAGCGGTACGAGGCGCGGATCATGGGCTTCGTCCTCCGGCGATGCGCCTCGGCGTCAGACGCTGAGGACGCGACGCAGGACACCTTCGTCAGGGCATGGAGAATGCTGCACAGGTACGACCCATCCCGAAGATTCTCGCCCTGGCTCTTCACCCTCGCCGCGAGAGCCGCGCAAGAGGCGAACCGGGGCGCCTCGCGCAGAGCGCGGCACGAGGCCGAATCGGCGCGCCTCTCCCGGCCGGAACCCCGTGACCTTGGCGATCTGGCGGACGACCGCGCGGGCAACGCCGCCGAGGTCCGCCGCGTCTGGGGAGTCGCGGACCGCGTGCTCTCCGCCGAGCAGCGGGCGCTGCTCTGGTTGCGGTTCGTCGAGGGGCTCTCGGCGGCGGAGGCGGGGGCCGCGATGGGGAAATCCGAAGTGGGGGTTCGGGTCTCGGTGTTCCGCGCGAGGCAGCGCCTCGCCGAGGCGCTCGCCGCCGAAGATCTCGCCCGCCCGTCGGCCGGGGCGGCAGCCTCGGCTTCCGAGTGTGAGCGGGCGCCCCGCAGCGGCGGGCTCTCCGGCGTCGCGTCGGGGCGGCGCACGGTCTCGGGAGGGGCGCGATGATCCGCCGGTTGCGCAGGGCGATGCTCGCGGTCCGCGAGGGCGGGCTCGGCCCCGGCTCGGTTGACGTGGATGTTCTCTCGCGCCGGCGGCACGATCCCGACCTGCTCCGCTTCGCCGCCGCCCTCGACCGCGTGGACGCCGCGCTCGGCCAAGGCGCCTCGGCGCCGATGCCCGCGCGGTCGGCCGAGCGCCGCGCGTCGATTCTCCGAGCGGTGCGCCGCGAGCGCGACAGGGCGCTGGAGGCTTCGACCGCGTCCGGTCCGTCCGTGGCGCTGCTGTGGGCGGGCGGCGGTCTCGCCGCCTCAGCGGCCATCGCGGCGGTGTGGATGCTGGCGCTCCGCATGCCGCCGCAGGCGCAGCCCGCGGGCCGAAACCCGCTCGCGACCGCGCCGGCCGGGGCCGCACCTCCCGGGCGCATCGCGGGGCGCGCTCGGACCGCCGCCTCGGTCATCGAAGACCCGCTGCGCGAGGAGGCCCGCCGCCTGGCGCGGGACGGCCGCCGCGCAGCCGCCATGGTGCTGGCCGCGTGGCGCGGCGCTCCTTCGACGGCGCTCGAGCCGGCGCCGGACCCCACCCCCGGCCGATGACGCGCGGCGCTCGAGAACGCCCTGTCGGCGTGGCTCACAGGAACATTTTGCGACAGACCTGTTGGCGTCTCTCTCCCGGCCCCCCGCCGGCGGCTAGGTTTCCCCCTGCATGGACGCCCGAGTCGCCCTGATCTGGATCGGTTTCGTCGCGCTGATCGCCCTCCTGGTCTGGCTCGACGCCCTGCTTCGAGGCAGGATGCCGCGAGCCCTCCCGCGCCACGAATCCCTTGGCCTCACGCTGGTCTGGCTGACCATCGCCATCGCGTGGAGCGGCGTGGTGTACGCGCTGTACCGATGGCCCGGCTCGGGCATGCAACCCGGCGGGGGGGCGCCGGCTCGAGAAGCCGGCTTCCAGTACCTCAGCGCCCTGCTCGTTGAGCAGGCGCTCTCGCTCGACAACATCTTCCTGATCGCGGCGACGTTCGCGGCGTTCGGCACGCCGCGAGCACAGCAACGCCGCGTGGTGTTCTGGGGCGCTGTCTGGGCGGTCGCCGTCCGAGGCGCGCTCATTGTGTTCGGCTGGGAGGTCCTGGGTCTGACTTCGTGGATGCACCTTGTCTACGCCGGACTCCTCTTCCTCGGCGCACTGAAACTGCTGGTGATGCGCACCGACCGCCTCGACCCGGGGC
>CANJRL010000078.1 GCA_947476675.1 Phycisphaerales bacterium
GCCTCGGCGGCGGATGCGTGGGCGATGTGCGGGCGGTCGCCATGCCCGACGGCTCGCGCGCGGTCGCCAAGTTCGCCTCGACCGCGGCCGCGACCCTCGACGTGGAGGCGTTCATGCTGCGATGGCTCGCTGAGCGCACGGCCCTGCCCGTGCCGGGGGTTCTGTACGCCGCGCCCGATCTGCTGGTGATCGAGTTCGTCGAGGGATCGAGCGAGGGCTTCGGGGCCGCGGCGGAGCGAGTCGCCGCGGAGCGCCTCGCCGCGCTGCACGCGCACGACCCGCGCCCCGGGGGGAAACGGTTCGGGTTCGAGCGAGACACGCTGCTGGGCGCGTTGCACCAGCCCAACAAGCCGTCGGATTCGTGGCTCTTCTTCTTCCGCGAGCAGCGCCTGCTCTTCACCGCCGAGGCCGCGGAGCGCGAGGGGAGGCTGCCCCCCCGGCTTCTCCGCCGCGTGCTGGCTTTCGCGGATCGGCTCGGGGACTTCCTGGATGAGCCCCCCGCCCCGTCGCTGCTGCACGGCGATGTGTGGGCCGGCAACGTCATCGCCGGCGCCGATCGCATCGCGGCGTTCATCGACCCGGCGATCTATGTCGGGCACGCCGAGGTCGAACTGGCCTTCATCCGGCTGTTCTCGACCTTCGGGGAGGCGTTCTTCTCGCGCTACGCTGAGTTGCGTCCCATCGCGCCGGGCTTCGACGATGGCCTCCGCCCCCGCCGCGACATCTACAACCTCTACCCGCTGCTCGTGCACGCGAGGCTGTTCGACGGCGCGGGCGGGGGGGTCTACGGCCAGCGCGCCGGGGCCATCCTGGGCCGCATGGGCTTCTAGCGCGGGGCGATCGTGGGTAGGCGGTCGAGCAGCCACGCCGCGAACGCCTCCTTGCTCATCGCGCCCTCGGTCTTCCAGGTACCGCCGCCGCGCAGGAAGATCTCCGCCTCGATGGTTGCCGCCTCCATCGTTCCCAGGGGGTTGGCGATGATCGCGTCGACGTCCTTTCGCTGCAGTTTGCTCAGCGCCGACTCGCGAAGCCGGTCCAGAGGCTCGAGCGCGAAGCCGATCAGCACCTGCCCGGGCCGCCGCCGCGCCGCGCACATCGCGAGCAGATCGGGCGTCGGCTCCAGGGTCAGCGAGAGCGAGCGCTGCTCGCGGCGGAGTTTTCCGCCCTCGCCGGAGGCGATGTCGACGGCCGGCCGGTAGTCGGCGACGGCCGCCGCCTGGATCAGCGTGCCGCATCGCGGCAGGCGCTCCATCAATAGGCGCTCGAGGTCGGCGGTGGTGCGGAACCGGACCACGTCGACGCCGGGCCGGCTCGGGAGCAGGTGCGTCGGCCCGAGCAGCAGCGTAACCGGCGTGCCCCTGCGCGCCGCCTCGTCGGCCAGCGCCACTCCCAGACGACCGGACGAGCGGTTGCCGATGTAGCGCACCGCGTCGATGGGCTCGTGCGTCGGCCCCGCGGTGATGAGGAACCCGCGGCTCACTTCGTGCGTAGAGACTCGTTGCATTCGGGGATGATGGGTTCGGGCGGCCGCGGCGCCGTGCGGCGGGGTCTGCCGCCCGCGGTTTGATGCCGCCGCCGGCCACAAGCATAATGCTCCGCCCGGGCCGGGCGTGCCCCTCGGGGGCGCTAGTGTCTCGGGACTCCACGCCGCTCGGCACCCCCTGCGAGATCGATCACACGGATGGCACGTTCGAAGAAGAAACTCGGCGAGATCATGGTCGGCTGGGGGATGCTCACCGCGGACCAGGTCGAGAAGGCCGTGGGCGTCGCCCGGGGCTCGGGCAAGCGCTTCGGCGAGGCCCTGATCGACGCCGGGATCGCCAAGGAGGAGCAGGTCGCCAAGGCCCTGGCCCACCAGTTCGGCATGCCCTACGCCGACCTCAACGATCCCAAGGTGGAGGGCGCGGTCGACCTCAAGCTGGCGCCCGAGGAACTGGTGAAGAAGCACCTGATCCTGCCCCTGGCCAGGTCAAACGGCAAGATGCAGCTCGTGATCCACGACCCGATGGACTTGGAGCTGCTCGACATGCTCCGGTTCCGGCTGAACTCGGAGATCGAGCCGCGGATCGCCGCCCGGGGTCGGATCAAGCTCTTCATCGACAGCCGGCTCGGGGGCGCCAAGCAGGGCGTGCCCGCCGACTCGATCATCTCCGCGTCGATCGACAAGTCGCTCGACAAGTCGGTGGACGCGTCGATCGACCGCGACGCGGTCGCCGATTCCCCCATCATCAAGCTGGCCGGCCGCATCCTCGAAGAGGCGGTCAAGATGAGGGCGTCGGACATCCACATCGAGCCGATGAACGACCGCGTGCGGCTGCGCTACCGCATCGACGGCGTGTGCATCGAGCGCGACAACCTGCCCAAGCGCATGCAGAACGCCGTGCTCACCCGCTTCAAGCTGATGGCGGGCATGAACATCGCCGAGAAGCGCATCCCCCAGGACGGGCGCATCAAGATCGCCGTCGACAACGTCAACATCGACTTCCGCGTCTCGGCCTGCCCGGCGTACCACGGCGAGTCGGTGGTGTGCCGCATCCTCCGCCCGGATTCGGTGCGCATCGGCCTCGAGAACCTCGGCTTCGAGCCCGACCAGCTGGAGGCGTTCCACAAGATCATCCGCCGGCCCAACGGCATCTTCCTGGTCACCGGCCCCACCGGGTCGGGCAAGACCACCACTCTCTACTCGGCGCTCGACATCCTCAACAAGCCGGACCGCAAGATCATCACCGCGGAGGACCCGATCGAGTACGCCTTCACCGGCATCAACCAGTGCCAGGTGCGCGAGCAGATCGGGCTCACCTTCCCCAACATCCTCCGCTCGATGCTCCGCCAGGCGCCCAACATCATCCTGGTCGGCGAGATCCGCGACAAGGAAGTGGCCGAGGTGGCCATCCAGGCGGCGCTGACCGGACACCTGGTGTTCTCCACCCTCCACACCAACGACGCCCCGTCGGCCATCACCCGCCTGATCGACATGGGGACCAAGCCCTTCCTGGTCGCGTCGGCGATCCAGGCGGTCATGGCCCAGCGCCTCATCCGCGTGCTGTGCCCCAAGTGCAAGGTCCTCGACGAGGCCCCGGACCACAAGATGCTCCGCCTCGTGAACATCACGCCCGAGGAGGCCGTGGGCCGGGTCTACAAGGCGGTGGGGTGCGAGCACTGCAACCGCACCGGCTACCGGGGGCGCAAGGCCATCTTCGAGATGATGATCATGAACACCGAGATCAGGGAACTCGCCTTCAAGCGCGAGTCACTGGCGGTGCTCCGCAACGCGGCGCTCGGCGCCGGGATGCGCAGCCTCCTCGAGGACGGCAAGATCAAGATCCTCAAGGGCGTCACCACCCCGGAGGAAATCAGCCGCGTGGCCCAGGTCGCCGGCGCGGAAGGAATGGCCAACGACTGACGCCGCGGCCCCCCGCGCGCGACCGAGAGACCCCATGTCAACCGTCCAGATCGACCGCCTCCTCGACACCGTCATCAAGATGGGCGCCGCCGACCTCCACCTCACGGTCGGAAGGCCGCCAACGCTCCGCCTCCACGGCGGGCTCAAGAACCTCCAGACCAAGGTCCTCGACGGCGACGACATGGTCTCCCTCATGAAGGCCATCACCCCGGAGCGGAACCAGCAGGAGATCCAGGAGGGCGGCGGGACGGACTTCGGCTTCGCCTACGGCACGGCGGCGCGCTTCCGCGTCTCCATCTTCCGACAGCGCGGCGACCTCGCCATCGTCTGCCGCCAGATCCCCTCCAAACTCCTCACCTTCGAGCAGATCGGCCTCCCGGAGATGTGCCGCGAACTCATCCGCCGCCCCCGCGGCCTGTTCCTGGTCACCGGCCCCACCGGCTCGGGCAAGACGACCTCCCTGGCGACGATGATCGACTACGTCAACGCCAACTTCGAGCGGCACATTGTCACGATGGAAGACCCCATCGAGTACTACCACTACCACAAGAAGTCCATCGTCAACCAGCGCGAGGTCGGGTCGGACGTCTCCTCCTTCGCCGAGGCCCTCCGCCGCGTGCTCCGCTCCGACCCGGACGTGATCCTGGTCGGCGAAATGCGCGACCTCGAGACCATCGAGTCCGCCATCCGCGCCGCGGAAACGGGCCACCTGGTGTTCGGGACCCTGCACACCACCGGCGCCGCCAAGACCATCGACCGCATCGTCGACGCCTTCCCGGTCACCCAACAGAACCAAATTCGCGTCCAGCTCTCGACGGCGCTCATCTCGGTGCTCAGCCAGGTGCTGGTCGGGCGCCGCGACCAGCCGGGGGTGGTGGCGGCCTACGAGTTCCTGGTGGTCACTCCGGCCATCGCGAACCTGATCCGCGAGAACAAGTCCTTCCGCATCGACTCCTCCATCCAGACCGGCAAGAAGTTCGGTATGCAACTGCTGGATGAGCACCTCTGGAGCCTCTACTCCCGCGGCGTGATCTCGGCCGAGGACATGGTGGATAAGGCCAAGAATCCGGCCGACCTGGTGGACCGGGTGCACCGTGCGGGAAGGCGCATCGGCCGCGCCGAACTGGATGAATCCGATGAGGAGAAGGCCGGCTAAACGTGCCGAGAAGTGATCAAAACGTCTCGAAAAACGTATGTCGCGTCGATTATGACCGCCGGAGTGCGGTTTTTTCGCTGGAACATCCCAGATCGCCGTGCGAATCTTTGGACAGCGTGAGTGCGCTCGTCGCGGGCCGGATGAGGCCCGCGGCCGAGCGCATCTGGAGACCCTTCGGTGGCCATCGACCCGAACGAACTCAAGAACAGGAAGATCGGCCGCGTCCTCACCAAGATGGGGAAGGTGACGCGCGAGCAGGTGCACGAGGCGCTGGAGGTTCAGAAGACCCGGAAGCTCAAACTCGGTGAGGTCATGGTGGAACTCGGGTACGTCACCGCCCGTGACGTGCAAGAGGCTCTGGCGGGGCAGGCCGGGATGGCCTTCATCGATCTCGAGAAGGTCGAACTCGACGAGAAGACGATCGGCGCCGTCCCCGCCGAGACGGCACAGGCCTATCAGATCGTGCCTACCCGCTTCGACCCGCCCACGCGCCGGCTCGAGGTGGCGATGAAGAGCGCGGACAACTTCCGCGCGGTGGACGACCTCCAGCTCCTCATGGGCTTCAAGGTGTCGGCCTTTGTCGCCGACCCCGCACAGGTCGACCGCCTCCTGAAGAAGCACTACTCGAAGACCGAGTCGGTGACCGAGGTGGTGCAGGACATCGCGGCGGACAAGAAGTTCCAGGCCCTGGCCGGGAGGGGCGAGTCGCTTGACCTCGACGCCGTGCTCGAGGCGGCGGAGGACAACAAGGTCATCAAGCTGCTGAACCTGGTCCTCCTGCAGGCGATCCGCGACCGCGCATCGGACATCCACTTCGAGCCTTTCGAGGAGGAGTTCAAGATGCGCTACCGGATCGACGGCGTGCTCTACGAGATGGTCCCGCCCCCCAAGCACCTGGGCGCCGCCATCACCAGCCGCATCAAGGTCATGGCGAACCTCGACATCGCCGAGCGCCGCCTGCCGCAGGACGGCCGCGTCGAGCTGGTGGTGGGGGGCAAGCCGGTGGACCTCCGCGTTGCGGTGCTGCCCACGATGCACGGCGAATCCGTGGTCATGCGCGTGCTGGACCGGAGCAACGTCGAGATGTCGCTGGACCGCCTGGGCCTGCGCGAGGACGATCTCTCCAAGATCCAGACGCTCATCGCGAAGCCCAATGGAATCGTGATCGTCACCGGGCCCACCGGCTCGGGCAAGACCACGACGCTCTACGCCGCCCTGGCCTCGCTCAACGACACCGAGACCAAGATCCTGACCGCCGAGGACCCGGTGGAGTACGACGTGGACGGGCTGTGCCAGGTGCAGATCAACACGGAGGCGGAACTGACCTTCGCTAAGGCCCTGCGCTCGTTCCTGCGCCAGGACCCGGACGTGATCCTGGTGGGCGAGATCCGCGACCTCGAGACGGCGCAGATCTCGATCCAGGCCTCGCTGACCGGCCACCTGGTGTTCTCGACGCTGCACACCAACGACGCGCCGTCGTCGATCATCCGCCTGCTCGACCTCGGGGTGGAGGCGTTCCTCCTGACCGCGACGATGGAGGCGGTGATCGCGCAGCGGCTGGTGCGCACCATCTGCCCGAAGTGCCGCGAGCCGTTCACCCCCACCGAGGAGCAGCTGATGGAGCTCAACCTCACCCCCGACGACGTGAAGGGGCGGAAGTTCATGAGGGGCAAGGGCTGCGACCACTGCAACGGCTCGGGCTACAAGGGCCGCATGGCCCTCTTCGAGATCATGGTGATCGACGACGAGATCCGCGAACTGATGATGAAGCACGCGAGCACGGGGCTGATCCGCAACGAGGCGCGGAAGCGCGGGATGCGCTCGCTCCGCGAGTCGGGCCTGCTGGGCATCTACGAGGGGCAGACGACCATCGACGAGGTGGTCCGCGAGACGCTGACCGACGAGTGAGCGCCCGCGCGGCAGGGCCGCGCACCGGCGAGGAAAGGCGAGGACCATGGCGACGTTCCAGTACGAGGCGCTCAACGCCGCGGGCAAGCCCCAGAAGGGCGCGGTCGACGCGGGCTCCAGCGAGGAGGCCATCCAGCGCATCAAGCAGCAGGGCCTGTTCCCCACCTCCGTCCGCGAGCAGAAGGTCAAGAAGTCCGTCACCGCGGCGCCGGACGCCGAGGGCGGGAAGAAGAAGAAAAAGAAGAAGAAGACCGGCCCCGGCATCTACATCCCCCTGATCAGCGGCGTGAAGCAGGCCCACCTGGTCACCTTCACGCGGCAGCTCTCCACGCTCCAGGACGCCGGCCTCCCGCTGCTCCGCTCCCTCCAGATCCTCGAGGGCCAGCAGAAGCCGGGCACGCTCAAGAGCGTCCTGGGCGCGGTCGTCGAGGAGGTCGAGGGCGGCGCGCCGCTCTCGGACTCCATGGCCAAGCACCCCCGGGTCTTCAACCGCCTCTACACCAAGATGGTGGCGGCCGGCGAGGTCGGCGGCGTGCTCGACGTCATCCTCCAGCGCCTCTCCGACTTCATGGAGAAGGCCCAGCGCCTCAAGCGCAAGATCGTCGGCGCCATGATCTACCCCGCCGCGGTCATCATGGTCGCCATCCTCATCGTCATCGGCATGATGTACTTCATCATCCCGAAGTTCCAGGACATCTTCGCCGACTTCGGCGTCGAACTCCCGCGCCTCACCTCGGTCCTCATCGACGCCTCCAAGTGGGTCGCGGGCAACTACCCCACCAAGGGCGCGATGAGCGTCCCGGGAGCGGTCTGGGTGGTGGCGGCGCCCTTCGTCCTCTTCATCCTCGCCAAGCTGCTCCGCCGCACCAAGCCCGGCCGCGCCGCCTTCGACACCGTCTCGCTGTTCCTCCCGGTCTTCGGCTCGCTCATCAAGAAGAGCACCATCGCCCGGTTCACCCGCACCCTGGGCACGCTCATCTCCGCCGGCGTGCCCATCCTCGAGGCCATCCTCATCACCCGCGACACCTGCGGGAACTACGTCTTCGAGAAGGCCCTCAACAAGGTCCACGACTCGATCCGCCAGGGCGAGTCCTTCGCCGGGCCGCTCCGCGAGACCAAGACCTGCGACGCCATCGTCGTCAACATGATCGACGTCGGCGAAGAGACCGGCGACATGGACTCGATGCTCATGAAGATCGCCGACAACTACGACGAAGAGGTCGACGTCGCCGTCGGCTCCCTCGTCCGGCTCATCGAGCCCTTCCTGGTCATCATCCTCGGCGGGATCATCGGCACCATCGTCGTCGCCATGTTCCTGCCCATGGTCAAGATGATCGAGTCGCTCAGCGGCGGAGGCAAGAAGTGATGCGCCGCCGGGCCGCCCATCCACGCTCCGCGGCGCTCCGCCCGGGGTTCACGCTCATCGAGCTGCTCGTGGTGGTCGGCATCATCGCGGTCCTCCTCTCGATCGGCATCGTCGCCGGGGGCGCCGCCCTCGCGTCCGCGAAGCGGTCCTCCACCGAACGCCTCCTCTCGTCCATCGGCGCCTCCCTCGAACAGTTCAAGGCCGATCACGGCTACTACCCGCCGCTCCTCAACAAGCAGCGCAACCCGGCGCCCTCGCCCGCCGACGCCCCGCTGGTCTCCGAGGCCCAGCCCGACCCCTTCAAGACCACCGACCCCAAGGGCGCCGTCGTCGAGGCCCGCTACTACAGCATCCTCAGCCTCGCGGCCTACCTCGTCGGCGTCGGCGATATCAACGGCGACGGCATCGTCAACTACGCCGCACAGACCACCCCCGGCCCCAACCTCGACGACGGCGTCGACGGCCCCGGCATCCGAAGCCCCGGCCCCGACCGCTCGTGGGGCGGCGCGACGCGCCGCGCCCAGAGGCTCCCGGCCGCCGCGGGAGACCCGCTCATCCCCGACCAGACCGGCCGCGTCTATGGCCCGTACCTCGCCCTCACCAACTCCAGGAACCTCCGCCGGATCCTCCCCAACGACTCTCGCGGCGTCAGCGGCGACTTCGTGTGGGAGCAGACCGCGCTCGCGCCCAACGGCGGGACGCCGTCCCAGGGCGGCCGCGACGGCATCGAGCTCTACACCATCGTGGACGGCGAGAACACCCCGATCCGGTACTACCGCTACCTGCCCACCCGCGAGACCAGCGATCCGACCTCGCGAGATACCCTCGGGAACATCCCGGTCGAACTCCTGACCCCCGCGGGCTTCGACGAGTTCTCCGCCACCGGCGGCGCGCTCGCGGGCGGCGCGTCGGAGACGCGGCTGCGCAACGCCCCGTACGCCCTGGTGTCCGCGGGGTCCGACGCGCTCTTCGGCGAGTCCAAGGACGAGACCATCGACCCATCGCAGCCGCGCTACCTGGCCAAGGACCTCGAGTCCCTGCGCACCAGCGACGCGGCGGCGCACAAGAAGATCCGCTCCCGCATCGCGGACAACGTGAGGTACGTCCCGTGACCCGCCATCGCGAAGGCCAGGGCAGGGGCTTCACGCTGATCGAACTGCTCGTCGTTGTCGGCGTGATCGCCGTGCTCGCCGGGATCCTGCTCACCATCGGCCCCCGGGTGCTGAGCAACCAGAAATCCAGGGCCACGCAGGGGGTCCTCGCGACGCTCGACCGCGCTCTCGACGAATACATGGAATCCAACAACGGCCGCCCGCCCCGGTTCTCCTCCTCGGCCGACCCCGCCACCTCCCCCTTCCTCCAGGACAACTACCTCGGCATCCCGGGCGCCGACCTCGCGACCGAGGGCGACGGGTGGAACAGCGCGGCGCAGTTCAGCAACGGCGCGAACGACCGCACCTTCATGCTCTACGCGGCGCCCTCCGCCACGGCGATCCAGCCCCAGCCGTACCCCCGCCTGCCCACCGCCGGCTCGTTCATCCGGCAGGTGCGCGGCAACCCGGCCATCGACGCGATCCTCGGCGGCATCCCCTCGCGCTTCGTTGCGCCCACCCCCTACACCTCCTGGCAGGGCGGCACGGCCGATCCCGCCGACGTCACCCTCAACGTGCTCGACGCCTGGGGCCCCGTGAACGCGCTCGAGATCAGGGCCGCCTCGGGCTCCGGCGTCACCGTGTGGCCCCTCTTCGACGCCGTCCCCATCCTGTACGTCCACCCCCGCAACCGCCTCGCCCAGGCGCTCTACGGCCGGTGCGTCAACGAGGAGCCGTACTTCATGTCCGCCGGGCCCGATCGGCTCTACGGCGTGACCAACCAGTTGCGCGGCGCGGCCGACGCCGCCCGCGACCCCAACCGCGCCGCCGAGGCCCTGCGCGCCCTTGACGACAACCTGTATTCCTACCCGGTGACGCCGGTCGCCGACCGCGACGCCGGCTCGGCCTTCAACTCGGGGTACCGCTGATGCGCCGACACGCCTCCGCACGCCGCCCCGCCTTCACCATCGTCGAGATGCTGGTGGTCATCTCCATCATCGCGGTGGTCCTGGCCGTGCTCCTGCCGGCGTTCTCGCGGATCATCCAGTCGAACAACTACACCGCGGCACGCAACGCCGTCGCCGCGATGCTCACGCGCGTGAGCCAGGCCGGCGTCGACGGCGGCGTCGCCTTCCTCTACGACCCCCCCCTCGACAACAAGGTCGAGAAGGGCCGCTTCTACCTCGTCCCCCTCGAACTCGATTCCACCGACGCAACGCTCGCCGACCCGCGCGACACGTACCTGGCCCCCGCCTATCTCGGCCCGCGCATCCCCGCGGCGGCGTACCGGCCCTCCGAGGCCATCCCGAAGGTCGAACTCCCCCCGGCGATGGCGGTCTTCGGCCTCTCCTTCGCGCACGACGACCCCCAGCGCCTCACCGGCCTCGCCAACCCCCCCCCGGGCTTCGCGCGGTGGTACCAGGGCTACGGCGTGTACGGCGACGTCAACGGCCGCCGCAGGCTCACGGAGAACAACTGGCTCTTCCCCCAGGACAGCATCAAGTTCTACGTCCCCAATTACGATCCGCTGAATTACGCGCCCCCTCACCCGGCGACCATCGGGCCGGGCGATCCCGACAACCCGTGGCGCTACGCGCAGTCGTTCTTTGTCCGCTTCGACCGGGAGGGGCAGATGCTCGGCTCCGCCGGGGGCGCCGGCCTGCCGCGCGACGCCTACATCGAGTTCCCCGACGCCCCCTACAACCCCAACTACGAGCCCGAGGACCCCGAGTACTTCACCCGCTACCCGCCGATCAACAACAGCATCCCCGTCCCGGGCTCGTTCCGCCAGCCCATCGAGTCGCGTCGCGCCTTCGACCCCAACAAGTTCTATTACGAGCAGGGCGCCGCCCCCGTCCTCAACCCCGAGGTGCGCCTCCGCGCCGTCGATCAGATCGCCGTGGTCGACCTGGCCGCGATGATCGGGGAGACGGGCATCGCCGCGCCGTGGTGGGTCAGGCCGGGCTCCGCCTCGGTGCCGAACACCTACCCCTCGCCGACCGACAAGGCGACGTGGCGCGACGATCCGAACACCCCGGCGATCAACTTCATCAGGCGCACCAGCGCGTACATCGATCAGAAGGCCGACATCATCGGTTTCGGCCGGTACACCGGCCAGGCGGTGAAGCGATGATCCGCACCCGTCGCGGCGCCGCCGCGTTCACCCTCATCGAGGTGATGCTCGCCGTCACCGTGCTCGGGCTTGGCGTCCTGGGGCTCTTCGCCCTCTTCGCCGGCGCCGCGAAGCAGCAGGTGGATTCCGCGCGTCTGAACTCCGCCCTGCGCTTCGCCCGCTCGGTCGAGGCGATCACCCGCGAGCGCCTGGGCGCGCCCGCCGTCGCGCCGGACTTCACGGGGGCGGGGCTCGGCGCCCTGCTCACCAACGGGCAGTACGCCCGGACGGGCACGAACAACACCGCCCTGCAGATCCCGCTCGTCGACACCGTCTGGTACCCGCTCTCGGCATACCCGCCCCGCGCCAACGCCAGCGACCTCGGCTTCCCCGAGCACGCCCTCACCCTCCTGCCGACCTTCGACCTGCGATCCTCCAACCCGGCGCTCCCGGCCTTCTTCGTCGCCGAGGGCGAGCCCTTCGAAGCGTTCCGCAACCCGTGGGACCCGGTCGGACTGTCGGGCTATCCACGCCCGGCTCTGGATGGGTCGAGGACTGATGGCCTTGCCTATGGCGGCGCGGCGGCCGGGAATCCGAACCTTGTCTTCAGCGGCTCGCCATTCCAGCCCGCGACGCCGTCGAACGCGCCCTATGACGCGTACCTGAACGGACAGCCCGTGGGCATCCGGCCGTTCGCGCACGCCCGCCTGCACGCCGGCTCGCTCCGCATCCGCGTCGATATCGGCAAGGCCCTCACCCCGGACGCGGCCACCGGCCTCCCGATGCCCACCTTCAACCCGATCGCCACCAACAACCGCTACGCCGGCTCGCGCTCACTCTGGTTCAACGATGCGGCCTTCGCCTCCGACGGGCGAGACTGGACCTACCCGGGCACACCCGCCGCGACCTATTGGAATCCGGCGCCCCCCGAGGACGACATCCGCACGTACGGCCTGCTCAGCAGCGACGGCACGATGCGCATGCTCGTCAACCGGGTTGTCGCTCCCGACACCAACACCCAGACCAGATTGGCGATCAGGGCCTACATCGCCGGCTTCGCCCCGGCTTCCGCCACCGGCGCGGCGCCCTTCGGCCCCGACGAGTGGATCGAGCGCATCGTCGTCGAGCGTCACCAGTACCGCTCCGACATCCTGCTGGCCCTCGACGAGCGCGTCGAGCGCTCCGCCGACAACCTCTCGTCCCTCGCCGCCGCCGTCTTCATCCAGCGCACCCCCGCCGGCCGGCGCCGCGCCGCGGTGCTCACCTACCTCGCCGAGCCCCAGCAGACCACCGGCATCCCGCCCGACGACCTGCGCTATATCCCCCCCGAGTCCGGCTCCGTTGCCGCCGACCGACCGCTCCGCTTCATCGCCACCATGAAACTGCGCTACGACCTCCGCCAGCGCCAGTACTACTTCGCGACCGCCGTCACGGCCGACGCCTCCGCGA
>CANJRL010000079.1 GCA_947476675.1 Phycisphaerales bacterium
GCTGCGCGACCACCCTCTCCCACGAGGGGAGAGGGGGGGAGAGCCGAGGTGCTGGGTGGCATGCCCAGGCTCTGCTGGGCATGCTCATGAAAGGAGGCTGTGTCAGTTTCCCCTCACCCGGTCGCTGCGCGACCACCCTCTCCCACGAGGGGAGAGGGGGGGGCGCCGAGGCGCTCGGCGGCGTGCGCCGTCGCTGACGGACATGCTCCGTGCCCGGGTTGGACGGCGCACGAAGAAGCCCCTCGCTCGCGCTTGGGGCTTGTTGAGGCGGTTGCACGCCGATCCGTACCGGGAGCGCTCGTGATGGCTCAGCGGCGGCGGCGGGCCGCGCCGGCGATCGCCAGCATCCCGAACGCCGCGACGCCGGCCGGGGCCGGGAGGATCACGTTCACCTGGAACGGGATGTCCGTCCCCGCGTTGGCGGCGGGATCGGCCCCAAGCGCCCGGTAGTGATCCGTCAGTTCCACACCGTCCGCGTACCCTCCGGGGACCACGGCGCTGACGGAGTACGGCGAGTTGAAATCGACCGACACGCCGATCTCGGTGCCGAGGAGGAACGCGTAGTTCCGGCCGGCGATGATGTTGATGATCGGGCCGGAGTACTGGAAGGTGGGGGAGTACGGGAAGGTGTTGCCCGCGATCTGCGACGCGGGAACATCCCACCCGCCGATCGACGGGCCGGTGGGCAGGCCGTTGGTGTCGGTGACGTCGTACAGGCGGATCTGCAGCGCCTGCTGCAGCGCGTTGGCGGTCAGGTTGTGGTACAGGTTGCCGATTCTCAGGCTGTCGAAGGCGCCGCTGACCGTGGCGAGGAACGACTCGCCGAACTTGGTGTTCATGCCGGTCTGGATGGAGAACCCGACGCTCGAGCCGACGTTGTACGGCAGCGGCGGCAGATACGCGGCGGTGACGACTGAATCCCCGGCGTGTGCCGCGATGGCCGACGCGGCGGCAAGCAAGGCAACAGGAGCGAGAGCGGTCTTCATCGGTGATCTCCTCTCAGGGCGTTGGCGCAGCGGAAGCCGGGCAGAACGCGACCGATGGACCGAGGACGGCCACCGGCACAACAATCTGAATGGGTCGGCGCAAACGCTGACCCTGTGCGGGGGTCATCTTAAAGGACGCTGCCTGAGTTGCAAGGGAAATTCCCGGAGAATCAGCACTATTTTCTCGTGAGTTCGGTCACGAAGGGAAACGCCTCCCGGGCCTTGGCTTCGCTCAGTGGCACGCGGATGAACCTGCCCTCGCGCCAGAGCGGGACCTGGTCCGTGACCGTGGTGCTGCCGATCCAGCCGTCCTGGCCCCCCATGAGCACGAAGTAGTTCTCATCGGGGCTGCTCATGTCGGCGATGTGCCGCGCGTTGGCGCCGTAGTCGGCGAAGTGCGGCCCCGGCCCGACGCGGTTGGCGGCCTTGAAGACGGTGGTGAGCGAGCCCGGGACGGGGATCGTGCCGTAGTCGAACTTGGAGCCGAAGAGCGGCAGTCGGCTGACGGGCATGGCGATCTTCAGGAAGTGGACGTCGCCCCAGCGCGTTCCTTCCTTGATGTCGGCCTCGGCGCCGCTGAGAGCGCCGGCGAGGTCGTTGTCGAGCCGGCCGGCCTCGACGTCCTCGCGCAGCATGGTGAAGACCGCCTCGGAGCCGAGGAGGAACTCGGCGACGGCGGGGCTGTAGCGGCGTGAGTAGTGCCCGAGGGCGAGGCGGCGGGCGACGGCCTGGAGGATCGGCGCGCCCAGGGAGTCGATGGCATAGAAGCCGTCCCAGGATTCGAGGAGGGTCAGCGCGCGGCCGCCGCCGATGAGGTTGATGTCCGCGGCCCGGGCGGCGATCGAGCGGGCCAGGTCGTGCGACCAGCGCGAGTAGACGTCGAGTTGCATGGCGCCGGCGGCGGCGAAGTCGATCTTGTCGCTGGCCGCGAGCAGGGAGGCGAGGCGGTCGTGGCGGTCGTTGGCGTTGGTCTTGAGGGTGACCGGGGGATCGACGCGGACCGGGGTGTTGTTGGTCGAGACGAGGAAGCCGGCCTCGGGGTTGTGGGCCGCGGGGAGGTCGGTGCTCCCGATGCCGGGGCCCCATCGGTGCTCGGGGTTCTTCGGATCGCCGAGGCCGACCTGGGCGGTGCGGCCTGCGGCGGGCTGGTGCTCGAGGGCGAGCACCTGGCCGATGTTGCCCTCGCGGTCGGCGTAGAGCATGTTCTGCCCGCTGACGGCATAGGGCCTCCACGCGGCGCGGAAGTCGTCCCACGTCTTGGCGCGGCAGACGTCGAGGAAGGCGCTGAACTCGTCGCTGGGCTGGTGCCCGCGCCACTTCAGGGCGATGGTCTTGCCCCCCGCGAACGGCTTGAAAAACGGCGTGTCGCTGAGGATGGGGCCGAGCGCGGGGCTCTCGCGCACGGTGACCTCGCGGCCGAACCAGAGGCGCTCGCGGATGCGCTCGGTGCGCGAGACGAAGGCGGCGGGGTCCTCGCCCGAGGCGTCGTACAGCGAGGTGTTGAGCGACTGCATGTTGGTCCCGCCCCAGGCGATGGACTCGTTGCGGCCGACGACGACCATCGGGAGGCCGGCGATCATGAAGCCGGAGACGGCGCCGAAGCCCGGCGAGCGGTAGGCGGCGACGAGCCAGAGCGCGGGGAGCATGAAGCCCACGTGGGGGTCGCTGGCGATGAGCCCCGAGCCGCTGGCGGTGCGCTTGCCGGAGACGACGAAGCAGTTGCTCCCGCTCTTGCTGATGGACACGAGGTTGATGGGCTCATCTGGCCCGAACGACTGTGTGGCGGCGGCGCCGAAGGCCTTGAGCCGCTCCCACGCCTCGGGCCACCCCGGCTGGTCGCGCAGGCGGAGGTAGGAGATCCAGAGCAGCCAGTTGACGTCGGCGCTGGCCAGGCGCCCGAGGGTGATGACGTCGTCGACGGTCCAGGGCTCCTCGTCCATGCCCATGAGGGCGAAATCGGCGGGGCGGGCGCGCACGCGCTCGCGGTAGAGGTTCACGCCCTCGACGAAGCGCTCGACCCAGGCGAGGGTGTCGGGTCGCATGGACTTCTTGATCTCGGGCGTCGCCTTGCCGAGGTTGAGGGCGCGGAGCGTGGCGTCGATGTCGGCGGTGAAGGGGCCGGCCATCTCGCTGATGCGGGCCTGCGAGGCCTTGCGGAGCAGTTCCATCTGGGCCAGGCGCAGGTGGGCGTGGGCCATGCCGAGCAGCAGCGGCACGTCGCGGTCGTCGCCGGCCTCGATGAAGGGGACCTGCTGCTCGTTCCACCGCACGGTCGCCGGGGCGTGCAGAGGCAGGGCCTCGGAGGGGAAGGCGGCGATGCGCTCCCGCACCGCGATGCTGCCGCGCGAGGGGATGGTGGCGAAGCACCCGGCGAGGCCGAGGGAGCCGGCGAGCAGCGCCGCGGCGGGGACGCCGACAAGCACACGGATCGTTTTCTTGCGCATGCGGGCCAACGGTACGCCGCGGGCCACGGGCGGGCTCAGCGGTCGTCGTCGCCCCGCCCGTGCTCGTCCCAGCGCGGGGCCTTGACGGCGGAGGGGGCGTCGGGCGCCTCCTTCCAGTCTTCGGCGTTGCCGATGCCGAGCTCGCTGGGCATGGTCTTGCGGTAGCCGAGCTTGCGGATGACCTCGAGGACGTCGGTCCAGGTGGGGTAGCACTTGCCGTTGGCGCGCTTGAAGGCGTCCATGGCCTGGAGGAAGAGGAACTGCTCGCGGGTCATCTCGCCGGCTTCGGCGGACTTGGTGAAGTCGGAGAGGCGCCGCCCGACGCCGCGGCGACGATCGAGGGCCTGCTCCATCCCGGCGGCGCGGCGCTGCTCGTCCTGGAGCGCGCGGCGGTCGAGCCCGGTGCGGCGGTCGACGACGTTGTCGCGCCGGCTCGGGCCTTGCTCGCGGTGGTCTTCGGGCATGGCGCGCAGTGTACCTCCGCGTGCTCAGGGGCGGAGCATGGTGCAGATGCCCGGGCACTCCGGCTTCTTCTCGAATCGGCCGGCGAGGATCCCGTCGATGACCTCGGCAATGGCGGCGCGAACCTTGCTCAGGTCGAGGTCCGCCAAGGAGATGCGGCCGATCTCGCCGGAGGCGAGCAGCCAGTACTGGGCCTCGCCCGGGGGAATGCGGCGGGAGACGTCGCCGACAGAGGGGAAGGGCTCGGAGGCCTCATCGCCCCCGACGACCGGGAAGATCGCGCCGAGGGCGAGCGCGTAGATGCCCATCTGCAGGTCGTCCGGCTTTGGTTTGCGGAGCGAATTGCTGCCGCCCCCGGTCTTGTAGTCGACGATGGTGTACCCGCCTCCCGGGGCCAGGCTGACGCGATCGATCTTGCCGCTGATGCGGTGCGCGTGGCCGTTGTGGAGCAGGGAGAAGGCGAACTCCTCCTCGACCTTGAGCGTCTGCGCCGCGCCCTCGCGGAGCGACCAGGCGGCGCGGAGCTGGGCCTCCACCGTGCGGGCGAGGCTCTCGACGGCGTCGTCGGGCCCCTGTCGCGGGAGCGCCGCGGCCCGCTCGGCCCCGAGCGCAAGGAGGCGCTCGAGGCCCGGGATCTCGCGACCGTCGGATTCGGCGGCGGCGGCTTCGCGCTCGTACTGCTCCAGCGCCTTGTGGACGGCCCCTCCGAACTGCATCGCCCCGGTCGAAGGCTCGGGCAGCAGGTGCTGGTACTTCGCCTCCCAGCACGCCGGGCACTTCTGGTAGGTGGCGATCGAGGAGTAGCTCAACTCGAGGGGCGCCGCGGCGCGGACGGGGCGCCGCTCGACCGCGAACGACGCGGCGTACTCGCGGCGGCGCGCCTCGACGGCCGGGTGCGGATGGGGCCCGGGCGCGGAGCCCCGCTGCGCCGCGTCGGCGCGGAGGCGGGCGAGGGCCGCGAGCCGCACCGCCGCGTCCGACGCCTCGGACGCCAGCGCATCCACGGATGCGCTCTCGTTCCCGGCGCGGCCGGCGTCGAACAGCGCCCTCGCGCCCTCGCGCCGGACGCGGGTGATCTCGCGCTCCAGCATCGAGAGGTTGATGCTCTCCCCGGGCGCGGCGGCGCCCGCGCCGGATTCCGCGTCCTCGAGCGCCGAGGCGGCGGCGGCGAGATCGGGCGATGCGACCCCGAGCCGCGCGTACATCTCCGCGCTGGTCTCGCAGGGCACGCCCTCGCCCTTGCGCAGCGCGACCTCGGCGAAGTAGTCGGCGCTGTCCTCGCCGGCCTTGGGCTTGGTCGCGAGACCTCGCCCGAGAATGATCAGCCGCCGCTTGGCCCGCGTGCAGGCGACGTAGAACACACGCCGCTCTTCGTGGAGCCGCTCGGGCGTCGGACGCCCGGTCAGGCTCTCGGGGAGGCGCTTGCGCTCGGCGTCGCCCTTCTTCAGGGGATAGCCGTTGGGCGAGGCGACGCGGAGCACGTAGACGGTGTCGAACTCCAGACCCTTGGCGGCGTGCGCGGTGAGCACCTGCACGCCCTCGCCCGAGGCCGGGTCGGGCTCCTCCGCCGTGTCGAGACGCGCCGCAAAGGCGCTGCGCTCCTTGTCGTCGAGGTCGTCGAGATAGCCGAGAAACGCGGCGGGATCGTTGGGGCGCTCCAGGCGAGGGGCGACGTCGCGGGCGAAGCCGATGACCCGAGCAAGGTTGCGCACGCGCTGGGCCTGCGAGACCGGGTCGAGAGGGTCCCCGTAGGCAAGGTTGGCGAGGCGGATGATCTGGATGATCGTGGCGTCGATGCGGTTGGCCGCGGCGAATCTCGTCAGCGCGGCGTGGACCTCGAGGAGGGCCCGCGCAGGAGCCGCCGACTCTTGCGATGCGAGCCACGCGAGGAACGGCGGCGGCTTGTCGATGGCGGGGGGCGCCGCGGACCCGTAGCGGCGCGGCTGGGCGCGGCGGAACTGGGCCTCCCATTCCTGCACCAGCGCAAGGTCGATGCTGGAAGGGGGCCGGAGCAGAAGCCGCTTGGCGTCGGGGATGCTCGAAGGGTCCGCGAGCAGCCTCAGCCAGGCCAGCGCATCGCCCACAGCGGGGTCGGCGGCAACCTCCACGCTGGCCCTCGTCGACGCCGCGATGCCGGCGGCCTCCAGCGCGGTCACGCACCGATCCGCATCGTTGCCGGTGCGGCACAGGACGGCGATCTGCGAGAGCGCGAGCCATGGCTCGGCGCGACGCTGGGCGTCGATCATCGCGGCGACCAGGCGCCCGCCCGTCTTCTCTTCGTCCTTGGTGATGGCGACCGCCGCGACAGATGCCTCGGCGCCCTCGCGCTCGGGCTTCCATCCGGGAACGGCCTCGCTGACCTTGCCGGGGGCGAAGCGCACCGCGGCGCGGCGGATGATGCCGTTGGAGACCGCGATGATCGCCGGCGCGGAGCGGTAGTTGGTCCTGAGTTCCACGGTCTGGCGTGCCGGGTAGAGGTCCGCGAAGCGCCGGAATGCCTGGTCGTCGGCGCCGCGGAACGCATAGATCGACTGATCGTCATCGCCCACGACGCAGATGTCGGGCGGGCGCCCGGCGCCGCGAGGAGGCGGGGCGAGGGCCGCGAGAAGGTCGATCTGCGAGGGGTTCCAGTCCTGGAACTCGTCGACGACGATGTGGCGGCACTCGTCGCGCATGAAGGCCGCCACGTCCCGGCGCTCGCGGAGCAGGCGCAGGGGCAGCCAGATGTCCTCGTCGAAGGTCAGGGCGCCTTCCCGCAGGATCCTCCGCTCGTAGGCCTCGAAGAGCCGGGCCCGGTCCTCGTCTTCGGGCAGGCGGGCGCGCTCGGCCTCCAGGGCTTCGGGATCGAGCGCGTGGTCGCCGCTCTCGAGGGCGCGGCGGCGGCGCCGCACCCACGCGGCGTACTGCTCCGGCGACACGCCCTCGCACCGGCACTGCGCGAGGAAGGCGCACATCTCGCCGGCGAGGGCGACGGCGTTCTCCCCGGCGCGGGCGCGGAACAGGTCCTGCTCGAGGATGATGCGGCGGACGAAGCGCTTGCGCTGCGCCGAATCCATCTGGTCGGGCTCGGGGGGCAGGCCCAGGCGGTCGCCGAAGCGGCGGACAAGCCCCCGACCGAAGGCGTGGCAGGTGCTCAGCCGCACGCGCTCGGCGATCGAGGCCCCGACCATGGCCCCCAGGCGGGCGCGCATCTCGTCGGCGGATTTGTTGGTGAACGCGAGCGCGAGCACGCTCTCGGGCTTGGCGGCGGCGCCTCCCGCCTCGCGCGGCGCGACGAGACGCGCGATGCGGTGCACGATCACCCGGGTCTTGCCCGCCCCGGGCCCGGCGAGGACGACCAGGGGGCCCTCGTCGTGGCGCACGGCGATCGCCTGGGCGGGGTCGAGCCCCGAGTCCCACGATGCGTCCCCCGAGGCAACAACCGATTCCGCGCTGGTACTCATCGCCCCAGTCCTCCCGAGAGTGCCGCCGGTCTGGAACGCGGCGAGGCAAGCCTACGCGATCGGCTCAGCCCTGCCAGCGGGCCGAGGCGGGCTCCGGATCGGGCGCGGGAGGGGGTTGGGCGGGCTTGGCCTCGGCGGCGCGGAGGGCGGCGCCCTGCGCGGCGGGGCGGCTCCTGGAGCCGGTCACCGATTCGGTGCTCCGGTACGAGATGCGGGCGTGGTAGATGCTGTTCAGGCTCTTGATGATCGACTGCTCGATCAGGTGCAGGTCTTTGAGGGTCAGGTCGCACTCGTCGAACTGCCCGTCGGCAAGCCGCATGCCCGAGATCGCCGCGACCAGGCTCTCGATCCGCGCCGGCGTGGGCTCGCCCATCGCCCGGCTGGCGGACTCCACGGCGTCGCAGAGCATCAGGATCGCGGCTTCCTTGGTCTGGGGCTTGGGGCCCGGGTAGCGGAAGCCGACCTCCTGCGGCTCCTGGCCGTCGATCCTCTCCGCCTGCTCCTGGGCCCGCTGGTAGAAGAACTCGACCAGTGTGGTGCCGTGGTGGCTCTCGATGTAATGCCGGAGCGATCGCGGCAGGCTGTGGGCCGAGGCGAGTTCCATGCCGTCCTTCACGTGGCCCACGATGACGAGGAGGCTCATGGCCGGCGAGAGTTTCTCGTGGCGGTTGGCCCCGGCGGAGTTCTCGACGAAGTAGTCGGGCTTGTTGATCTTTCCGATGTCGTGGTAGAGCGCGCCGACGTAGACGTGCAGGCCGTCGGCCCCGATGGCGTCGGCGGCGGACTCGGCGAGCGTGGCGACGGTGAGCGAGTGGGTGTAGGTGCCGGGGGCGCGCTGGGCGAGTTCGCGGAGGAGCGGCTGCTTCGGGTCGCGCAGTTCCATGAGCGTCATGCCGGTGACGACCTGGAAGAGCCGCTCGATGAGCGGGAGAAGCCCGAGCGCGACGAACGAGGGCAGCAGGCCGCCGAGACCGCTGAGCAGGGCGTCCTTGAGGGTCTCATCGAGGAACGATGCCCCGAAGGGCCGATCGGCGAGTTCGACGGCGATGGTCGCGGCGCACATCGCCCCCGCGGTGACGACCCCGGCGAGGATGATGGTGAGGCGGTGGCGGACCTCGCGCAGCCTCCACGCCGCCGCGCCCACCCCGGCGAGGGTGACCAGCACAAGCCCGAGCGGCGCGCCGAGCCCGAGCGCGACCAGCATGCCCTGGGTCCCGGCGAGCGCCATGGCCATGCGTCGGCCGAAGGCGATCGAGAGCGCCATGGCGAGGAAGACGGTCGGCGCGGTGGCGAGCAGCGGCGTCCAGTCCGGCGCGCTCGCCGGGCCCCACGACGCGAGCCACGCCGTCAGCGCCATCAGACCGGCCAGCCCCGCGGCGCGCGAGACCCGCCTCGCCTGGCGGGGGTAGAACGACGCGGTGTACGCCGCCATCCCGACGGCGGCGAAGCAGGACACGAGCAGGAGGCCGGCCCGCTCGAGCCAGCGCCGCGCCAGCGCGCCGGCCCCGGCCTCGTGGGCCTCGCGCTCGCGCTTCAGCAGGTCTCGTCTGGCGTCGGTCAGCGTGTCCCCGCGGCGGATGAGCACGTCCCCGGTGCGATAGGCGATCGCCTCGGGGCGCACCGCGGCGGCGGCGGCGTCCTGCAGGCGGCGCGTCTCGCCCTCGTCGAACACGAACGTCGGCTTGATGTCGCGCGCCAGCCGCGCCGCCACCGCCGGCGCCACGTCCGGCCCGAACCCCGCGCGCCGGATCTGCCGCAGGATCTCCCCCGGCGTCTTGTCGCCCGACACGCTCAGCGCCTGGCTCTCGTGCGTCCGCTGGGGCTCCATGTCCCACGTGCGGAGTTCGATCATCCCGACCGGCGAGAGGCGCTCCTTCTGGTTCGCCTCCGCCGCGAGGATCGGCGTGCGCTTGAGCGAGTCGACCAGTTCGCGCACCGCGGCGGCCCACGCGGCGGCGGCCTCGGGGCTCTCCGTGCGCCGGCGCAGCGCGAAGAACGTCTCCGGGCTCAGCGCGAAGCCCTCGCGGATGTCGGGCGCCACCTGGTCGAGCGACTGCACGTCGCGCAGCGCCGCGGGCAGCCGGGCCAGCGACGCCTCGATCGCATCGAAGAGCGCGCGGTCCGCCATGTAGACGCGGGGCGTGCTCTCGCGGGCGATCTCCCGCTTCTTCTGCGTCGACTGCTCGTCCTCCACCGCGAAGTCGGTGCGGACGATGCGCGTCTCCATCGACACCCGGCCCGAGGGAGGCAGGTACGAGGCCCGGGCCCAGATCATGGCGGCGCCGGTCAGCGCCGCGTACCCGCCCACCAGCCCGGCGAGCCGCAGAGGCTCCGGGCGCCTCAGCCACTCCCGGCGCGATCGCGACCGCCGCTCGACCTGCAGGTCCTTGGTGCGCCGGTGCAGGGGGCCCGAGAGCCCGAGTCGCCGCGCCAGGTTTTCCAGGGATGGGGACGCCATGGTGCCGGGTCAGTCGGGGTCGGGGGCGGGGGCGGGGCCGGACGCGCCGACCTCCTCGGTCGCCCGGCGAGTCCGGCGCTGGCCGTCGGTCTCGCCGTACGCCTCGACGATGCGCTGCACCAGGTCGTGCCGGACGATGTCGCCCCGGTCCAGGGTGACGAAGCCGATGCCGCGCGTGCGGCGGAGGCGGCGGATGGCGTCGATCAGCCCGCTCTCGCGGGGGTCGGGCAGGTCGATCTGCGTGGTGTCGCCGGTGACGATCATCTTGGAGCGCTGGCCCATGCGGGTCAGGAACATCTGCATCTGGCCCTTGGTGGTGTTCTGGGCCTCGTCGAGGATGATGGCCGCGTGGTTCAGCGTGCGCCCGCGAAGGAACGCGAGGGGCGCGACCTCGACCACGTCGGTCATCACCAGCCGCTTGGCGGTGGCGAAGTCCATCATGTCGTGCAGAGCATCGAAGAGGGGGCGCAGGTAGGGATTGATCTTGGCCGCCATATCGCCGGGAAGGAAGCCGAGTTTCTCGCCGGCCTCCACCGCCGGGCGCGCCAGCACGACCTTCTTCACCAGCCCGGCGCGGAGCAGGTGCACCGCGGACGCCACGGCGAGGTACGTCTTGCCCGTGCCCGCAGGGCCGCAGCAGAAGACCAGGTCGTTGTCGCGGATCGATTCGAGGTACGCCAGTTGCCGCGGCGACTTGGGCGCGATCGGGCGCCCGGCCGAGGTGACGTTGAGGCGCCCGTCCCAGGGCGCCGGGGCCAGGTCGATCGGCTCCCCGCCCAGCAGGTCCGGCTCGCAGGCGACGCCGGCGCCGGCCCCGCCGCCCCGCGCGGAGACATCCGCGATGACGCCCAGCACCTCGCGGCGGCTGAGGGCCAGATGCCGCTCGGCGGCGTCGCCGAGGCGCTCGAGCACGGCCCGCGCGGCGCGCACGGAATCATCCTCCCCCGAGAGATGGACCACGTCGTCGCGCGCGGCGATGTTGACGCCGAGGGCCTCGCGGATCATCTTGAGGTTGCGGTCCGCCGCCCCGAGTACGGTCACCCGATCGGCCCCCCGAGGAACACGGATGGTCACGTTCACGCGGACGATGCTCCTGCGGCGGTGTCGGCCCCGGGCAACCAGCCCGGCGCGGGGTTCGCACCCCGGCGCTCCGCCGATGAGCGGCGCGGGGACAACCAATCCCGGGTCGCGCAGCCTCGCACTACTTTCGACCGGAGATTCTACGCGGTCGCGGCCTGGACCCCCGCGAGCCCGTCAAAATCCCACCGAACAACTCCCTATTCAAGGGAGGCGGCGGGGCGAGAGCGGCGCCGCGTTCCGCGGCCGCGGCGCGGTTGCGGCCCTTTGCGCGGCATGCTGGCTGCTCTTCTCGGGCTGCGCGGGGTCGCCAAGGACCGACCCCGAGCCGGTGCGGGTTGCCCAAGGGGCGGGGGCGACCGTCTCGCCGCCGACCATCGAGTGGACCCCCGACGACGGCACGGTGACCGACGCGCCGAGGGCGTCCTCGGCGGCGATGGGGACCAAGACCTGGAACGACCTCGACATCGCGCTGGGCGCGGCGGTGTCGACGATGGGCTGGACCGTGCTGCGCGCCCGCGACGTGACGCCGACAGACCGCGAATACGACCTGGTGAGCGTGCGCGACGAGCCGGGGCTGCTCAGCGCGGCGCTGCCCGACAACTGGCTGCCGGAGGGCGCGAAGGCGAAGGAGCGCGAGCCGTGGGATGTTGCGCCGGTGGGGGCGATGCGGCTCACCGTGCGGCTCACGCGATTCGGCGATGCCGAAGCGGAGGAGGATCTGCTCCGCGAGATTCGCCGGTGGCGCGCCCCGGCGCGCGCGGCCAAGGCGCGGCATATGCTGCCCATGACGCGCCCGTAGCTCAACGGATAGAGCATTGGTCTTCGGAACCAAGGGTTGGGGGTTCGAATCCCTCCGGGCGCGCTTGATCCGGTGGGGTTCCGTGGGGTCGTCCGCCCCGGTGGTCGGCGCCAGCGCCGTCCGGGAAACCGGTCGCACACTCGGGCGTGGGGCCGGCGTATCGCACCTGCCGATTTCGCGCGCGCCGCGGGCTTGCACACCCCCGGGCATGGAGTAGTTTCCAAGAGCACCGGAGCCTTGCTTCCAAGCGGCCGTCCCCGTTCCACCGCCGTCGGCCGGGTCTGTTCGGCGCGCCCGATCGGGCTATGAACCTTTGGCCAAGCAGGGAACCTCAGGGATCGCCCCGCGAACACAGGAGCAGCGTGATGCATCGTCCGGGAACCAACTCCAGTCTCTCCATGATCGCCCTCGGCCTGAAGGCCTGGGGCGTCGTTCTCCTCGGGGCTCAGTTGGTGTTCGCCGGCTCCGCGGATGCGGTGGCCCGACAGGCTCCCGGGGTTCCGCCGAACTATTCATGGAACTTCGCTACCGTCACCCACCCGGGCAATCGCGCCCCCAACCTCACCGAGACGCAAGGGCGTCCCTACCCGCGCGGCTCGGTGGACTACGCCTACCGCATCGCCACCACCGAGGTCACCGGGAGCCAGTGGCAGGAGTTCCTGAACGCGTACGCACCGTATGTTGGGGATCAGTACTACAGCCGCGCGGTGTGGGGGCTGTCCACCTTCACCGGCTTCTCCAACGGCGTGCCGCAGTACCGGCTCAACGAGGGCGCGGAGAACCTGCCCGTCAA
>CANJRL010000080.1 GCA_947476675.1 Phycisphaerales bacterium
CCACGTAATCGACCCGGCGAGCGCGGGGGACGCGGCGCTGTGGTCCGCGGCATCGCTGCTGCGCCGCGACGACTCGGCGCGGGCCGCGGTCATCGGCTCCTCCGACGACGCCCGCCGGGCCCTGCGCTGGGGGCTGGGGCGCGTCGATGCGATCGCCGCCCCGCTCGGCCGCGCCGAACTTGCCTGGCCCACGCTGCGCCGCCTGTGCCGGGAGCGCACGCCCAGGGTCGTGCACGCGTGGTCGGCGCGAGCGATGGTCGCCGCCGCACTGGCCGTACGGGGGATGGACACCGCCCTGGTGGCATCGCTCCCGGCGGCCCCGTGCGGCGGGCCGCTCGGGGCGTGGAGCGCGCGCATCGCCCGCGGCAGGGCCGACGCCCTGCTCTTCGACAGCGAGCGCGCGGCGCGCGCGTGGGGCCTGCTTGAAGAGGGGGTCGTCGCTCCCGCCGCCCCCGCCGAGCCCGGGGCCTTGCCCGCCGCGGGCCGCGCCGAGGCCCGCGCCGGCTGGCGCGCCTCACCGGGCGATGCGGTGATCGCCGTCCTCACCGAGCCGGGTTCGCCTCTCGAAGCCGCCTCGGCGTCGTTCCTGCTCGGCATCCTGACGCTCGCCGGGCGCGGCGTGGTCGGGGTCGCCCCCTCAGCGCACAACCTCGAGCGCGCCGAGCGCTTCGTGCAGCGGCTCGGGAGGCGCTGGGCCTTCACCGTCGATCCGCGGCCGCTCCCGGAGTGGCTCGGGGCGTGCGACGCGGCGATCTGGCGGCAAGGCCGCGGAGGCGCGGCGTCAACGCCGGGATTCGCCGCCCGCTGGGCGCTGGCCCTGGGCGTGCCGCTGATCGTCGAGGGCGACGCCGCCGGACTTCCCGCCGGAGCGGCGTGGGAGGTCAGGCCCGGGCACAACCAGGCCGCAGGGGCCCTCCTCGCGGTGCTGGAAGGGCGCGCGGCGGCACGGGTATCGGCGATGCGCGAGGCCGGCCTCCGCCATGCGCGAGAGGCCGACCCCGAGGAGTGGGCGGCGAGGATCTTCCGGATCCACGCCCGGGCGCTCGGTCTCGCGGCGAGCGGGAGGCTCACCGCGCGGGGATCGGCGCCAGCACAGGCTTTGCGATGACCCGCACCGAGGTCTGCCCGGCAGTCACCGCGACCCCTGGAGGCAGGACCACCGGCTCCGCCCCGTTCATCGCGATGAACGAGACCCGCTTGCTCTCGACCCGCTTCGCAAGATCGTCCGCCGAGAGCGAGACCACCGCGATGATCCGCCACTCGCCGGCGCGGAAGCGCTCGACCACATCGCGGGGGCCGGTCACCGTCACCGAGGGGATGGAGGGCTGATCGGGCAGGTCGACCCGGTACCGGGCCGCCTCCGCCGGGGGGAGCAACACCTGGATCTGCGCCGATTCGAGCGTCACCGTCTCGGTCCGCGATCGGGCGGTGATGGTGAGCGCGGTCTCGCGGGGCACGATCCGGGCCTCCGGGTCTTCGACCTCCGGCGGGAGCGCGAGCAGCGCCTGGAGACGCTGCGTCACCGCGCCGCGCACCTGGGCCAGCGAGGCGGCCGTCGGCTTCGCGATCACCGCCGGCCCGTCGGGCATCGCGCGGAGCCTTTCGAGCGTCGCCCTGCTCGCGAGCACCGAGGCACGCGGGGGCTCGACCACCGCCGGGCCGGCGAGTTCCACGCCCGGCAGATCCGGCTTGATCGGGACGTCGGGCAGGCGCACCAGCAGCGTCACCTTCACCTTGACCGTGGCGGGCTCGACCTCTACCACCCCCAGCCCGAGATTCGCGATCCCTTGCGACGACCTCAGCGCCAGCCGAAGGTCAATCACCTGCTCCCCCTCGGTGAGCGGGAACCCCGGCGAGCCCGGCGAGAGAAGGAACTCCCGCGGCGCCGCGGCCAGCGCCGCCGCCGACCCCTCCAGCCGCACCTTCACCGCGCCCACCCAGCCCTCGGTGAGCGGGCGGACAGCCCACTCGTCTCCCCCGTCGCTGAAGATCACGCGGGCGTCGTCCTGGGCCCCGCGCAGGCTTTCCGCCTCGGCGTAGAGCCAGACCAGACCGGTGACGACCGCGACGATCACGATGGTCTTGAGCCGCTCGATCATGCCGTCCTCTTGAGGTCGGCCTCGTCCGGCTCGCCGGGCGGGGTCATGGCGACGGCGGACTCTCCGGCGGCCTCGACCACCTGGGTCGAGCCGTCTCCGCCGTGCTCCACGGTGTCGGAGAAGGCATTGGGGGCGGCCCCACCCGGGCCGGTGCGGAGGGCGCGGAGCAGCTCGACGCGGAGCCCCTCGGGCGTGAGCCAACGCTTCAGCACGCCGCGCTCGCACACGCTGATGGCGCCCGTCTCTTCCGAGATCACCACCACGACCGCGTCGGAGGCCCGGGTCAGCCCGACCGCCGCGCGGTGCCGCGTGCCCAGCGACGCGTCGCGCACGTCGTCGGCATCGGCGAGGGGGAACTGGACGCCCGCGGCCATGATCTTGCGGCCCTTGATCACCACGCCCATGTCGTGCAGCGGGTTGTTCGGCCAGAAGATCGATTCGAGGAGCTCCGCCGAAGCGTCGGCGTTGAGGAGCGTGCACCCCTCGAGCAGGTCGCGCAGGCTCTGCTGCCGCTCGATGGCCACGATCGCGCCGAACTTGTTCTTGCTCAGGAACGATCCGGCGCTGACCAGCGCATCGACGACCGCCTCGGTGGCGCCGCCGCCCGACAGGCGGAGCACCGGCCGCACCGCGGGCAGTTCGCCGAGGCGCATCAGGCCCCGGCGCAGCTCCGGCTGGAAGATGACCAGCAGCGCAATGGCGCTGAAGCCCAGGAACCGCTCGTAGATCTGGGCCAGGCGCGGGAAGAGGTCGCGCTGGGAGGCCATGCGCACCAGCACTGTGGTCACCAGCAGGAGCAGCAGCAGCGCGCCCAGCGCCCCCGCGGCCCGCGTCCCGCGCACGAAACGCAGGATCATGTAGACGATCGCCGCGATCACCGCCAGCTCGACCGCCACCTGCCACAGCGGGTACGCCGCGAGCCTGCCGAGGAGCGTGTTAAGCCATTCAGGGGCGGGCACGCGGCAAGCCTCGCGAGGGTTCGGGGTGTTCCCGGCGGTCCCGGGATGGTGGGTCGGGGGTTTGCTCCTGCGATCGACGCAGCGCGAGTATATCGGTCGGACTCGGCTTGCCCCGCCGGGTTCCATCGCAAAATCCCGCGTGGAGGGCCGCCCGGATCCGCCCTCCACCCCCGGCGCTACACTCGGCCCATGGCCCCACGAGCGGTGCGCTTCGAGGACACCCCGAATCCCAACGCGGTCAAGTGCTGGCTCGACGCGCCGATCGAGGGCGCGCCGCGGTCGTACTTCAGCGCCGACGAGGCCGCCGATCCCGAGCGCGGCACGCCCCTGGCCGCCGCCCTTTTCGCCGTCCCGGGCGTCACCAACCTCCTGCTCATGGGCGATTGGATGACGGTCTCCAAGGCGGCGTCCGCGGATTGGAAGGCCGTCAAGGCCGGCGTGCAGCAGGCGCTCAAGGCCCGCCTGTGATTGCAGGCCCCGCGACCGGCGCCGGACGGATGCCCCCACGCCGCGCTGCCGCGGTCGCGAGGCGCGTCGAGGCGTGGTTCGCGTCCAACCGCCGCGCGCTGCCCTGGCGCCTGGAGCCGCGCGACCCATGGGCCTCCCTCGTGTCCGAGATCATGCTGCAGCAGACCCAGGCGGCACGCGTCGCGGAGCGCCTGCCCACCTTCCTGGCGCGATTCCCCACCCCCGCCGCCCTCGCCGCCGCGGACGAGCACGAGGTGCTCGCGGCGTGGTCCGGCCTGGGCTACTACCGCCGCGCCCGCGGATTGCACGCCTGCGCCAAGTCGCTCGTCGAACGCCACGCCGGCGCGACGCCGCCCGATGTTGACAGCCTCCGCGCCCTGCCGGGTGTGGGGGCGTACACCGCCGGGGCGGTCGCGAGCATCGTGTTCGGCGCGCGGACGCCGATTGTCGACGCGAACGTCGCGCGGGTGCTTCTTCGCCTGGAGGGCGCCGACGCGCTGCTGGGGTCGGCCGCCGCGACCGCGTGGTGCTGGGCCAACGCGGAGCGCCTGGTCCGAGCCGCGGCCTCGCCCGGCGCGCTCAACGAGGGCCTGATGGAACTCGGCGCCCTGGTGTGCACGCCTTCGCGGACGGCCGGTCCGCGGTGCGGGGAATGCCCGCTCGCCTCGTTATGCAGGGCCCGCGCCGAGGGTCGCCAGCGCGAGTTGCCCGCGAGGGCCGCGCGCCCCCCACGGTCCGAGGTGCATCACGCCGCCCTCATCGCCCGCGATGGCGCGGGGAGGGTGCTGGCCCAGCGCCGCCCCCCCGCCGGCCTGTGGGCCGGCCTGTGGCAGGCGCCGACCGTCGAGAGCGCAAGGAGGCCGACCGCGTCGGAGGTGGCGCGGCTTGTGCGCCTCCTTGCCCGCGATGTGTCCCATTCCGGAGGCTTCCTCCACGCCACAACGCACCGGCTGGTCCGGTTCGACCTCTGGCAGGCGTCAGCCCCGGTGCAGATCGAGGACGGCGCCCCGATGCGATGGATCTCCTCCTCGGACCTGCCGGGCCTGGCCCTCGCCACCCCCCACCGCCGCATCCTGAGCGAAGCGCTCAGGTCGCGTGAAGCCTCTCCGGCGCGCGCAGGAAGCGTGCAACGGCGTGGACTTCGCGCGGGCCGGTGATATGCTTCCACCCCCACTCCCGGACATCCGGGGACGGAGGAGACCGCGGGCGCGTTGCCCGTGGCGGAGATGACAGCCTCGAGCAGCCCCTCTGGGGCGCCGGCGCCCGGCCGGCTCACGCCGCCTCCCGACCATGGCGGCTGTCCGGGAGCCTCGCCCGATCGCCCTCGCGGCGGACGGCCGGGGCAGCCAAGGAACTGACCCCACATGATCGATGAGACCCTGATCGCCTCCCTCGGCGGGTTCGACGCCGAGGTCGAAGCCCTCTTCCACGACGCCTACGGGAAGAGCGGCGGCACCGCCGAACTCGACAAGATCCTCGAAGGCTCGGTCCAGGACTTCAATCCCGGCTCGATCCTCGACGCCGTGGTCATCGGCTTCGCCGGCGACGACGTGGTCGTCGACATCGGCCTGAAGTCCGAGGGCCTCATCCCCAAGGACGAGTTCGACGGCCGCGAGGTCAAGGTCGGCGACCGGGTGAAGGTGCTGCTCGAGAAGATCGAGGGCGAGGGCGGGCTGGTCGAGATCAGCAAGCGGAAGGCCGACCGGATCATCAACTGGCAGCGGATCATCGAAACGACCAAGGAGGGGGACGTCGTCGAGGGCCGCGTGATGCGGAAGATCAAGGGCGGGCTGCTGGTGGACATCGGGGTGCCGGCGTTCCTCCCCGCCTCGCAGGTGGACATCCGGCGCCCGGGCGACATCGGCGACTACATCGGGCGCGACGTGAGGGCCGAGATCCTCAAGATCGATCTGGAGCGCCGCAACATCGTCATCTCGCGCAGGAAGCTCATCGAGACCGAGCGCGAGACGGCCAAGAAGCGCCTCCTGGGCACCCTCAAGGAGGGCGACATCGTCACCGGGACGGTCAAGAACATCGCCGACTTCGGCGCCTTCGTCGACCTGGGCGGGATCGACGGCCTGCTGCACATCACCGACATGTCCTGGGGCCGGGTCAACCACCCGTCGGAGATCGTGCGGATCGACCAGAAGATCGAGGTCAAGGTCCTCAACATCGACTTCGACCGCGAGAAGATCGCCCTGGGCCTCAAGCAGAAGGAGGCCAGCCCCTGGGAGGAGATCGAGAAGCGGTACCCGGTCAACTCCCGCGTCAAGGGCGCGGTGGTCAACATCATGTCCTACGGCGCCTTCGTGCGGCTGGAGGACGGGATCGAGGGCCTGGTGCACATCTCCGAGATGTCGTGGACCCGCCGCATCAACCACCCCTCCGAGGTGGTCGCGCCCAACCAGGAGGTCGAGGTTGTCGTCCTCGATATCAACAAGGACAAGCAGGAGATCAGCCTCGGGATGAAGCAGACCGAGGTCAACCCCTGGGAACTGGTCGCCGAGAAGTACCCCGTCGGCACGGTCATCGAGGGCAAGGTGAGGAACCTGGTCAACTACGGGGCGTTCGTCGAGATCGAGCCCGGCATCGACGGCCTGCTCCACGTCTCCGACCTCTCCTGGACCAAGAAGGTCGCCCACCCCTCGGAGGTCCTCAACAAGGGCGACGACCTGCGGTGCGTGGTCCTCGACGTCGACCTCGAGAAGCAGCGCATCTCGCTCGGGCTCAAGCAGCTCACCGAGGACCCGTGGCTCAACGCCATCCCCGGCGCCTACCAGCCGGGCATGGTGGTCCGCGGGAAGGTCACCAAGATCACCAATTTCGGCGTCTTCGTCGAACTCGAGTCGGACCTCGAGGGCCTGCTCCACATCTCGGAACTCGCCGACCACAAGGTCGAGAACCCCCAGGACGTGGTCAAGCCCGGCCAGGAGGTCGACGTCAAGATCCTCCGCGTCGACATCGACGACCGCAAGATCGGCCTCTCGCTCAAGCGGGCCCAGTGGGGCGCGGCGGACGAGGAACGCGCGGAACGCGCCGAGCGGGCCTCGGCCCGCCCCGGCGGCCCGACCCGCGGCGGCATGGACACCCACGGCGCCATGGGCACCGACAAGATCTCCTTCGACCACTAAGCCCCCGGGGCCGGCATCACGGAGCATCCCACGCCGCCCGCGCGAACAGCGCGGGCGGTTTTTCTTGGATGGCGCCCCGGCCAGCCTAGCCGCTAAGGCTCACGGTCCTCGGATTCGAACCAACCGATCGTGGTCTGTAGCGACCAGCCCACACCGATGTCATAGACGGCGTCTCTATAGACAGCGGTCGGCGGCTCATGGGCGTAATAGTTCGCGACGTACCTCACGCGTCGTTCCCGGCGAGGGTTGATCCCGGTGAGATCGCCGCACTCTGCGAGTCCGAACGCAACCAACGCTTCGGAGAGCGGACATTGGATGTAATCCCCTCGCCACCGTTCGAGCCCGGACCGCCGACTCGCGCAGGTTCCGCACGTTTCAGCGAACTTTGGCTCAACGATCATCAACGCCGTGCCGTCGCCGAGGTCACGCTCGACGACGACGCCCTGCGCGGTCAGCACTCGGAGCGCGTCGTCGAACTCTTCTGGCGAGATGTTGTCGTGCCTGCGCACGCCCGCGGGGCATAATGCGCGCCCGTCGGCCAGGTGCACCGCCCCGTCGGCGACATATATCCTCGCGATCGGCGCATGAAGCGGGTTCGGGCGGCGCCAGACGTCCCTGACCATCCAAGACGGCCACCGGAAAGGGATGACGGTCAGGAGCGCTGCGAGCGCCGCGCACGGCAGGAGCAACCGCATGCGTGGCGATACGGCCGATTCGGCGGGCGGTTTCCGAGGTTCGTCGCGCGCGTCCTTACGCTACTCTCAGCACAGCGCGGCGAACGTCAGCGCCGCGAGAACCAACACCCGTCTGCGGTGCGGCGTGAGCGAGAGCACGGTGCGAACAGCGAGGATCTGGGCCATGGTGGTCTCTCCGGATGTCTGTCCAGAGGGGCAACAACCCGCGTGCCGGGAGCCGCCCGAACGCCCCGAACCGCTGTCCCGCCCTCGTCCGTGGGCGTTGGGGTCCGGGAAGCCGTCCGTGGCCGGGCGCGAGCGTACCGCGCCGTGGATCCGAGGCAACGCCGCGTGGCTTCTCGGCATCGTCCTGCTGGCGATGACGTCCGCGAACGCGGCCCGGGCGCGGGAGGCGGAGGGGGCGTCGCGGGCGGCGCCGGACCCCCGCGCCACCATGGCCGCGTACCGGGCGGTGGACGGCTGGGTCCGCGGGTGGTCCGTGCCCGAGGCCGCGCAGCGCGTCGACCCCGAGGGCGCGCTGGGCGCGTGCGTGACGCTCCGCCTGAGCGGTGTGGTGGTCGGGCGGGGGGTGGACCTGGCCGGGGACGGGGCGACTGTCTGGCGTGCGGCGCGGCTCGCGGCGCTGCAGGCCGCGGAGCGGGCCCCGGTCGATCGCGACGCGCTGCGCGAGGAAAGGCTGCGCGACCTGGGGGCGCGGGTGACGGTGGACATCCAGACCGCGGGCGCACTGACCCCCCTTCCGGGCGAGACCTTCGGGGAGGCCGCCTCGGTCATCAACCCGGGGGTCGAGGGGGTCGCGGCGCGGCTTGGGGATCGGCTTCGCGCCGTCTTCCCGGGGACGATGCTGTCGTCCAACACCACGCCGGGGCAGGCGCTGCTCGCGGCGACCGCGGAGGCGGGAGCGGGGATCGAGGGCCTGCGCGTCGGGGTCGGGCTGGAACTGGCCGAACTGGCGCGGGAGCGGGGGCTGATCGTCTACCGCTTCGCCGTGACGCACCTGGCCCAGCCGGCGCCCGGGCAGGAGCCGACCTTCCTCTTTCGCGGCGGGCGGGTGGTCGCGGCGACCGAGGTGAGCGCGGCCTCGCTGGGGCGCGCCGCGGCGGCGATGGCCATCCACCTGATGAGCCGGCGCACGCTCGGCGCCGAGCGCCAGACCCGGGTGCGGGCGATGCTCGGCGACTATGAGCCGTGGAGCGGGCGGTACGAGCCGCTGCTGGCGACCCCGGCGCAGCAGGGGCTTGCGGCGCTGGCGCTGTCGCGCTTCGCCGGCGCCGCGGGGGTGGACGCGAAGGACGCGGCGGCGGCGCGCCGAGCGGCGTGGGTGATCCTCGATGATCTGGCGAAGGCCGAGGGCGAGCGTGCGCCCTCGGCGGACACGGGGGCGGCGGCGACGTACATCGCGGCGTTGATCAGCGTGGGCGATCGGGGCGAGACCGCGGAGGGCGGCGCGTCGATAGAGCACCCATCGGCGCGGGCCGCGACCGAGCGGCTCAGGGCGGCGCACTCGAAGGAATCCGGCTGGAACGAGCGGGTGCGCCCTGCGGCGCGCGCGGTGGCGGCGTACGCGCTCGCGCAGGCGGCGCTGGGCGCGCCGGGGCTCGGCGTGCCTCGCGAGGAAGCGGAGGAGGCGGCGCGGTCGCTGCTCCGCGAGACGAACCCCGGCGAGGTGGTGGCCCTGCTCCCGTGGCTGGGGTGGGCGGGGGATGCGCTGTGGCCGGCGGCGGCGGGCCCCGAGGCGCCGCACATCGGCGCGATGCTCGACACGCGGTCGCTGCTGTGGCGCGGGCAACTGGGCCCCGAGGATGTCGGCGTCGACCTGCCCGACCTTCTGGGGGGGGTGGTGTTCACGGTCGCGCGCACGCCGTTGCCGACGTGGCAGGTGTGCCGCCCCCTGGCGTACTACGCCGGGACGCTGACGGACGCCCGGCTGACCCCGGCGGGGGAACGGGCGAAGGAGACCTCCCGGGTGCTGGGGGCTCTGCGATTTGTGATGCAACTGCAGGTGGACGACGCCGCGATGCATATGTTCCGCGACCGCGACCTCGCCTTCGGGGGGGTCCGCGAGGCGCTCTGGAACCAGAAACTGACCGTCGATTCCACCGCGATGGCCCTGCTGGCGGTGTGCGGGGCGCTGGACGCGGCCGGGGGGCGGTGAAGTCGCGCGAGCGCCATTCCGGCGGCGGCAACCCGGGGGCTAGACTCTGCGTATCGGCGGTGGCTCAACGTGCGCTCGAATCGACAGGAGGCGGCGATGCGTCCCATGCTTGCGGCGGTGATGGCGGCGGCGGCGGCGTTCGCGGCGGGCGATTGCGTGGCGCAGCCCTCGGTCCAGGAGCGGGCCGCGGCGATGCGTCAGGCCCAGGCCCGCCGGGACCCGCGCCGGCTCACCCTCGAGCGTCTGATGACGCCGGTGACCGTCGACCTGAAAGATGCGCGGCTCGAGGACGTGCTGACGTTCGTGGCGCAGACCGCGGACATCGAGGTCGACACCGCCTGGAACGACGGGGGCCTTGATGGGCTCGACAGGGACGCGCGGGTGACGGTGGCGGTCAGGGACAAGGCGCTGCTCTCGCTGGTCGAGGCGGTGCTGGAGAAGGCGCCGGGAGGATCGGAGGCCAACACCTGGCAACTGGGGCGCGGCGGCGAGTTCGAGGTCGGGCCCAAGAGCCGCCTGAACAAGAGGGCGACGCTGAAGATCTACGACATCAGCGACATGGTCTTCGTGCAGCCCGACTTCCCGCAGGTCCCGGAGCTCTCGCTCGACACGGTGCTCCAGCAGGGCTCCCAGCGCGGGGGCGGGGGGAGCAGCGCCGGCGGGATCTTCAACCAGCGCGAGACGAACAACACGGATCAGATCCTGCGCGATGAGCGGCAGAGGGCGGACGACATCGTGGCCCTGATCGTGCAGAACGTGGAGCCGGCGCAGTGGGACCGCAACGGGGGCGACGGCGCGACGGTGCGTCTGCAGGACAACAGCCTGCTGATCAAGGCGCCGGACTACATCCACCGGCAGATCGGCGGGTACCCGTTCTGGCCGTCTTCGCGGTAGCCGAAGACGGGGGGTGTGCTATCTTGCGTGCATGCGTGAAGCGAGCGGCGTGACGGATGCGGCCGTTGACCGGGGCAGTGTCGCCGGGTCGTGCCCTCATTGTGGTGCGTCTACGCCTTTGGCGGCTGAGTTCTGCGGTTCGTGCGGGTTGGCGGTGCCCGGGGTGAACGACGGGGTCCCCCGGTTCGTCGACGCGACCGGCGGCAGGGCAGCAACAACGTTGCCGGGAGTGGCGTTCCAGTCTACTGCGCTTTTCCAGATGCGCAAGGAAGCGGCGTCTCATGCTTTCTGGGTAGCGCTGATCTGGATCGTTGGCGCCGCACTGCGCTGGCAAACCCTCTCGGGCCTGCCTTCTCCGTTCCGCGGCATGCCGTTCCTACGGCACCCAATGATCATTTATGGCACAGGGGGGGTGCTGCTCCTGGGGTGCTGGGTCGTGGCGCGTGTGCGGCCGCTCACCGGGCTGATCGGCGCGTGCGCGATCTACATCGCCGGGTCTGTGGCGCTGTATGCGGCCAATCCGGCGATGTTCATGAGGCCGGTCGCGATCGTTGTCAAGGCGGGGACGGTCTACTTTCTGATTGTCGGGGTTCGCAGCGCGCTGCGGTACAACCGCCTGCTCCGAGACGGGGCGCCCGGGGGGCGATCCAATGCCCGTCATCCTTGAGCACTCATTCGTCATCACCGGCGAAGATGAGCAGGCGGTGCGCCGCTTGCAGTCGCTGATCGCGGCGCTCGATCTCTGCGGGGACGCGGCGATATTTCTGCCCGAACACCGGCTTGAGAGGCCCTACAAGCGGTGCCCCGACTCGAGCGCGGCAAAGGCGGCGCGGGATCTCCAGTGGCGCGTCGCGCTCCTGTTGGATCGCAAGCGCGTCAATCTGACGTGCTCGATGGAGCCCCGCGGGCGCGAGCGCCGGATGCACCGGGACCTTTGCCTGGCTCTGGCGAACGCGATCGAACTCCGGCTGGCGCACGACGCGCCCGAAGAGGAATGCCTCGCGGTGTGGGAACAGGCCGCCGCCGTGGTCGATCGCTCGATGAGGCGTCACAGGCTGGCGTTCCTGCTGATCGTCCTGCTCTTCTTTGCGCCGCTCGCGATCGGTGCGGTGGCGGCCTTGGTCCTCGGCCCCTGACGCCGACGGGATTTCGGGATGCTCAGGCGATGTCCGCGCTCGGCACGGCGATGAGGTCGTAGCCGTCCGCGCCGACGACGGTGCACTCGACCATCGCGCCGGGCTCGAGCGGGCCGCGCGAGTGGACGTACGTGGCGCTGTCGATCTGCGGCGCCTGGAAGTACGCGCGGCCCTGGGAGGAGTGCGCCGGGGCGTCGGCGCTGCGCCTGCGGCCCGTCTGCTTCTTCGGGGCGCTGACGTTCGCGTCGATGAGCACGGGGTAGCGGGCCCCGGTGGTCGAGGGCCGGTCGGGATCGAAGCGGGCGGCGACGGCGCGGTTGCGCTCGAAGGCGATCGACTGCTGCAGGCTCATGATCTCGTCGCGGCGGCGGGCCTTGACCTCGGGCGGGACGGCAAGGGCCGGGTCGGCGTCCATGGTCCCGGCCGGGGTTCCCTCCTCGCGCGAGTACTCGAAGACGCCGAGCATGTCGAAGCGGGTCTCGGCGATGAAGCCGAGAAGGCGCTTGTGGTCGTCCTCGGTCTCTCCGGGGAAGCCGGTGATGAACGTGGTGCGGATGGCCATGCCCGGGGCGCGGTCGCGGAGCGAGGCGATGCGGCGGCGCTGGGCCTCGGCGGTAACGTTGCGGCGCATGCGCTCCAGCACCGCGTCGCTGGCGTGCTGGAGCGGGATGTCGATGTACTTGAGGACGTGCGGGAGGTCGGCGATCGCGGCGACCATCTCGTCCGCGAAGTTGGTGGGGTAGGCGTACATGAGGCGGAGCCAGCCGCCGGCGGCGCCGCGCTCCTCGTCCACGACGGCGTTGAGCGCGCTCAGGAGACGGGGCAGGCC
>CANJRL010000081.1 GCA_947476675.1 Phycisphaerales bacterium
CGCGCGACGCGATGCGCACCTCCGCGAGCAGCGCGCCCAGCGCAACGCAGATCGAGAGCGCCGCGATGGCGAGAATCTTGGTGTTCAGACGCAGGTTGGTGAACGCCTTCATCCTGTCTCCTCCGGTCGCCGCGCGGCGACAGCATTCGGCGTCGTCGGGGACGCGTCCGATCACGCACAGTTCACGCCGCTCAGCAGCCCTGGCTCAGCACCGCCCTCAACGGGCGCCACGAGTTTCGGCGTGCCGGACGCGCAAATGAAGACATGCCGCTCAGAAAATCCGCGGCGGTGCGCGGGTCCATAACCGCGCGCTCCCCCGGTTGCCGCGGGGGCGCGCCGCAACCGGCCGCTTAGCCGCCCCCGGGCGCGCCGGCGTTGCCATAGGTCGTCATCGCCCCGGGGTCCAGCAGCGCCGCCAGCCGCTCCGCCGGCAAGACGCCCTGCTCCAGCGCCAACTCCCGCACCGTCTTGCCCTCCTTGTGCGCCCGCTTGGCAAGCGCGGCGGACCTGTCGTACCCGATCGCCGGGACCAGGCTCGTGCACATCGCCAGCGACTGCTCGATCAGTTCCGCGCACCGCTTCTCGTCGGCCTGCAGCCCCTTGAGCAGGTTGTCCGTCAGCACGTGGCACGAGCGCGCGAGCAGGCTGATCGAGTCCAGCATCGCCTCCGCCATCATCGGCATCGCCACGTTCAGGTCGAGCAGCGACCCCACGCCCCCGAGCGCCCCGAGCGTCACCGCCGCGTCGTTGGCGATCACCCGGCACGACGCCATGATCACCGCCTCGCAGATCACCGGGTTGACCTTGCCCGGCATGATCGAAGAGCCGGGCTGGACGGCCGGGAGCAGCAGTTCCCCCAGCCCGCACCGGGGGCCCGAGCCCATCAGCCGGATGTCGTTCGCGATCTTCGTGAGCGAGACCGCGATGGTCCTTAGCGCCCCCGACGCCTCGACGAAGGCGTCCTTGGCGTGCTGGGCCTCGAAGTGGTTCCGCGCCTCGCGGAAGGGCACGCCGAGCCGCCGCGAGAGTTCCGCCGCCACAAGCCCCCCGAACGCCGCGTCGGTGTTGATCCCCGTGCCCACCGCCGTCCCGCCCACGGGCAACTCGCCGAGCGCGACCATCGCCCGCGCCAGCCGCTCCTCCGCGTGACGCATCTGCGCCGCGAAGCCCCCGAACTCCTGCCCGAGCCGGATCGGCGTTGCGTCCTGCAGGTGCGTGCGGCCGATCTTGATCACGGGCTGGAACTGCCCGGCCAGCCGCTCCAGTTCCCCGGCGACGACGCGCAGCGCCGGGATCAGCGCCCGGCCGATCTCCACCGCCGCGGCCACGTGCATCGCCGTGGGGAACGTGTCGTTGCTCGACTGGCCCATGTTCACGTGGTCGTTGGGGTGGACGCCGCCCCGGGGCGTCGCGGGCATGTGCGCGAAGCGGCCCTTGCCGGCGAGGTAGTCCGGATCCTTGGACGATCCGATCGGGGCCTCGTTGGCGACGCACACGAGGTTCGCGATGACCTCGTTCACGTTCATGTTGGTCGAGGTGCCCGAGCCGGTCTGGAAGACGTCGATGGGGAAGTGGTAGGCGATGGGGTCGGCGCCCGGGGGCGCGGGGAGGTCGCGCGAGGCGATCCGCTCGCACGCCGCCGCGATCGCCTCGCGCCGCTCCGCGTCGAGGTGGCCGAGATCGTGGTTCGCCTTGGCGCAGGCCGCCTTGATCTCGGCGTACGCCCCGATGATCGCAGCCGGGACCGGCCGGCCGGAGATCGGGAAGTTGAGCACCGCGCGCTGGGTGGATGCGCCGTAGAGCGCCTCCGTCGGCACGGGCATCTCGCCCATCGTGTCCTTCTCGATGCGTGTGGTCGCGTCGGCGTGTGCCATGCGTCGCCTGCCTCCGAGTGCGCGTGGATCGACCGGCGATGCTACCAGCGTCCCGCGCGGCCCCGTGGTCTCGCCCCGGTCCGCTCCGAATCCTGCCGCGAGGGCACGACAAGTCCGGAGGCCCCCGGGGGCTTCTCGGACCGGGGCGGCCGTGCGACCCCGGCGATTTGTCAAGCAACCGCAGCGGAGGGCCGATGCTCCGACGCACGACACCTTCCGACGCACAGGAGCCGCCCCATGCGCACCCACGCCCGCCCACTCGCCATCGCCGCGCTCGCCTTCGGCGCGCTCGCGCACGCCGCCGAGCCCGCCTCCCCCGCGGCGCCGAAGAAGGCCGCCATCCGTCCGGATCAGGCCATCAAACTGCTGCAAGACGGCAACGAGCGCTTCGTCTCCGGCCGCTCCCAGTTCCCCAACCTCGACTCCGCACGCCGCGCCGAGACCGCCACGCTCGGCCAACGCCCCTTCGCCGCCGTGCTCTCCTGCTCCGATTCGCGGGCCCCGGTCGAGGAGATCTTCGATCGCGGCGTCGGCGACATCTTCGTCATCCGCGTCGCCGGGAACATCTGCCAGACCAGCGAGACCGCCTCCGCCGAGTACGCCATCGGCCACCTCGGCGCGCCGCTGCTCGTGGTGATGGGACACTCCTCCTGCGGCGCGGTCACCGCGGCGGTCCAGGATGCCCACGCCGAAGGCAGCATCCCTGCGCTGCTCGACTCGATCAAGCCCGCCGTCGCCAGGGCCCGCGAGGAGAACCCCGGCGCCCAGGGTAACGAACTGATCGCCGAGGCCATCAAGGACAACGTCTGGCAGAGCATCGAGGACCTGCTGACCGCCAGCCCGACCGTCCGCGCCGCCGTCGCCAAGGGCCAGGTCCGCATCATCGGCGCCGTCTACCGGCTGGAGTCGGGCTCGGTCTCCTGGCTCGGCGAGCACCCCCAGCAGGCGAAGGTCATCGCCGCCGCCAAGGCCGCTCCCCAGCGCGACGCCCACGCCGAGACCGGCGATGACGAGGGCGAACAGCGCAGCGACGACAAGCCCGGCCGCTGATCCGGGCTTCCCTCCCGCGCTCGACGCCCGCGGTCCCGCTCAGCGCTGAGGCGCCGGCGATCCGCCCTGACCGCGGTCGAGGCGGATCTCGCCCATCTGCGTCTCGTACTGCTGGATCAACTGCGCCAGCGACATCGCCAGCCGCTTCGCGCCCATCCAATTGGTGACCACGCGCGAGCCCACGTTGAACTGCATCGCGGGCTTCCCGTCCGGCATCTGGATCGGCAGGTTCAGGCCGAAATCGAGCACCACCTCGTCCTGCGTGCTGGTGGTGCGGATAGTGTTCGCGTACGTGGTATGCATCCGGCTCTCGTCGATGCGGAGCTGGATCTGCTGCTGCTGGGCCTCGGCCATGGGTCGGTCCTCTCTGCATGGAAGCGCTGCGTAAGCGTGGCTGCTCTCCGGGCTGGGCCGGGGCCGCGTTCCTCGGGCGGGGCGCGGGTTCGGGATTGTCTGCGCCGGCCCCTCCGGTGGCAACCCCCCGCCAGGCATCGCCCCGCGCCGCAATGCCGGAGACAGGAATCGAACCTGCACGCCCTTTGAGGGGCAACGGATTTTGAGACCGTCGCGTCTGCCAGTTCCGCCACTCCGGCGAGTGTCCGTGCGATTCTCGCCGCGATCCCCGCCGCGTCAACCGTCCGCGAGGCTCCTCCCCGCGCCCGGCGTCGCCTCCATCACCCCGTCCGGCCCCGCCACGATCACCCGCTCCCCGCGCCGGGGCCGCACCGGCTCGCCCCCCGTGAACGCGCCGAACGCCGGCAGCACCGCCGCCCGAGGCCCGACCACGAAGCAAGGCAGCCGCAGACCGTGCCCCGCCCGGTCGTACAGCCGCGCAACCGGGTGGATGTGCCCGGCCAACGCGTACTTCCTCGCCCCCTCACCTTCGCGCGGGTCGTGGCACAGCGCGAAGGGGCCGAACTCGTGCGGCCCGCGCGCCACCTCGACACCCCACGCCGAGGGCAACTCCCCAGCCGCCCGGTCGTGATTGCCCTCGATCAGCATCACCTCGGGCCGGTTGCGCGCCGCCATCCAGCGGTCGACCGCCGCGACCGTCTCCCCGTCCCGCCATCGCCCCGAGTGCAGCAGATCCCCGAGGACAACCACACGCTCCGCGCCGAACGCCTCGATCAGACCACCGAGCCGCCCCAGCGTCTCCTCCGCCGAGCCCAGGGGCGCCGGGACTCCGAGCGACCGAAAGTGCGCGCACTTGCCCAGGTGCAGGTCGGCCACGATCAGCGCCCGCCCCGCGCCCCACCACAGCGCCCGCGCGCCCAGCGCGTGCACCGCCTCGCCTCCCATCTCCACCTCGATCACCGCTCCACCGCCTTCCGTGCCCGGCTCTTCCGCGCCTTCGACGCATCAGGCGCCGGCGCCTTCACGCCCGTTGCTTCCTCTTCGAGGCTCATCGCCATCCTCCCAACCCGGTCGCGCCAGGTCTCGCTCGACACCTGCCCCTGCACGAACTCCGACCAGATCGGGAACGACAGCGGCGTCAGCCTTCCCGGCTTCACCACGACGATCCTCCGCTCCGCCGCGCGCTCCAGCGCCGCCGACAGACGCCGGAACTCCAGCTGGCTCTCCAGCACCTCGCGCCGGGCCTGGTCGAGCAGCAGGTTCCGCGGCTCGAACTGCCGGAACACGTCGAAGAACAGCTCGCTCGACGCCTGCAACTGCCGCGCCCTCACCGGCCGGCCCGGGTACCCGATCGTGATCAGCCCCGCGACGCGGGCGATCTCGCGGAACGCGCCGCGCGCCATCTCGGTCGACTCCACAGCCTCCAGCAGGTCCTCCGCGAGCCGCTCGGGCGAGAGCGCCTCCCTCCACTCCGACTCGCCCAGGTCCAGCGGCTGCGACGCGCACAGCAGCAGGCCGTAGTCGTTGGCCATCGTCGAGATCGACCGCGGCGCGGCCTTCGCCAGCCGGTGCGCCAGCAGCGCCCCCAGCCCGTGATGCGCAAGCCGCCCCTCGAAGGGGAACAGGAACGCGTGAAACCCGTCGCGCTGCTCGCTCAGTTCCACCAGCAACTCATCCGCCAAGGGCGTGCGCGACCACCGCGACTGCGTCTCCAGCACGAACCGCGCCGCCTCCATCTCCGGCCCTTCGAACACCCCTCGCCCCGCCTCGTCCACCTTCCGCCTCACCGCCTCGGCAAGCCTTGTGGACAGCGGCATCTTCGCCCCCATCCACCGCGCCACCATGCCCTTCCCCCTCGGCGCCTTGCGCACGACCGCCCGCCCTTCGCGGATCCGCACCATCTCCAGCACGTGCCCCCCGAACGCGAAGCGGTCCCCGGGCCGCAGCGTTGACAGGAAGTCCTCCTCCATCGTGCCCAGCACCCTGCCGGTCTGCCAAACGACGCTCAGCGACGCCGCGCCCATGATCGTTCCGATTGCCATGCGGTGCCGCTTCTCGATCTCGCCCGACGAGACCACCCACCGCGTCGGCCCCTCGGGGATCACGCCGTGCTCATCGCACACCGGCCGCAGGCGGCAGTACTTGTCGTACGCCCCCAGCGTCGCGCCGCCGCGCACGACGAAGTCCATGCACCAGCGCCACTCGTCATCCGACAGCCCCGCGTACGCCGCGGTCGAGCGCACCTCGCGTTGCAGGTCCTCCTCGGTGAACCCGCCCCCGGCGCCCACCGTGACCAGGTGCTGCACCAGCACGTCGAGCCGGCGCGTCAGCGGCTCGCGCGATTCCAGCCTCCCCTCGCCCGCGGCCTCGCGCGCCGCCGCGAACTCCACCAACTCGAACGCGTGCGTCGGCGCGCCCAGCAGCCTGCTCGTGCCGCCCGGCTGGTGACCGCTCCGCCCGGCCCGCTGCAGCAGCCGCGCCACGCCCTTGGGGCTGCCCAACTGGATCACCTGGTCCACCGCCGGGTAATCCACGCCCAGGTCCAGCGACGAGGTGCACACCACGCACCGCAGCCTGCCGCGGCGGAGCAGGTCCTCCACCTCCTCGCGCACCTCGCGGTCGATCGACCCGTGGTGGATCGCCACCTCGCCCAGCCAGGCCGGCCGCGCCGCGGTGATCTGCTGGAACCACGCCTCCGCCTGCGAGCGCACGTTGGTGAACAGCAGGGTCGTCCGCGCCGCCTCCAGGGCCCGCAGCACCATGGGCAGCGATTTGGCGCCCAGGTGCCCGACCAGCGGGAAGCGCTCGATGTTGGCCGGGATCAGCGTCTCGATCTCGATCGTCTTGCGAGGCCCGCCGCGCACCATCACCCCCGGCTCGTGACCCTCGGCGTGCCCGAGCAGCGCCCCCATCGCCTCCTCGAGGTTCCCCAGCGTGGCCGACAGCCCCCAGACCCGCAGCCCGGGGTTGAACTCCCGGAGCCTCGCCAGCGCCAGTTCGGTTTGCACGCCGCGCTTCGTCCCCAGCAGTTCGTGCCACTCATCGACGATGACCGCCCGCAGGCCGCCCAGCCGCTCCCGCGCGTCCGGGTAGGAGAGCATCAGCGTCGCCGACTCGGGGGTCGTGACCAGGGCGGCCGGCGGCTTCTCGCGCTGCCGCTTCCGCGCGTACGCCGAGGTGTCGCCGGTCCGCTGCTCCACGCGCCAGCCCGAGCCGAGTTCCGACGCCGCCAGCGCCAGGCTCTGCGTCGTGTCGTTGGCCAGAGCCCGCAGAGGCGTGATCCACAGGGCCTGCAACCGCGTCGGCGGCGCGGCGCCCCGCTCGCGCTCGCAGGCCGCCTCGAGCACCGGCCCGAGCCAGGCCGCGTAGGTCTTGCCGTTGCCCGTGGACGAGTTGATCAGCCCGCTCTTCCCGCCCAGGTACGCCGCCCACGCCGCGCGCTGGAAATCGAACGCCGACCAGCCCTTGCCGGCGAACCACGCGTCGGCCCTCGCCGCGAGTTCTGTCGTCATCCGCCGGCCCCGCGCAGCATGGAGCGGAGCGTATCCAGCGTGTCGGCCTCCGCCGCCGCCTTGTCGGCCCGCCGCCGCAGCATCCGCGGGAACCGCACCGCCAGCCCCGACTTGTGCCGCCCCGATTCCTGCACCCCCTCGAAGCCTAGTTCGAACACCAGTTCGGGCGCCACCCCCCTCACCGGGCCGTGGCGGCTCACCGTGTGCGCCCGAACCCACGCGTCCACCTCCGCGATCTCGGCGTCCGTCAGCCCCGAATACGCCTTCGCCACCGGCGTCAGGGCGCCCCTGTCCCACAGGCCGAAGGTGTAATCCGTGAACAGCCCGGCCCGCTTCCCGTGCCCCGGCTGCGCCGCGATCAGCACCGCGTCGATGGTGAATGGATCGACCTTCCACTTCCACCAGTCCCCCCGCGTGCGGCCCACGCCGTAGGGCGACGACAGCCGCTTGAGCATCAGCCCCTCGACGCCCCTCCCGCGCGCTCCGGCCCGCGCCGCGCCGGCGTCCTCCCACCCGGCGCACCGCAAGGTCTCCGACACGCGCAGTGCCGCCGCCCCCCGCTTCGCCGCATCCGCGGCGATGGCTTCGAGCATCGCCCGCCGCGCGGACAGCGGCTCGCCCCGCACGTCCCTGCCGTCGACCTCCAGCGCGTCGTAGGCCTGGAACACCACCGGCGCCTCGGGGAACAGCCGCGGCTGGTCATCGATCCGCCCGATCCTTCTCTGCAGGGCCATGAACGGCATCGGCCGGCCTCGCTCCCACGCCAGGATCTCGCCGTCCAGCACCGTGCCCGGCGGCAGCAGCCCCGCGTCCGCCGCGATCTCGTGGTATCGGCCGGTCACGAGTTCCTCGCCCCTCGTCCACACCAGCGTGCGGCCGTCGCGCCGGATCACCTGGGCGCGGATGCCGTCCCACTTCCACTCGACCTGCCAATCCTCGACGGGCCCCAGCGATTCCGGTTCGGCGAGCAGTTGGTGCGCGAGGAAGAACGGGTACGGGCGCCCGGGGTCGAGGCCTTGGGAGGGGCGGGCGGCGCCGTCGCTGATGACCTCCTCCCGACCATCGGCGCCGACGCGTGAGATGCCGCGCGCCGGCGGGGCCGTGATCCGCAGGTAGTCCTCCGCGGTCGGGCGCCATCTCCCGGTCAGCCGGTGCTCCATCTCGGCGGCGGAGACGCCGGCGACCTCCGCGAGGGCCCTGACCGCGAGGCGCTTGCCGGCGCCGACGCGGAACTCCCCGGTGATGAGCTTGTTCCACACCAGGCGCCCGGGTTCATCGAGCGAGGCCCACATCGCCGTGACGACGCGCTGCTGCTCCCCGGGGTCCATGCGCTTCATCGGGAGCAGCCGGTGCTCGACCAGGGCGCCGAGCGAGAGCCCCTCGCCATCGGATGTTCCACGAGGAACATGTTCATCGCTGGCGCGCGCGGCCGAGGCCGGCGCGCAGCCCCCCTCGGCGCACAGCAGCGCCAGCGTCTCGGCGGAATCGCCCACCGCCTCGTAGCACTCGCCGATCATCCATCGGGGAAGGCCGCTCGCTTCGACCGCCCAGTCGCGCAGCCGCGCCGCGGTCACCAGGCGCTTGACCTTCTGCCCGGTCAGGAAGTACAGCCCCCACGCGGCATCCTCCGGGGGCGCCTCGCGGAAGTACCGCTCGATCGCCGCGATCTTCTCCGCGGTGCGGTTGGTCTGGTCGAGGTCGAGATAGAGGCGCGTGAAGCGGCGCATCACGCCCCCGCCTCTTCCGCGGTGGGCGCGGCTTCGTCCGCCTCGGCCTCGCCGCGCTCTCCCTCGTAGCGCGTGGGCAGAACGCCGGCGTCGATGCCGCGCTCGCGCAGGTAGCGCGTGAGCGGCGCGGTGTATCCGTGCGTCGCCAGCACGCGCTGCGCGCCCGTCTCGGCGATTGTGCGGAGCAGCGCCGGCCAATCGGCGTGGTCGGAGAGGGCGAAGCCCCGGTCCAGCGCGGCGCGGCGGCGGGCGGCCCGCACCTTCATCCAGCCCGACGCCGCGGCGGTCGACACCTCGCCGAACTTGCGGATCCACGGGCTCCCGATCGCCGACTCGGGCGCGATCACCAGGCCGACGCCGCGCACCCGCTTCGCCCCGTCGGCATCGCCGCCAACCACCTCGGGCAGGACCACCCCTGCCGCGGCGTATCGCGGCAGGAACCTCGCGACCGCGCCGTGCACCGCGATCGGCCCGATCGACGCGTCGACCCCGGCCAGCACCCGCTGGGCCTTGCCCAGCGCATATGCGGAGATCACGCTGGTGCGTCCCTCGCCCGCGTTGCCCCGCCACCAAGTGTTCATCGCCGCGAAGATCTCCTCCGGCTCTTGCCACCGGTAGATGGGCAGGCCGAAGGTGGACTCGGTGATGAACGTGTGGCACGCGACCGGCTCGAACTCGTCGGCGGTGGGGTCGGGAGCGCGCTTGTAATCGCCGCTGAAGACCCAGACCTCGCCCCGGTGCTCGACGCGGATCTGGGCCGCGCCCAGCACGTGCCCGGCGGGGTGGAGCGAGACCGCCACGCCGCCGATCTCGCGGCGCTCGCCCCACGCGAGGGTCTCGATGGGGGCGTCGAGGCCGATGCGCTCGCGGAGGACGCCCTCTCCCCGCGCGGCGCAGAGGTATGCGCGGCAACCGGCGCGGGCGTGGTCGGAGTGGGCGTGGCTGATGACCGCGCGGTCGACGGGGCGCCAGGGGTCGAGGTGGAAGCCGCCGGCCTCGCACCAGATGCCGCTCTCGGTGGGCCTCAGGAGCACGCCCGAGGGTAGGGTTCACGCGCCGCGGGCGATGGCGGCATAGTCGGGGCGGTCGGCGGCGCTCCTGTGGCGGAACTCGCGGACGATCGCCCCGTCCCTCACCACGAACACGCCGGGCATCTGGAAGCCGTCGCCGGTGAGCGGGCCGACGCCGTGGCCCTCGAGCACGCCGGCGGCGAAGCCGCGCATGATGCACTTGACGCCGAAGAGTTGGGCTAGGTTGCCGCGCTGCAGGCCGAAGGCGGCGTACAGGCGCCGCTCGGGGTCGGCGTGGCGGGGCAGGTCGGCGAGGCCGAACTTCTCGAGGTAGGGCCCGGCCTCGGCCTCGGTCGCCGAGTGGACCAGGGCGATGTTCGCCGGGGAGGCCTCGATCTCGCGGCGCTGCTCCCGGATGTCGCTCATCGCCTCGCGGCAGAAGGTGCACCCGAAGTGCCGCAGAAACACCAGCATGAGCGGGCCCCGGCGGCTCAACTCGCCGAGGGTGGGGCCGAGGTTCGTCGTCGACGCGTTGAGCGCTGAGGCAACGTCGGGCCCCTTCGCGGGGGCTTCATCGAGAGGCGGGTTTGCAGGAGCCGTTGTCATCGATCGAAGGGTCAGGGCAGTGCCTTGGCCACCCTCCTGGCGGCGAGCAGGATCAACGCGAAGGGGACCCACCAGATCAGATCGTTGGTCACGATCGTCCAGCCGGCGCGCCACGGGAGGGCGCCCTTGAGGGCCGCGTCGAGGTAGCCGATGGGCCCGAAGACCTTGCCGAGCAGGCCGACGAGGGTGATCGGCCAGTGCCGCAAGGGGTCGCGGGCCGCGCAGAGGTATCCCACGCCGTAGACCCCGACGATCATCCCGATGCACTGCCAGAGCGAGGGGTAGTTGGGCAGGGGCATCTCGCCGAGGCGGAACCAGAAGTCGGGGAGGAGGACCGCGGAGGCGCCCCAGAGGAGGTTGTAGACCCCGGCGGCGGCCAGGACTCGGGACATCCAGCGGGGCGGGGGCGGGGGCGCGGGGCTGGGGTGGGGGGGATGCATGCGGCGTCCGAAGGGTTCGCGGGAGGGGCGAGGCTCGATGCGGGATGTGGATCAGGGCCTCATGTGATATCCGGCCGCGGCCTGGGCCACCGGGACAACGCGGTACACGCCGGCGCGCTCGGTGCGCACGATCACCAGGCCCTGGCCTTCGAGCGTGGCGGCGAGCACGTCCCAGAGTTGCCGCGCGGTCAGCGCCTCGCGCACGCGCAGCGTGATCCGCTTGGCCAGGTCCGCGGGGGCGTACTCGATCGAGACGCTCGCCTCGCGGGCGACGAGTTCGACGAGGCGGGAGAGTTCGACATCGCCGGAAAGTGTCAAAGTTCCAATCTTCGTCGCAACATCGGGCACCGGGGCGGAGTACACTGGCCTGCTGCCGATTGCATAGCTCCAGCATATCAATGCAATGTTGAGTAGCCGGACTGTAGTTTGTCCATTGACCGGCATATTGGCACGATCTGATTTATCTGCTTCCGTTGAAGTCGCTGGCGAACGACCTGAAGGGCAGACCGCGGTACGTTATGTCGCACGGAGAACGGCGGAGATCCGACTCCGCCCAGCACGCTGCGGGATGCAGCGAAGAGTCGTCGGATACAGTACAATCAAAGTGCGCCGGATGAGTGCATCCGATTAAGCGGCCAAAAGGGCACGCGGTATCGTGTTGAAATCCACAGCAACGCACAGCACGAAATATAACCGGCAATCGCCCCGAATAACACGATGAACACGTTAGGAATGATTGACAAAACAATCGCAGACGGCAGCATGACCAAGGCCAGCCATGTCATTGAGGGACCCAGAGGAGATTTCTTGGTTGCCATCAGGACAACCGGCGAAAGAAAAAATCCAATTACACACCCTGCAATAAATGGCAACCACGAAACATCAACATAGCGAGGAGCGGCCATCTTGCCGACGGCGCCTCCGAGAAGGGTGTTTAGCAGGATCGTCGCTGCTGCTTTACGCGTGGAAGAATCGTGGTTCATGTTCGACTGATCACAGGTTGACCGGCAACGCGACAGGTTGTAGACCCGGCGCTCCCCAGCATACGAGGTATTGAAATGCGAGACACTGGGCATAGCAGGAGGCCAACGTTGAGTCTGGGCGACCTCCGGGGAAAGCCTCATCCGCGGCTCCATAGCAGACAAGGTGTGATGTATTGTTACCACAACCAATGCTATACATGCACGCCAAGCAACTGCGCACATACTGTGCCCACGGCGTGTTTCCAGCACACCGGCAGAAACAGCCTGCGTTGGCGCCGAGATATTGGTCGCAGGGAGAGTATGAATTGCACACAGACGACGACGACGGCTCGGGATTTAGCCCTGCGCCGATAATACATGCAATCTTACCAACATCGCTACATGGCGGGGCGCCTCCCCCGCCGCCACCGCCACCAGGACCCTCAGGCGGCAGCACGCTGCCATTCGACCCACCGCCCCCGCCGCCAAAGGCACAGCCACCGACGTAGTTCCAATCCTGCGGGAAGCACTTGCCAGAATCCACGCGTCGGAGTCCGGCCGGATCAATCGCACTCTGGGACTGCGATGAGACGTACTCGTACAGACTCACCCCATCCACGTACCCCAGCGGATCGCGTCGTGTCCACCGCCCGAGTTCGCCGAGCAGCACGCGGTTGCGCACGTGCATGACCGGGTTGACCACCCCGTCGTGCTCGTACCCGGCGTAGCCCCTGCGCACCCCCGGCGCCCACGCCGAGGAGGTCTGCCCGGCGGCCAGTTTCC
>CANJRL010000082.1 GCA_947476675.1 Phycisphaerales bacterium
CGAGGGCTCGGCTTCGAGCAGCAGTCGGCGCGTGACGCCGGCGAGGATCGGCAACGCGCGGACCGGGGGCGTGGCGATCGACCCGCCCCCGGCGATGATCACGTTCGTCGCCACTCCCTCGGTCACTTTGCCATCGCGCACCAGGATCGCGTCCTCGGCCCCAAGTTCATCGGCCTCCAGCGCCGCGAGCACGCCGCCGATCAGCGAGATCGACTTCACGTGCCCCCGGAGCCAACGCGTGTCGGGGCGGACCGCCGCGGTTCGCGTCGGCGGTTCCGTGTATGCGTGCAGGGGCGGGAGCGGCGTGCAGAAGCCGAACACCGTCGGGGTGAGCCGCGCCCTGCCGGAGGGCACGCGGGTCCGGACCGAGGAGGCGTCATCGAGGTTCGCCGGCGCGCCGCGCGTGACTTGCCAGTAGATGAACGCGTCGTGCATCGCGTTGGCGCGGAGGAGGTGGGCAGTGAGCGGTCCGATTGAGCGTGGGTCGAACCCCTCGATGCGGCACTCGGCGAGACCTTCCGCGAGCCGCGCGACGTGAGCATCGAGCCCGACGAGGGCGCCGCCAAAGGAGCGCAGGCCCTCGTAGACGCCGTCGCCGAAGAGAAAGCCGCGGTCGAAGGGAGAGACGCGGGCCTGGGCCGCGGGGACGAGCGCGCCGTTGAGGTGAACGATCACGACGGGGACAGTATCGGTCGTGCGCCGGTCAGTCCTTCGTCGGCGCGGCCCGGATCCGCGATGGCCGCGCCCGCGGCGCGGGCTCCGCGCCGGGGGCCGGGCCCCCGCCTTCGGGCTCCTGGTGTTGGGCTTCGCGCACCGCCGCCTTCAGGCTCCGCAGCTCGTCGCGCGTCAGTTCCCGCCACCGCCCCACAGCCAAACCCTTGAGCGACAGTGGCCCCATGCGGAGCCGCTGCAGCCTCCGCACCGGGCGGCCGACCGCGGCGAACATGCGCCTGACCTGCCGGTTCCGCCCTTCCTTGAGCGAGATCTCGACGACCGTGCGGTCGCGGTCGCGCGAGACCAGTTTGAGCCCGACGTGCGCGGCCCGTCTGGCCCCCTCGGTTCTCCCCTCCTTGCGCTCGGCCAGGTAGATGCCCTTCTCGAGCACCGCCAGCGACTCATCGTCGAGCAGACCCTTGACCACCGCGCGGTAGGTCTTGGGCACGCCGTAGCGGGGGTGGGTCAGCAGGTTGGTCAGGTCGCCATCGTTGGTGAGGAGCAGGAGGCCGGTGGTGTCGTAGTCGAGCCTCCCCACCGGGAAGAGCCGCGCGGCGGCCGGGTGCTGCACAAGGTCGAGCACCGTGCGCCGGCCGGCCGGGTCGAGGGTCGTGCTCACGGTGTTGGTTGGTTTGTTGAGCATGACGTAGATGTGGCGCACGGGCTCCTGGCCGACGCCGCCCTTGGGCCGGGCGTGGGCCCCGGGCCGGGGCTTGCGCGGCGGGGCATGGACGACCTTCCCGCCGACCTCGATGCGGTCTTGCGGCGTCACCCAGACAGGCAGAGCGAGCACCGGCTCCCCGTTGACCGAGACCTCCCCGGCTTCGATCAGTTCCTCGCAGCCACGTCTCGATGCGATTCCCAGGTCCGCGAGCACCCGTTGGAGCCGCTCCGCGCCCGGCCGGCTCGCATCTCGAAGCGGCGAGTCGGCATCGAGGGCGGCGGTCTTCTGGCGGCGGGTGAGACGAGGCTTCGCGGCCGCCCTGGCAGAGCGGGCCGGGGGCGTGGCCGCGCCGCGCGCGGGTCTGGCGGGGGCGGCACGCGGTCGTGGTCGGGGCATCTCCCGAGTGTAGGAATCGCCAGATTCGAGCAATGGCCGACGGATCGCCGATCCCGACCGGAGATGCGCGTTCGGCGGCCCGGACTGGCGCCGCCGAGGCAGCGCGGGTCGCCGTTGCGCCTCCGGACGGCACAGGAGCCGATTGTGCCGCCGACCGCCTCGTCTGCGTCTCAGCCAGCAGCCACCCCAGCCGGCGGCGGCGTGCGCAAGGCCGCCAGGCCGGCACCGACTCCGTCCGCCGCGCCGCCGGGCCTCCCCGCGGCTGCGGTGATCGAGGAGGTGTTCCTTTCGCCCCGCGTCGTCGATCAGGACGCGTTCCTTGACTTTTCGGGGCGGCTCCGCTCGCTGATCGAGGAGTCCGCCGGCGCGGCGAGCCACGTCCGTGCCGCCGCCGACGAGGCGCGCGACCTGAGGGCCCGGCTCGAAGCGGAGTTGAAAGAGACCGGCCCGGCCCAGCAGCGCGTTCGCGCGCTCGAAGCCGCCATCGCCTCGCTCGAGAACCGCCTCACCGGGGCGACCGAGCACATCGGCCGCCTGGTTGGGGATCAGGATGCCCGGCGGCTCCTCGAAGCCCATGCCGCCACGTTCGAGGATCGCTTCGCGCGGATGGAGCGTGACCTCGCGGCCCGCGAGGAGGCGCTGCTCCGGGCCCTCGACGATCGCCTCGTCGCCGCGGCCGAGAGCATGCACGACCGCCTTGTGTCCCTGCGCGGCGCCGCCGAAGAGCAGATGCTCGCGATCGCGTCCTCGGTCACCAACGACGTCGAGGCCCGGACCCACGCGCTGACCGCGCTCGCGGCTCGCGCCGGCAAGGCGGCGGATAACGCGGAGCGCCGCGCGGGGGACCACGAGCGCGCGATCCAGAGGCGCGTCGGCGAACTCGCCCAGATGGTGCACGAGGCGATGGAAGGCGTGCGGGCCCAGACCGCCGCGACAACCCGCGAGGCGGCCGCCGAAGCCCGCGACCGAACCGAATCGGCGGCCCGCGTGGCCGCCGACAGCGCCCGCGCCCAGGTCGGCGCGTGCATCGACCGCCTCTCCGCCGCGCTCCGTGAACTCGAAGCGAGGGCCATCGAGACCGAGGCGGGCGTCGGCTCGCGCCTCGGCGCGATGGCCGAGCGGATGGAGGTTGCGGCCCGCGACGCCGCCGAGCGGACCGAGACCGCGGTGACCCTCGCCGCGGCCCGCATCTCGGAGGATGTCCGCCGCGCGGCCGAGGACGCCGATCGCGTGCAGACCGCCTTGGGCGCCGCCGTTTCCGGGGCCGAGGAAGCGGCCCGCCACGCGGAGCGGCGTCTCGCGGCGTCGGCCTCGCTCTCGCGCGAACGAGCGGAGAGCATCACCGCGGCGGCGCTCGCTTCGGTGGAGGCCCGCGCCGCCGAGGCCCGCCGCGACGTCGAGGGCGCCGCGGCCAAGGCCGAGGAAATCTCGCTCGCTCTGCGGCAGCGCGTCGCCCAGGCCGCGGAGCAGGGCGCATCGGTGGCGCTGGCGGCGATCGAAGAGACCGACCGCCGGCTCGCCGAGGCCCGCCAGCGCATCAACCATCTCGCGCTCGACGCGGAGGCCACCCTCGAGACCCTTGCCAACGCGATCGACGCCCGCCTCTCCACCGCGGAGCGCGCGATGGCCGACCGGGTCGAGGCGGCGGCGCGGGGCGTGTCGAGCGCGATCGCGGACGCCGAGGCCACGGCGCACGCGCTCGAAGGCGGCCTCGCGCGGCGTCGCGAGGAGGCCGCCGCCGCGATGGAGGCCCTCGGGGCGGAGATCGCCGCATCTTCGACCGCCCGCGCCAGGGCCATCGCCGACCGGGCTGCCGCCGAGGCGGCCGAGGCGGAGGCCGAGTTGGCCCGGCTCGAAGCCTCAACCCGCGAGCGCGTCGCCGAGACCGCGCGGTCGATCGCGCTGAAGGCAAACGAGATCGGCGACGCCGCCGAGGCACGCATCCAGGAAGCGTCGGGTCGCCTCGGCTTGAGGATCGCCGAGGCCGAATCCCGCGCAGCGTCCATCGAGCACAGCCTGCTCGACCGATTGCACGAGGCCGAGGCCTCCATCCCGGCCCGCGCCGCCGCGGCTCTCGCGGGGGCCGACGCGATCGTTCAATCGGCCCGCGACCGGCTCGAGGGTCTCGCGGCCGACGCCCACGGCACGCTTGGGACGATCGAGGCAACGCTGGGCGACCGCCTGGCCAAGGCCGAGCGTGAGATGGAGGGCCGCCAGCGCGCCGTGGTTGCCGCGCTCACCGAGGCCCTGCAGGCGGCCCGCGGCGCAGCGGACGAGGTGGACGACACGGTGCGTCAACGGCTCGACGCCGCCCGGACCGGGCTCGACGCCTTGCTCGCGGTCGCCGACTCGCGGATGGCCGAAGCCGCGGATGCGCTGCGCGCCGAGCGCGAGAGGCTCATCGCGGCCGCCGGGGAGGCGGAGGCCACGACGCGGGCGATGGAGTCGGCGACCGCGGACCGCTGCGCCGCGATCCGCGCCGACCTGCAGTCCCTCGTCGCGTCGTTGGAGTCTTGCCGCGCACGCGCCGACGCGTCGCTCGCGAGGCTGCGCGACAGCGCCCGCGAGGCGGAGGGCCAGATCGCGCGAGCCGTCGAGTCCATGGATGCGACGGTCGCCCAGCAGCGCCGCCGCGCGCAGGAAGAAACAGAAGCCATCACCTCCGACGCGCTGGCCCGGGTCGGCACGATCGCCGGCGGGATCGCCGAGAGCGTGGCCCGGGCCGAATCGCTGTCGCGAGCCTTCGACGACTCGATGACGAGCCGCGCGTCCGAGTTTGAGCGGCGGCTCGAGGCCACGGTCGAAGCATTGCGGGGCAAGGCCGAGCGGGCTCTCGAGCCCTCGCAGGCCCGCTCCGCCGAGGCCGCGGAGGCCGCCGCGAACACGGCCGCCGAGGCAGAAGCGGCGGTCCGGGCCCTCGCGGATGCGACGCGCGCCGAGGTTGCGGGAATCGAGGCCCGCCTCGCCGGCCTCCGTGACAGCGTGGCTCGCGCCTCCGACGCGGCGGCTCGCGACGCCGAGGACCGAGCCCGCGTGTGCGCCGACCGCCTCAAGGAGCAGGCCAGTGCGCTCGAGCACTTTGTCGGTGACATGGACGCCGCGGTCGAACGCCGCCTCTCGCTCGCGCAGGAGCGCATCGAGGCGTTCCGCGAGGCCGCAGGGACGTCCGCCGCCGCCGCGATCGCCGAGGCGGAGAGGAGGCTTGACGCCGCCGCGCTGGAGGCCGCGGCCCGCGCCAAGGCTTCCCTGGCCTCCGCCCTCGCCGAGGGGGCGGACTCGACCGACCGACTGGCCTCCGAGCGCATCGCGGCGGCAGCGCATCGCATCTCCGAACTGTGCGCCGCCGCCGACGCCCAGGAGTCGCGGATCGCCGAGGCGCTCGACCGCCTCGCGTCCGGCCTCGACGACCGCATCGCGCTGCTCCAGGGCGAGGTTGAGCAGAAGGTCGATTCGAGGTTGCACCGCCTCGAGACCGCGCTGGCTCGAGCCGAGCGTCACGTCGGCGCAGCATCCGAGGCCCCCACCGCCGGCAGCCTTGGCGACCTCGTCGACCGCGCCGAGAAGCTCCGCGCCATCGCCGCCAACGCGTCGAACCAGATCGCCCAGATCAAGAGCCAGGGCGAGCAGACTCGCAACGACCTCCGCCGCTCTCTCGACGCCGCAAACGAGGAACTCGCGCGGCTCGAAGAGAGGAAGAAGGCCCTGCTCCGCGGGGGCGGCGAATCGACGGAGGCCGGGCCGGGCGCGGGCCCCGCCTGATCGGCCCTACCCCCCTCCCGCGGGCGCCGGCTCGGGCGCGCCCGCGTCCGGATCGTCATTCAGCGCGATGCTGTACTCCCGCTCCCCGGGCTCCGGCGCGATCACCACCGATCGCCGACGCACGAGTTCCAGCGTCGCCAGGAACAACCCAACCATCTCGACCCGGGTCCGCCCCGAGAGCATCTCGCGCAGCGTCATCCGCGGCGCGGCGCCCCCGGGCGCGGCGCACCGCCTCAGGCGATCCAGGATGTCCTCCGCGTGCAGTTCGATCGGCGTGTCGTCGTACGCCACCTCGTGCGCGGAGCGGACCGCGCGGTCGATGTCGACGGTCGCCATGATCCGCGAGAACGCCTCGACAAGGTCGAAGAGTTCGAGATCCTCCACCTCCACCGGGGGGCTCTCGCCGTCGTCGCCCGATGCCGTCTCGGGCGCGACGTCCGCAGGCTGCGCGGGCGCGGTCGCCCACCGGCTCTCCCACCGCGCCCTGCGCTCCTCCAGCGCCTGCGCGGCGTCCCGCACGCGCTTGTAGGCCAGGAGTTGCCTCACGAGCTCGGCCCGCGGATCCACGCCCGGACCCAGCGCCTCCGCCCCGCCGGACCCGGTGTCCGGCTCCGCCGGAGGCGAGATCATGCGGCTCTTGATCTCCATCAGCGTCGCGGCCATCACCAGAAACTCGCCGGCCAGTTCGATGTCGATCCGCTCGATCTCCTCGAGCCGATGCAGGTATTGCTCGGTGATCTGCGCGATCGGGATATCGGCGATGTCCACCTCGGCGCGGCGGATCAGGTGCAGCAGCAGGTCCAGAGGCCCGTCGAACGCGTCGAGGTGAACGATGGCTTCTTCGCTGTGATGCACGGCCGCTCCGGGGGGCTTGCCGCGGCTCCCGCGGCGGGCGCTATGCTACATCCCATGGCCGCACTCCCCGCGGCGGCGCCCGCGCCCCGTACCGATCACGCTCCCTCCCCCCGCGCTGCCGAGCGCGAGTTCATGCTGAGCGCCATCCGCGCGGAGAGCGACGCCGTGCGCTCCGTCGCCGACGGGCTCGGGCCCGAGGCCCACGACGCGGTCGACGAACTGGCCCGATGCGCCGACGCCGGAGGCAGCGTGCTCGTCGCCGGGCTTGGCAAATCCGGCCTCATCGGCAAGAAGATCTCCGCCACGCTCGCCAGCCTCGGCGTTCCCTCCCACGACGTCCACCCCACCGAGGCCGCCCACGGCGATCTCGGCCGGTTCAGCCGCAGGGACTGTCTGCTCGCGCTCTCCTATTCCGGTGAGACCGAGGAGGTCGTCGCACTCGCCTCTGTGCTCCTCCAGGACGGGCTGCCCGTCGTGTCGATCACCGGCGGGGCCGACGGACGGCGATCCGCCCTGGCCCGCGTCTCGACCGTCAACCTCTGCATCGGCCCGGTCGCCGAGGCGTGCGACACAACCCTGGCCCCGACCAGTTCCACCACCGCCATGCTGGCGCTCGGCGACGCCCTGGCGCTTGCGGTCAGCCGGCGCCGGGCCTTCACCGCCGAGGACTTCCTCAAGCGGCACCCCGGCGGAGGGCTGGGGGGGCTGCTCCGCCCGGTCATTGACATCCTCCGCTTCGTCGTCGGCCGCAACCTGCCGGTCGAACCCGACACGCTCACCGTCGCCGAAGCCCTCCGCCGCGCCGATTCGATCGGGCGCCGCCCCGGCGCGCTCATCCTGGTCGATGCGAGCGGCGTGATGACCGGCCTCTTCACCGACGGCGACCTGCGCCGCCGGGTTGTCCGCGCCGCCGACCCCGCCGCCGAACTGGCCCGACCCATCGCCGAGGTGATGACCCGCACCCCCCGCACGCTGCCCGCCTCCGCGCTGGTCCGGGATGCCGTCCGCATGGTGCGCGAGCACCGTCAGGACGAGATTCCCGTCGTGGACGACGCGGGCCGCCCGGTGGGCATCCTCGACGTGCAGGACCTGATCGCGATGCGCGCGGTGCGAGATTGACGCCGCGCTGCGCCCGGCGGGTACCATCGACGTTCCCCATGCCGATCGCCCCAGCGAGCACCATCCTCTCCCCGCGCGGAGCCGCGCTGTGAGCCCCCGCGGCGTCGGCCTTGCCCTCGCCGGGCTGATGACGGTCGCGGCCGTGGGCCTGGTCGTGGCGGCATTCGTGCGCACTCCGACCGATGCGCAGCGCGTCGCCCCTGCGATCGAGGCGCCCGTCGTCGTGACCGCCGGGCCCGCACCCGGACCCCCGCCGTCGACGGTGCCCGACATCCTCCAGGCGACCGAACTCGAGCAGGGTCGCATCAGCCTCTATGACGAGCGAGGGCGCCTCACGCAGGTCATCACCTTCGATTCCTTCGATCCGCTCGAAGCCGGCCGCTTCCGCGTGACCAGGCCCAAGGCAGTCATCCACTTCCCGGACGGCCGCACCGTCGAAGTTCGTGCCGATGCCGGGCAGTTCCTGCAGCGGAGCCGGCAGCAGGAGCCGGAGTCCGGGTGGTTCCGAGGCGATGTGCAGGTGCGTCTCTTTGACCGCGGCGCGGGCAGCGCGAGGGCCGACGCCGAGGACGCCGCGGCAGTGCTCTATACCGACACCATCGACTTCGACACCACCGCCGGAGAGCTCCGCGCCGAGGGACCGCTGCGCATCGAATCGCGCGAGGCGGAATGGAGGGGCAGAGGCGTCACCGTGCTCTTCAGCCCCAAGGACCGTCGCCTCCTGTTCTTCCGCGCCGAGTCGAGCGAGTCGCTCGTCTTCCGCCCCGGCGCGAGGCGCCGCGACGGGGGCGTCACGCCAACGCCCACACCGGAGCCGGCCGCGTCTGGCGCCCGCGCCGAGTCGCCACCGCCCCGCGAAGACCGCTACCGCGCCGAGATCGCCGGCCCCGTGCGCGTGGTCTGGGCGCAGGCCGAACTCCTCGCGGAGCGTCTGGAGTGCTGGATGCGAACCTTCGACGGGGCGTTGCGGCCTGGAGCGGTCGGCCCGCTGTTCTCCGCCGCACGAGGCGCCCCCGGGAGCGACGCTCCGCCGCTTGCCGCCGAACCCGCGTCGTCGCCGGCCGTCGCTGTCACCATGACATGGTCCGGCCCTCTCGAAATCAGGCCCGTCGCCGGCGCGCCAGCCGAACTCGCGGCCGATGATGTGTTCGCGCGGCTCTCCTCCCCGACGCTCGGGAGGGTCCGCTTCAGAGACAACGGCTCCGGTCTCGAAGCCGAGGGCGCGGGGGTGGAGTACGGAGCCACGCGCAGCGCGTTTGTCCTGGGCGGCGCCGGGCCTGAATCCACCGTCCTGCGCCTCGCGGGGCGCGGCGAGGCGCGGGCCTCGCGCATCGAGGCCGATCTCGCCAGGGGAATCGCCCGGATCCCCGGCTCGGGCGTCCTCCGCGCTCTCCCGCCCGCCCGCGACCGCTTCGTCGACGCCGGCGCGCGCGACGTCTCGTGGAGGGGAGGCGCCGAGATCCGGTTCTCCCCCGCGTCGAGCGGCCTCTCGCTCGAGGAGGCCGCGTTCAGCGAGGGCGTGCTCGCCCGCGACGGAGCGGCGAAGATCACCAGCGAATCACTGGCGGTGTCATTCGATCCGGCGAGCCCCGGATCGCCCGACGCGGCGGGCGCCATTCGTCGCGTGAGCGTGCGCGACAACGCTCGCGCCGAGGACGGCTCGGGCGGCTTCATCACCGCCGACCGGCTCGAGGTCGACTTCGCGCAGAGCGACGCAGGCGCATCCGCGCCAAGGCTGGCCACCGCGACCGGAGGAGTGCGCGCCGAGCGCGACGGATCGAGCATCCGCGCCGAACTGATCGAGGCGCGCTTCGCGCCGGACGGCGCGCGGCTCGACACTCTCACCGCCAGCCTCGGCGTCGCGGTGCGAACCCGCAGCGGCGGCGTGCCGGTGGACGCCGCCGCGGATTCCCTCCGCGCATCGAACCTGGCGGACAAGGGACGGGAGGTAGCCGAGTTGTCCGGGGCGGCATCGATCCAGCGCGGCCCGCTCGCGCTCCGCGCCGGGGCGCTGCGCATCGACGCCGACGGCGGGCGCCTCTCCGTGGTCGGGCCGGGCGAGGCGGAGTACACCAGGCCCGAGAGGGAGGCGGGGGTCGCGTACGACCACGTCCGCGTGACGTGGCAGCGCTCGTTCACCTTCGACGACGCCGCCGGACGGGCGGAGACCGCCGGATCGGTCCAAGGGTACGCGCAGGCCGGCGAGCGCCAGCGCGATGCGTGGAAGGGGGAGCGCCTGCTGGTCGAGTTCGCGAACCGCTCGGCCGCCGCGGACCCCGAGCCTCAGCCCGACGCCCAGAGCCCGGGCGACGGCGATGCGGCCCTCGCGGGGGCCCGCGTGCGCGACATCACGCTCACCTCCGCTCTCGAGGAGGGAGTGGGAGAGGCTCTGGCCGAGGTCGAGACGCGCCGGTTCACCCCCGACCCGGCCGAGGAGTCGGGCCAGCGCCTCGACTCCCTGGTTTTCGTCAGCGGCCCGCGCGTCCTCGCCGACGCGCAGGCGCAGGTGTTCCGGGTGCCCGCCGCAGGAAAACTGCTCCTCGAGGACCGGCGCGAGGCCTCCGCCGCGCAGCCCAGCGAGCCCGCCTCCCCCTTCTCCTCCGGCGCCCGCGGCACGACGCTGATCACATGGGACGGGTCGATGTTCCTCCGCCGCCAACAGGGAGAGGGCGAGATCGCGGGCCGCGTGCGGCTGCGCCACCGCCCCCCCGGCGCGGCATCGATCGCCGACCTGGAGTGCGAGCGGCTGACCGCGGGGTTCGAGGCGCAGACCGCGAGGCTCTCGAGGGCTGACGCGCAAGGCGGCCTCTTTGTTCAGATGGGCAGCCGCCAGCTCACCGCCGACAGCGCCCGCTACGACGCGACCAGCGGCGTTGCGCTCATCCGCGCCGCCGAAGACAACGTCGTGACCCTGCTCGACGATGCCCAGGGGATCGCGCAGAACGCCCGCGAGATCGAGTGGGACCTCGCGCGCGACCGCATCCGCGTCACCCAGGCCAGCCCCCTCCGCACAGGGCGCTGACCCCCAGCCCCGGGGCTACACTCGCCTCGAGATGATCCGAGCCGCCACGGAGGCACGCATGCGTTCGCTCATCGCCATCCCCGTGTACAACGAGGAGTCGTACGTGCGCCGCGTGCTGGAGCGGGTGCTCGAGCACGCCCCGGACGTCCTCATCATCGACGACGGATCCAGCGACGCGACGCCCTGCCTGCTCCCGCAGTTCCCCGTCGGCGTCATCCGCCACGCCGAGAACCGGGGCTACGGCAGGGCCATGCAGCACGCCTTCCGGTGGGCCGCCATGGACGACTTCGACTGGGTCATCACCATGGACTGCGACGAGCAGCACGAGCCCGCCGCCATCCCCCGCTTCCTCGATGCCGCCGCCGAGAACACCCACGACGTCATCAGCGGCTCGCGCTACATGCCGGTCTCCGGGGGCGACGACGTCCCGCCGCCCGACCGCCGCAAGATCAACCACGAACTCACCGAAGAGATCAACCATCGCCTCGCTCTCGGGATCACCGACGCGTTCTGCGGCTTCAAGGCCTACCGGGTCGACGCCCTGCGCCGGCTCGAACTCTCGGAGGACGGCTACGCCTTCCCGATGCAGTTCTGGGTCCAGGCCGCCGCCCACGGGCTGCGCATCCGCGAGATCCCGGTGAGGCTCATCTACAACGACCCCTCGCGCACCTTCGGAGGGCCTCTGAACGACCCCGTCAACCGCCTCCTCCACTACCGCGCCACACTGCACCGCGAACTCGACAAGTGCCGGCGCCGCCTTCCCGCCTCCGCGCTCGAGGGCATCGAGGCCGACGCCGGGGTCTCGGCGGCGTGAGCGCTCCGGCGGCCGGCGACCTCCGGATCGAGCCCGATCCTTCCGCATGGCAGGCCGCGATCGACCGGTGGCTCGCGCGCCGAGAAACCGATCGCGCCCGCCGCTTCCGCGAACAACTCGGCCTGCCGACCTCGCGCGCGATCGTCATGACCGGCCACCAGGCGCAGGTCTGGCACCCGGGAATCCTGGCCAAGTACCTCGCCAGCGCCGCCGCCGCCGAGTCGCTCGACGCCGACGCCGCGTGGCTGACCGTGGATCAGGACGATGTCGACCCGTCTCGCTTCGCGTACCCCGCCGAGAACGGCAAGGGCATTCTGGAGCGGCGCGAGATCGCCCTCGGAGCGCCTAAACCGACCGGGGTCGCGACCGGGTCGCTTCCCTCGTTTCCAATCAGCCAGCCCGCCGACGACGCCCGATCCCCCGCCAGCGTCCGCCGGGGAATCAGCGCCATCGCTCGCGCCATGGCCGGAGCCTCGGACGCGCCCAACGCCGCCCGCCAGGCGGAGCGGGCCCTCGCCGCCCTGCTCGCGCCAATCGTGCCCACGCCCGCGGCGACCATCCGCGCCACGGACCTGGGCGCGACCGACCTGTTCCGCGACGTTCTCGCGCGGATGCTCGCCGACCCGGCGCCCTGCGTCGCGGCGTACAACCGCGCCGTCGCCGAGCGCCCCGCGGCGGGCATGGCGGCGCTGCAAGCGTCACAGTCGTCGTTCGAATTGCCCCTGTGGCGTCTGCGCCCCGGGCGCGTGCGCCAGCGCGTCACCGCCGCCGACGCCGCAACGATCCCCCTCTCGGAACTCGCCCCGCGCGCACTGCTCATGACCGCGCTGCTCCGTCTCGCCGGGTGCGACCTCTTCATCCACGGCACGGGCGGGGGCGAGTACGACCACATCACCGAGGCG
>CANJRL010000083.1 GCA_947476675.1 Phycisphaerales bacterium
GCCTACTGCGCGCCGACGCGGCTCGGCGACCCGACCGCAGTCACCAAGAGCGACACTTACTCAACATGCCCGGGGAATTCCCTTGACGTCCATCTCCCGTTCAATCGAAGCGTGTATGCCGAAGCCTGAATCCTGCCGATCGCCACCTCACCGGCGAATCGCACTCAGAATCGATTTCTCAAGCCATCTCGCCCCACGTGCCGACTCTCCCCGCTGATCGCACGGATGCGCCCCCGGCGCACGCCCCGCCCGCACAGGCGAGAGGCGACCCGGGGAAGTGGCAGGGAAGCCGCGACAGCCCTGTTCGTCCGAGGCCGACCCGCCCCGGATGAGCCACGCGCGGAGGAGCCCGCGCGGACCTCCCCGCGGAGCGATTCCTGTGATCATCGAGCGCATCCCCGTCGCGGGGCTCAACCCCGCCCCTAAACGCGTCGTCCGCCGTGTTGCTCAGCCCGAAGCCGACCCTCGCATCGACCTGGACGCGCGGCGTGAGCAGGTACGTCGTGCCGAAGTCCACCGAGTGGCTCGGGCCCGTGCCATCGCCGGTGGTCAATCTCGTCAGGATCGCGACACGTGCCGACCGTGCGGCAGAGCCGCGCGATGGCCCGCGGGTGCGATCGTCAGAACCGGATGATCAGGTCCACGGCGAACTTCCACTGATCACTCTTGCGGCCGAGGTCGTACGCGGGGGTGCTGTAGCCGCGCTCGTACTTGATCTCCGGGCGGACGGTCGCCCACGGGGTGAGATTGCGGCTGTACCCGATGGTGTGGCTGGAGTAGTCGTTGCGGTAGCCCGTGCGCTGGCCCTTGTAATCGGCGAGAAAGTCGTTGCGGATCGAGACGTACGACACGTCGTCGATCTGGAACTGGAGATAGTTGACGGCTCCGAAGGAGTCCGACACGCCGGGGATGAGATCGCCGGGACCGCCGCCGCCACCGAAGCGCCGGACCGGACCATCGTTGACGGTGCCGCCTCGGAGCGCGTCGCGCTGCCACATGTAGTACAACTCGGTGGCCATGTGGACGCGATCACTGAAGCGGTGGCTCCACGTGCCGACGACCTGCTGGAGGTTGTCCTTGCCGTCGCGGTACTTGCCTTCGCCCAGCGAGTTGATGCCCGCCCAGATGGAGTCGCTGTTGTCGGCGCTCGTCCACCTGGCCATCAGGTGGGCGTTGGGCGAGGCGGAGTCGGTCCACGGGGCGTTGTCGGAGCCGGCATGAACGCCGGCCTGCACCTGCCACTGCGGGTCGAGCCGTACGGTGGCGAACACGCCGGTGAACGTGTACGGGTCGACCGAGAACATCGTGGAGTGGCTGTAGAGATAGTTGTCCGGAGCGAGCTGGGCTTCGATGTCCGGGGGCGAGATGATGCGTCCCACGCGCAGCACAAGCCCCTCGGCGACGGTCGGCGTGTAGTACTGGAAGTAGAGCTCGGGCATGTCGAAGCCGTAGAGCTGGTTCTCCTTCAGGAGCTGATGGTCGAACCATCCCTTCGCCACCGTGTATCGATAGTCGGTGCCGAAGACATTCGAGACGCGGAAGCCCCAGTCATCGTGCGAGGTCTGCACGGTGTCGAGCTGCCGCTCAACTCGGAGCACCAGCTGGTTGAGCAAGACCTGGTTCGGCACGAGGTCATACGAGTTGGGCGTGTTGGAGTCACGAGAGGTGCTCCAGTTCCAGCCTACGTTCGCCCAGCCGTAGACGTCGATGCGGCTGTCGCTCAGCGCGCGACCAAGTGCCGTGTCCTTCCACAGGCTCTTCAGGAAGTAGTCGTAGTCGCTGACCGGCGCGCCGATCGTCGGGCCGGTGAACTCCGAGCCTGGAAACGGAGGGGAACTCCAGGGCGATGGGAGACCCCTTCGCTCTCGCGGGGACGGAGGGGGCGACGAGAGCGTGGGAGCCGAGCTCCCCGGATCGTCCACGGGCGAACGCGAGGATGAGGATGACGCGGGCACGCCGACGTCTTGTGCGAGGCTCGGCGATGTTGACATCAGTCCCATCGCGATCAAGGCCGCTGTCAGGATCGACGGAATCTCTTCGTCCAGCGACAAACCAAACGGCCTCTGGCTAGGCAGCCTCCGTCCGAGGCGCCGCCGGCTCTCGCGCCAATCATTGATGTACACACGGAGCGGCTCGATCTCCGCGAGCCCGGCGATGGGTCTGAGGAGCACAGCCACGATGGATGCGGCTGGATCGGGCATGGGGCGTCTCCAGAAGGGGCGTTCTGAGTCAACGCGCGTACTTTCGCGCGCAGGAGCGAGCAGGGCGATCAATGCTGCATCAAGACACCGTTCCAGAAGATAAGGGCCGCATCAAGGGGCCGATTGGCTAGCGCCCGCGTCGCTCAGCGGACTGCGCAAGGGGAAGCCCACGCCTTTATGCGGCTCTTATGCGATCGGCTGCGGCGTTTATGCGCGGGAGAGCGACGCACGGCCATGGGCCCCCGATCCTCTGATCGTCAGGAGTGTCCCCATGTCCGACCTTGTCGCCCTGGTGTTCTTTCTCGGGTGTCTGGCGTTGACGGCCGCGCTGGTGCGAGCGTGCGACTGGCTGCGACCACGCGATGCCAAGTCCCCAGTCTCCGGTGGGGCCGGCTCAGAGGTGCGTCGATGAGCGGGATTTACATCATCGCCGGGGCTGTCGCCGTGGGGCTGCTGCTCTATCTGCTCATCGCCCTGCTCATGCCGGAGTGGTTCCAATGAACGGCCCGCTGCAACTGGTCATCTACCTCTCCGTGCTTCTCGCGATGGTCAAGCCGCTCGGCTGGTTCATGGCCCGGGTGCTCGAAGGCCGGACGGGCGAAGCCCCGCTCGGGCTCGGCCCGGCCCTCGGCTGGCTTGAGCGAGGGATCTACGCGCTTTGCGGCGTGCGGGCTGATTCGGAGCGGCGGCCCGTCGAGACGGGATGGAAGTCCTATACCGTCGGCATCCTCGCGTTCAACGCCATCGGCTTCGCCGCGGTGTACGCCCTCCAGCGTGCGCAGGGTGTTCTGCCCGCGAACCCCGCCGGGCTTGGCCCAGTCGAGCCCGGCTCCGCGTTCAACACGGCGGTCTCGTTCGTCACCAACACCAACTGGCAGGGCTACGGCGGCGAGACAACGATGTCGTATCTCACGCAGATGCTCGGGCTGGGCGTGCAGAACTTCCTCTCCGCCGCGACCGGCATCGCCGTGCTGGCGGCGCTGATCCGAGGGCTGGCCCGCAGGTCGTCGGCGACGATCGGCAACTGCTGGGCGGACCTCACCCGCGTCACGCTGTACATCCTCCTGCCGCTGAGCGCGGTCCTCGCGATCGCGCTGGTGAGCCAGGGCGTGGTGCAGAGCCTCAGAGGGCCGCAGACCGTCGCGCTCACCGTGCCGCTGTCGTACGACGAGCCGGTGATGCAGACCGAGGCGGCGGGGAACGTGGTGAACGACGCCGACGGCCAGCCGGCGCCGTTCACCGGTCCCGACGGCAAGCCCGTGATGAAGGCTGTCGCCGTCACAACGCAGACGATCCCGCTGGGCCCCGCCGCCTCGCAGATCGCGATAAAGCAGCTCGGCTCCAACGGCGGCGGGTTCTTCAACGTCAACTCCGCCCACCCGCTGGAGAATCCGACGGCCCTCTCGAATCTCCTGGAGGTGCTCGCGATTCTGCTCATCCCCGCCGCGCTGTGCTGGACCTTCGGCGAGATGGTGCGCGATCGGCGCCAAGGCTGGGCCGTGCTGGCGGCGATGCTCGTGATCTTCGTTCCGCTGCTCGCCGCGACGTACGCCTTCGAGTCGCGGGCCAATCCCGCCATCGCCGCCATCGGCGTCGATGGCGCCGCGGGCCTCGGTGGGAACATGGAGGGCAAGGAGGCCCGCTTCGGCATCGCCAACTCGGCGCTCTGGGCCGCCGCGACGACCGCCGCCAGCAACGGCAGCGTCAACGCGATGCACGACTCGTTCACGCCGCTGGGCGGGCTCGTGCCCATCTGGCTCATGCAGCTCGGCGAGGTGGTCTTCGGGGGCGTTGGCTCCGGCCTCTACGGCATGCTGATGTTCGTCATCGTCGCGGTCTTTGTCGCCGGGCTGATGGTCGGGCGAACGCCCGAGTACCTGGGCAAGAAGATCGACCCATTCGAGATGAAGATGGCGGCGATCGCCGTGCTCGTGCCGTGCGCCCTGGTGCTGGTCGGGACGGCCGTGGCCGTCGCGCTGCCGGAGGGCCGCGCCGGGGTCAGCAACCCCGGCCCGCACGCCTTCAGCCAGATCCTGTACTCCTTCAGCAGCGCGGCCAACAACAACGGCTCTGCCTTCGCGGGGCTCAGCGCCAACACGCCGTTCTACAACCTCACCCTCGGGCTGGCGATGTGGTTCAGCCGCTTCTGGATCATCGTGCCCGTGATGGCCGTGGCGGGCTCGCTGGCGGCCAAGAAGTCATCGCCGACCACGAGCGGAACGCTCCCGACGCACACGCCGGTCTTCGTGGGGATGCTTGTGGCGGTCGTGATCATCGTCGGCGCGTTGACGTTTGTGCCAGCGCTGGCGCTGGGTCCTGTGGTCGAACATCTTCAGACAGTCGGAAGATAGCCCCAGCGAGAGTCAGTGAGTCTTTGGTGGCTGATAGACACCCGGCGTTGACCGAAACGCGATCCCGATTCGGTTCCATGCGTTGATTGTCGCGATCGCCCATGTCAAGGCCGCCAATTGTTCGTCGCTGAAGTGCTTTCGGACCTCGGCAAAGTCTGCGTCGGGCGCGTGGGTGGTGGCGACATGCGTGAGCGACTCGGTCCAGGCAAAGGCCGCTCGCTCGCGATCGGTATAGAACGGGCTCTCTTCCCAAGCATCCAGCGCATAGAGACGTTGTTCGCTCTCGCCGGCGGCTCGCGCGTCTTTCCAGTGCATGTCGATGCAGAATGCGCATCCGTTGATCTGCGAGGCTCGAAGTTTGACCATGTGGAGCAGGCCGGACTCGAGCGAGGCGTGCAGGAGCTTCTCAACGCCCAGCATTGCCTTGAAAACCTCGGGAGACGCTTTGGCATACTCGAGCCGGATTGACATGGCAGGTGCTCCTCGCTGTATCGTACCACCCGCACGCGACGAATGCCTTGCTCAATCCGTCCACGCACGGCGCAGGAAGTCCTTTATGCCGCGTTGATGTACCGCGGGCGTTGCTTTATGCCGCGCTGATCGTCCGCTGGCGATCGGAAGCGATCCTCAGAGTGATGACCGCCATGCTCCCCTCAATGCCGTCCTCGCCCATGCCTGGGCCATACCGAAGTTCGACCGGGTCGGTCTTCGATCCCGCGATCGTTCGGCCCGCAGTTCGCTCGGCATTCGCTAAGCTCGACCCGCGGGTGCAGCTCCGCAACCCGGTCATGTTCGTCGTCTGGGTCGTGAGCGTGCTGACGACGGCGCTGGCCGTGGCGGGGTTCGCCGGCCGGGGCGAGTCCGGCGGCTACCAGCCCTGGCTCGTGCTGGTGATCGCGATATGGCTCTGGTTCACCGTGCTGTTCGCCAACTTCGCCGAGGCGATCGCCGAGGGGCGGGGCAAGGCTCAGGCGGCGAGCCTGCGCAAGAGCAAGCGGGACGTGCAAGCGAAGAAGATCGGCGCCGGGCACTGGGCATCGGGCGCCCGTGAAGGACAAAATGCCACCGAGATCGCAACGCTGAAGACCGAGATCGTCTCCGGCGCCTCGCTCCGCAAGGGCGACATCGTGCTCGTGCAGGCGGGCGACACGATCCCCGGCGACGGCGAGGTCGTCGAGGGCGTCGCGAGCGTGAATGAGTCCGCCGTCACCGGCGAGTCCGCCCCGGTCATCCGCGAAGCCGGCGGCGACCGCTCCAGCGTGGTGGGCGGCACCCAGGTCCTCAGCGACTGGCTCGTCGTCCGGATCGCCAACGACCCGGGGTCCTCGTTCCTGGACCGGATGATCGCGATGGTCGAGGGAGCCAAAAGGCAGAAGACGCCCAACGAGATCGCGCTGGACATCCTGCTGGCGAAGGTGACGATCATCTTCCTGCTCGCCTGCGTGACGCTGCTGCCGTACTCGATCTTCGCGGTGAGCCAGACGACGGCAGTCGACCCGGCCTCGACCGCCGCACCCATCACGGTGACGGTGCTCGTCGCGCTCCTCGTCTGCCTCATACCGACCACCATTGGCGGGCTCCTCTCGGCCATCCGGATCGCGGGTATGGACCGGCTCGTGCAGGCCAACGTCATCGCGACCAGCGGCCGGGCCGTCGAGGCCGCCGGCGATGTCGACGTCCTGCTGCTGGACAAGACCGGCACGATCACCTTCGGCAACCGCATGGCCTCGGCGTTCTTCCCCGTCGACGGGACGGCCGCCGACCAACTCGCGGACGCAGCGCAACTGTCGTCTCTGGCCGACGAGACGCCCGAGGGGCGCTCGGTCGTGGTGCTCGCCAAGCAGAGGTACGGCATCCGCGAGCGTGACATGCACGCGCTCGGGTTCGACGGCAAGCCCGCGTCCTTTGTCCCGTTTACCGCCAGCACGCGCATGAGCGGCGTCGACCTCCCGGTCTCCACGCGGCACCCTCAGGGACGCCAGATCCGCAAGGGCTCAGCCGACGCGATCGAGGCGTACGTCTCGCGCATGGGCGGCACGCCCAGCGTGCAGGCCCGCGAGATCGTGAACGAGGTCTCGAAGCGCGGCAGCACGCCCCTGGTCGTCGCCGATGGCAAGGGCCGGACGCTCGGCGTCATCGAGCTCAAGGACATCGTCAAGGGCGGCATCGCCGAGCGCTTCGCCGAGCTCCGCCGCATGGGCATCAAGACGGTCATGATCACGGGCGACAACCCGGTGACGGCCGCCGCGATCGCGGCTGAAGCGGGGGTCGATGATTTCCTCGCCCAGGCGACGCCCGAAGCCAAGCTCCGGCTCATCCGCGAGTACCAGAAGGGCGGGCGGCTGGTCGCGATGACCGGCGACGGGACCAACGACGCGCCGGCGCTCGCCCAGGCCGACGTCGCTGTCGCGATGAACTCCGGCACGCAGGCCGCCAAAGAGGCCGGCAACATGGTCGACCTCGACAGCAACCCCACCAAGCTCATCGAGATCGTCCGCATCGGCAAGCAGCTGCTCATGACCCGCGGCTCGCTCACCACGTTCAGCATCGCCAACGACGTCGCCAAGTACTTCGCCATCATCCCGGCGGCATTCGCGAGCACCTACCCGCGGCTCGACGCGCTCAACATCATGCGGCTGCACCCCGCCACCGCGATCCTCTCCTCGGTCATCTTCAACGCCCTCATCATCGTGGCGCTCATCCCGCTGGCGCTCCGCGGCGTCAGGTACCGACCGGTCGAGGCCAGCCGCCTGCTCGCTCACAACCTGCTCGTCTACGGTGTCGGCGGGCTCGTCGTGCCATTCATCGGGATCAAGCTCGTCGACATGCTCGTGAACCTGCTGCCCGTGTGGAGATGACCCATGCCCGCTCACCCGCCCATCTTCCGACCCGCGCTCGTCCTCTTCGCGATCCTCTCGGTCATCACCGGGATCGTTTACCCGCTCGCCATCACCGGTGTCGCGCAGGTCGCCTTCGCCGACAAGGCCAACGGCTCGATCGTCGCAGCGGCCGGTGGCAAGGTCGTCGGCTCGGCCCTGATCGGCCAGGAGTTCGGTACTTCCGACCCCACGGCAGCCCCCGGACTCGCCAAGTGGTTCTGGGGCCGCCCGAGCGCCACGGGCCCAACTCCGTACACCTCGCTCAACCTCGACAAGGGCGCCGGCTCGTCCGGCAGCAACCTCGCACCGACCAACCCCGCCCTCCTCGAGAACGCGAAGGCACGTCTCGCAGCCCTCGACGCGGCGGACGCGAGCGTGGGGATCGTGCGAGTCCGATCGGGAACTCAGAGCCGGACCACCCCGGTTCCTCTCGACCTCGTCACCTCCTCCGCCAGCGGTCTGGACCCGCACATCTCGCCCGCCGCGGCCGAGTACCAGGTTCCTCGCGTCGCCAGTGCTCGCGGCATGGACGAGGGAAGGATGCGGACGCTCGTACGCCGATGCACCGAGGGCCGCACGCTCGGCGTTCTCGGCGAGCCGGTCGTGAACGTGCTCGCCCTCAACCGGGCTCTCGAGGCCGCCCGGAGATAGCCGGGCGCGCGCCTCAATACGATCCAACTCGCATGCCCCGGAACGAGCCAAGCCCGACGCCGCAGGCAACCGACGAGGTCCTGGACCGCTTCAAGCGCGATCAGCGGGGCGGGGTCCAATCGGCGTCGGATGCGGGCTCCGCGCAGCCGCGGGGACACTTGAAGATCTTTTTCGGCATGGCCCCCGGTGTCGGCAAGACCTACGCCATGCTTGCCGCTGCGCAGCGGATGGCGGCCCAGGGAGTGGACGTGGCCGCGGGCGTCGTCGAGACGCACGGCCGGTCCGAGACGGAGCAGATGCTGCTCGGGCTGGACATCCTGCCTCGCGCAACGGTCGAGTACAAGGGGCGCAGACTGCAGGAGTTCGACGCCGACGCCGCGATCCGGCGGCGGCCGGACCTGGTGCTGGTCGACGAGCTGGCGCACTCGAACGTGCCCGGGTCGCCTTCGGGTCGAGCGAAGCGCTGGCAGGAGGTGGAGGCGTGCCTCGACGCCGGCGTGAACGTGTACACCACGCTCAACGTCCAGCACCTGGAGTCGCTCAACGACGTCGTCGCGCAGATCACCGGCGCCAAGGTGAACGAGACCGTGCCCGATCGCGTCTTCGACGAGGCCGACGAGATCGAACTGGTCGATCTGCCGCCCGACGCCCTGCACGAGCGGCTCAAGGCGGGCAAGGTGTATCTCGGGGAGCACGCCCTGCGCGCGGTCGATCCGAGCGATGGGTTCTTCCGCAAGGGCAATCTCCTCGCCCTCCGAGAACTCGCGCTGCGGCGGACCGCCGCGTGGGTCGACTCGGACCTGAGGCGGTACAAGCAGGAACGCGGCATCCGCGCGGTGTGGGCGGCGGGCGAGCGCATCGTCGTGGCCGTGAGCCCGAGCCCGATGTCGGGGAGGCTGATCCGCGCCGCCAAGCGCATGGCGGCGGGCCTCCACGCGGAGCTGATCGCGGTCTACGTGGAGACCCCCCGCACCGCCAGCCTGTCGGCGGACGACCGCGGCCGCCTGGACGCGAACCTGCGGCTCGCAGAGTCGCTCGGCGCAACGACGCAGACACTCGCGGGCGAGAACGCGGCGCAGGAACTCCTCGCCTTCGCTCGCTCGCGGAACGTCGGCAAGATCGTCGTCGGCAAGACCGAGCGTGCACGCTGGAGGGAGGCCCTCCTCGGTTCGTTCATCCACAACCTCATCCGCGAGAGCGGGGACATAGACATCTACGTCGTCCGAGGCGACGAGGCGACGCCGCGGCCGAGCCGCACAGCGAACGCTCCCGCCGGCCTGCGTCAACCCGAGTGGCGGCGGTACGTGGTCGTGCTGCTCGTGCTCGCATGCGTCACCGCGTTCGGGCTCGCGGCCTTCTCCGGGCTGGAACTGGCCAATGTCGTGATGATCTACCTCGCGGTGGTCGTCATCGCCGCGCTCTGGCTCGGCCGCGGGCCTGCCGTGCTCGCCGCGGTGCTCGCGGTCGGCGCGTTCGATTTCTTCTTCGTGCCGCCGCGATGGACCTTCGCCGTCTCCGATGCGCAGTACCTGCTCACGTTCGCCGTCATGCTCGGCGTCGGCGCCCTTGTGGCCACTCTCGCTGGACGGGCGCGGGAACAGACCCTGCGCGCGTGGTCGCGCGAGCGCGCAACCGCCGCGCAGCACGCCCTCGCGCGCGAACTCGCCGCCGCACGCGACGTCCGCCAGGTCGCCGCGGTCGTCGCGCGGCACACCCACGATCTGCTCCGCGTGGATGTCGTGGTTTGCGGCCCGGAGTCGACGAAGCGATCGGACGACCTCGCCGCTTCGAGAACGCTCGTCGTGCTCGGAGCCGCCGGCGCGGGCGGGCCGGACTGGTTCGCGGGCGATGCGGAGGAGCAGAGGCGTGAACGGGGCGTCGCGCAGTGGGCGTTCGACCACGCCAGCGCCGCCGGTCCGGGGACATCGACCCTCCCCTCGGCTCGGGGTCGCTATGTGCCGCTCAGCGGCAGCCGCGGCAAGGCGGGCGTGCTCGGCCTGCGGATCGGGGAGGCCGAGACGCTCGACGCGGAGCAATTCGCGACGCTGGATGGGTTGGCCTCGCAGGCCGCTTCCGCGCTCGAGCGCGCGACGCTCTCGGAGTCCGAGCAGGCGGCCCGCATCAACGCCGAGCGCGAGCGGCTCCGCAGCGCGCTGCTCAGCTCCGTCTCCCACGACCTCCGCACGCCGCTGGCCAGCATCACGGGCGCCGCGACCACGCTCCTGCAATCAGACTCCCAGGCAAGCGGGGCTGATGGAGAAGCCCGCGACCGGGTCGGCATCAACGCCCCTCTGCGCGCCGAACTGCTCCGCACGATCGTCGACGAGTCCGCTCGTCTGAACGACATCATCGCCAGCCTCGTCTTCGCCACCCGCTTGGAGTCCGGCTCGGTCGACCTGCGGCGAGAATGGACGACGGTCGAGGAGATCGTCGGGGCCGGTCTCGCCCGCCACCGCGACAGCCTCAGCACTCGGCCCTTCCGCGTGCAGGTTCCCAGCGACCTGCCCATGCTTCGTGTGGACAACGCGATGCTCCCCCAGGTCGTCCATAATCTGGTCGAGAACGCCCTCCGCTACACGCCCCCGGGCACCGCGCTCGGCGTGTCCGCCTGGACGATCGATTCAAGCGTGGTCGTCAAGGTGTGGGACGAGGGGGCGGGGCTCGCGGAGGACGAGGCATCGAAGGTGTTCGAGAGGTTCTACCGCGGCCGTGCCAGCAGGCCGGGCGGCACGCACCTGAACGCCCCCGCCTCGTCCGGCATGGGCCTTGGACTGACGATCTGCGAAGGCATCATCCGCGCCCACGCAGGACGCATCTGGGCCGAACCGAACACCCCGCGGGGCGTGGCGTTCCTCTTCTCGCTTCCCATCGACCTCCCCCAGCCGTCGCTCCCGGCCGGGGAGAGCCCGATCGACGAGCCGCCAGCAGCCCCGTCGCACGCGACGGCCGTGACCGGGACAACGGGGGAGGACGGTCGATGAACGAGCCTGCTCAACAGTCCGGCGCAGGGCGCGCGCAACCGCTCCTTCCGGCGGTGCAGCCGGCCCACATGCCGCTTGTCCTCGTCATCGAGGACGAGGAGCCGATCCGCCGTTTCCTGCGTGTCACGCTGGAGGCGAACCATTACCGCGTGAAGCAAGCGAGCACGGCCCGCGAGGGCACGCTCTGGGCGGTGACCACCTACCCCGACATCGTGCTGCTCGACCTGGGCCTGCCCGACAACGACGGCCTCAACGTCACCCGCGCGATCCGCAAGGAGTCACGAACACCGATCGTGGTCCTCTCGGCCCGGGGCCAGGAGAGCGACAAGGTCGCCGCCCTCGACGCCGGGGCCGACGACTACCTCACCAAGCCCTTCGGGGTCGGCGAGTTGCTCGCACGCCTCAGAGTGGCCCTGCGACATGCGATCCGGGCGGGAGGACCTGGCGCCGGTGGCGTCGACGCCGCCGCCGTCTATGAATGCAGTCTGGACAAGAGGACTCTCCGCATCGATCTCGCGGCTCGAATCGTCCATGTGACCGATCTCGGCGCCGGCACGAGTGTTCAGACCAGTCGCGAGGTCCGCTTGACCCCGATGGAGTTCAGGCTCCTGGCCCTCCTCGTCCGGCATGCCGGGAAGGTGCTCACCCACCAGATGATCCTGAAAGAGGTCTGGGGACCACAGCACGCCAGCGACGTGCAGTATCTCCGCGTCTATGCGGGAGAGCTGCGGAAGAAGCTGGAGGTCGATCCTGCTCAGCCTCGGTTTCTTGTGACGGAGCCGGGGGTCGGCTACCGCCTCTCGGAGCCGCGACCGCCAGCGCCATGAATGTCGTCCTGCTGCTGGGACGGCACATTCCGCGCTGGCGCCTGGCCATCGCGTGGTTCGAGCGTGAGGTCTCCGGGGAATGCAACCGCGGGAAAATCGCGGCGGCAGCGCTCTCGGGAACCCTGCCGGCCAGCATCATCCTGAAAGACCTCCTCGCCGCCGCCGACCACCTGGACTGGGCGCGCCCGGCGGCGGCGCTGGGGCTCCCCGAACAACTGCGATGCCGGGCGCCCCCGGGGGCGGGGGGCCGGGGGCGGAGGCCGGGGGCGGGGGCGAA
>CANJRL010000084.1 GCA_947476675.1 Phycisphaerales bacterium
CCCTCGAGGGCGGTGGGGTAGTTGTAGCCGCGGCCCAGGAAGAGCCAGTTCTCGCGGTCGATGTAGCGGACGGCGACGCGGCGGATGTGGTCGGACTGCTCGAGGACGCGGCCGATCTGGTCGGGGATCTTCTCGAGGGCGGCGAGCAATTGGCCGCACTGCTCGGCGGACATGAGCTTGCGCCGGGCGAGGAAGAGGGCCATGAGGGAGAGGACGGCGACCTGCCCGGTGAAGGCCTTGGTGGAGGCGACGCCGATCTCGGGCCCGACGCGGAGGTAGACGCCGGCGTCTGTGTCGCGGGCGATCGAGGACCCGACCACGTTGACGACGCCCAGGGCCAGGGCGCCGCGGTCCTTGGCCTCGCGCAGGGCCGCGAGGGTGTCGGCGGTCTCGCCGGATTGCGAGACGGCGACGACGACCGCGCCCTCCTCGATGATGGGGTTTCGGTAGCGGAACTCCGAGGCGTACTCGGCGGTGGAGGGCACCTTGGCGAGGTCCTCGAAGAGGTAGCGGCCGATCATGGCGGCGTGCAGCGCGGTGCCCTGGGCGGTGAGCATGATGCGCCTGCAGCGCACCAGTTCCCGGGCGAACTGGCCGACGCCCCCGAGCACAACGCGGCTCTCGCGGAGGTCGATGCGGCCGCGCATGGCCTGGGCGATGGCGGCGGGCTGCTCGAAGATCTCCTTGAGCATGAAGTGGGGGAAGCCGCCCAGCTCGATCTGCTCGAGTTCGAGCTCGAGTTCGTGCACCTTGGGGGAGACGGCGACGTCGTCGATGGTCGAGGTGCGGAAGCCCTCGGGGGTGATGCAGCAGACCTGGTAGTCCTCGAGGGTGATGGCCTGGGTGGTGTGGGCGACGATGGCCGAGGCGTCGGACGCGACGACGTACTCGCGGTCGCCGACGCCGACCAGGAGCGGGGAGCCCTTGCGGGCCACAACCAGGGTCCGCGGCTCGCGCTCGCAGATGACGGCGATGGCGTACGCGCCGGTGACCTCGCGCAGGGCGGCCTGCACCGCCTTCTCGAGCGTGACGCCCTGGGCCGGGTCGTACAGCTCGGAGATGAGCATGGTCAGGACCTCGGTGTCGGTCTCGCTGGTGAAGGCGTGGCCCTTCTCTTCGAGGTAGGTGCGCAGGGCGGCGTAGTTCTCGATGATGCCGTTGTGGATGAGCGAGACGCCGTGGCGGTCGTCGCGGTGGGGGTGGGCGTTGAGTTCGGTCACGCCGCCGTGCGTCGCCCAGCGGGTGTGGGCGATGCCCAGCGAGCCGCGGAGGTCGCCGTGGGCGCGGAGGCGCTCCTCGAGGTTGGCGACGCGCCCGACGGTGCGGATGATGGACAGTCGCCCGTCGTCACCGACGACGGCGATGCCCGCGGAGTCGTACCCCCGGTACTCGAGGCGCTTGAGCCCCTCGAGCAGAAGGGGCTGGGCCTGGCGCGAGCCGACGTAGGCAACGATTCCGCACATGCGTGGTCTTCTCTCGAACGGTGAGCCGGGCGGAGGGGCGGCCCGGCGGTCGGGGGGATGCGCGTCGTACGCCGGGGCCGGGCGCCGGGTTCCGGTGCCGCGGCGGGCGACTCGGTGACTTTATCGGCGCGGCCGGGGCCGCTCCGTCTTCCAGGCTGATTTCGAGCAACTTTGGCCCGCCCCACCGGACCTTGGGAGCGGCTTATTGCGCCGGCGCCGAATCTGCGGCCCGGGGCGCTGACCCGTCGGGTACGGCCGCCAGCCGCGCGAGAGCCTCGTCCAGCGTCCCGGCCAGGTTGGCGACGCCGAACTTGTCGAGGAGCCCCGCCTGGGTCATGGCGAAGAGCGGCTGCGCGTGCACCCCGGCGAGGATCACCCGCACGCCCTCCTTCTCGCACTTGCGCCGCAACTCGTCGAGCACGTACAGCCCCGTCGCGTCGATGGCGCTCACGTTGGGCATGTCGAGCACCAGCACGCGTGGGCGGCGGCCGATCGAGTCCAGCGTCTCGCGGAGTTTGTACGCCGCGCCGAAAAAGAACGGGCCGTTGATCTCGTAGACCTCGACGCCGGGCATGCCCCTGGCCGGGCTGGCCAGGGGCCGGTGCTCGGCGCCGGGGTCGACCATCTCGCGCTGGATCGAGGACACGTTGGTCACGTCCGCCATCCGCTTGATGAAGAGCATGGCCGCCATCACCAGACCCACGGAAACCGCCACCGTCAGGTCGGTCAGCACGGTGAGGGCGAAGGTCGCGACCAGCACCACCGCGTCGGGCCGGGGGCCGCGGAGCAGCCAGATGAAGCGGTGCGCCTCGGACATGTTGTACGCGACCACCACCAGCACCGCGGCCAGCGCCGCCATGGGGACGTACTCGGCGAACCGCCCGATGGCCAGGATGATCACGAGCAGGGTCAGGGCGTGGACGATGCCGGCGATGGGGGTGCGGCCCCCGGCCTGCACGTTGGTCGCGGTGCGGGCGATGGCCCCGGTCGCAGGGATGCCGCCGAAGATGGGCGTGGCGATGTTGGCGATGCCCTGGGCGATGAGTTCGGTGTTGGAGCGGTGCCGCGTGCCCAGCATGCCGTCGGCGACCACGGCGCAGAGCAGCGACTCGATGCCCCCGAGCATGGCGATGGTGAAGGCCGGGCCGATGAGTTCCTCGATGCGGGCCTTGTCGAAGGTGAGCAGGGGGGCGAGGTTGGGCATGGGGATCGACGTCGGGATGTGCCCGAAGCGCGAGCCGATGGTCTCGAGCCCCAGCCCCAGGACCCGGTCGGCCATCGTCGCGAGGACCAGGGCGACGATCGCGCCCGGGATCTTCTTGGTGACCAGACGAGGCCACAGGAACACCAGCGCTGCGCAGGAGAGGCCCACCGCCGCCGTCGCCGGCTCGATGGTGTGCATGTTCACCGCGTAGGCCTTCATCTTGGAGACAAAGCCCGGTGGGGGCGAGCCCATGCGCAGGCCCAGCAGGTCCTTGACCTGCCCCATGAAGATGATCACCGCGATGCCCGAGGTGAATCCCGTCGTCACCGGGTAGGGGATGTACTTGATCATCCCTCCCATGCGGAGCAGCCCCAGCCCCACGAGGATCACCCCGGCCAGCACCGTCGCGACGCACAGCCCGGCGTACCCGTGCTGCATCGCGATCGCGTAGATGATCACGACGAAGGCGCCGGTCGGCCCGCCGATCGCGACCCGCGTCCCGCCCAGCGCGGAGATGAGGAACCCCGCGATCACCGCCGTGAACAGCCCCATCGCCGGGGGCGAGACGCCCGCCTCCTTGGCCACGTTGTCCGGGACCGAAGCGATGCCGAAGGCGATGGCCAAGGGGAGCGCCACCAGTCCCACCGTCACCCCGGCGATCACGTCGGAGAGGAACTGCCTGCGCGTGTAGCCGCCGAGGGTCGTGAGGATCTTGGGAAGGAAGATCGGGTTGCTGCTCATGCGGTGCCGCCCCCTCCGCCTGAAGAAGGGTCTGGAGGATAGCCGACATCGGCCTCCGCTTGGTGCGCGCCTGGGCAAGCGATGGCCGTCATCCGCTCGTCCACCCCCTGCGTTCCTCAGGCGTCGAACACCAGCATGAGCGCCGCTGCAAACAGCACCAGGTGGATGCTGCCGGCCAGCATGTTTGTTCTCGGTCTCGCGAAGGTGAGCATCGAGACCGCCAGGGTCAGGGCGAGCAGGATCATCTCCGCCGGCGCGAGCCCGAGCACCAGCGAGCGCCCGGTCGTCAGCGCCACCCCGATGACCAGCGGCACCGTCAGCCCGATCGACGCCAGCACCGACCCGAGAAGGATGTTCACCGAGCGCTGCATCTGGTTCTCCCGCGCTGCGCGGATCGCCGCGATCGACTCCGGCGTCAGCACCAGGAGCGCCACGATGAATCCAGCCAGCGCCGGGGGCGCCCCGAGCCCGAGCACCGCGGCGTCCAGAGGCGCCGACATCTGCTTCGCCAGCAGCACCACCGAGACGCCGTAGAGCCCGAGCAAGCCGACGTGCCAGCCGGTCGTCGCCGATGACTCCCCGGGCCCGCGCTCCGGCGGGTGCGGCTCCTCGTCGCTATCGTGAACGAAGAAGTCCCGATGCCAGCGGTTCTGCACCAGCAGGAAGATCGCGTACACCCCGACCGACGTGACCGAGAGGAACAGCATCTGGAAGGAAGAGAGCGTCGGCCCGACTGTGGCGCGCGTGAAGTTGGGCAGCACCAGGCTCAGCGTCGCCAGCGGGATGATCATCGCCAGGAACGCGTTCGCGCTCTCCTGGTTGAACGCCTGCAGGCGGTGCCTCACGCCCCCGAGCAGGAGGGCAACCCCGAGAAACCCGTTGAGCACCAGCATCGCGACGGCGAACATGGTGTCTCGGGCCAGAGTCGGCTTCTCCTCGCCGGTCGACATCACCAGCCCGACCATGGCCGCCTCCAGCCCGGTGATCGCCATGGTGAGCAGCAGCGTCCCGCCCGGTTCCCCCAGGCGGTGGGCCAGCACCTCGGCATGACGCACGATCGCCACCGCGCCAAGCAGGATCACGGCGCACAGCGCAACGAGCATCGCCAGCGTGATCGCGGGCGAGCCCGTCATCTCCTTGACGCGGGGCGAGAGCAGCATCATCCCCGCCACGAACCCGCTGGTGAGCGCGAGGGGCCATTCGCGCCGCAGCGTTGCCATCCCGACTCCCCACGCTGTGGTGCGCTTGGCGCCTGTGTGTGCGATCGCGGCGACTCCTCAGCCTCGCTCAGCGGCCGAGGCGGTCAGAGTTTCGCGCCCGGCCATGAATCGGTCAAGACGCCGTATCGCACGAGCGGTGACTTCGCGGCGGAGATGTTCGCGTCCGACGCCGCCGGGAAGGTTGTTCGGTCGGTGTCGCATTACGACCTAAGCGGGTGAGCGATGCGCATGTCGGCTCCGCAAACGAAAAAATAGTATCCGTCTACAGAGCTCATGCAGTGCCAGGCGTCAGACTGACAAACTTGGAGAGATAGGCAGCGTCGAACCTGAGTCGCTCAGAGCTCAGAACATCCATTGCACTCATCATACTTATGCGACGACGAAGCCCCGAGAGATCTCGGATCGCAAATGGCTGAACCGCCGTGAATGGACGGCTGATCCAAGGAGACCTGCGATGCTCTAGCACATGCCATGAGCCTGCGAGGTCTTGATCATTGTCCTCCAATAGAATTAAATTCGCGCCGAGGCCGTCGCTTCGGCTTAGAATTCCCCAAGCAAGCACGTGTTGGGAACCGCAGAGCAACTCCGTGTGGGAGAAGTCATCCGGCTGAAGCGATGCGGTGACAAGAGTAGCGGGAAATTGGATGGCGATGCCGGTTTCGGACTCCTGCACTCTGCACAGAAAGTCCGCTTGCGCTTGCTGATTGAATTCCTCCGCACACTCTCGGAAAAGATGCCGGACGGCGACAAATCGTTGAAATGCCCGCCGCTCGAACATGGCACGGCGTTCTTGTTGCTGGCGTTGGTCCTCTTGCTGTGCGATCTCCACGGCTCTCCTATCTCGGAGAGATTCCAACATCGTGCTAAAATTGAAACTAGATTCGACTTCTGGCGCTGCTGGATCTTGTTCTAACGCGTCCAGAATATCTCGCCATCTCTTCGGCCGATTGCTCGGCTGCTTCTCGGTCATTCTTGTAATCAGATCTCCTATGTGCTTTGGGACATCATTGTTGATCGATCTCGCTCTCGGAAAGACTTTAAATCTATGGAATTCGCTCCACTCATCGAAGGCCTCGGGGCGCACATCGTGAGGGGCTGGATGCCGAAGCGTGGCGATCTCGAACCAGACGATGCCCATGCTGTACATGTCAGACTGGATGGTGATCTTGCCTCCATCCCACTGTTCTGGTGGCTTGTAGCGAATATGCTGTATGCCTTTGAACGTCACAGTGCGCGTTGCGGCGTCCCGTACTTTCGAGAGCCCGAAGTCAGAGATATGCAGGCGGCCTTCACGAATTAAGATGTTTCCCGGTTGGATGTCTCTATGTATGACCGTGTCGTTGATGACCTTCATCCCGGTTGAAAGCTCGATCATCATCTGGCGCATCGCTTCTGGCCTGAATTGCTCGCTGGATGCTCTCTTCTCTTCCAGTAGATCCTTCAGGCTTCCGCCATCAGCATACTGCATGAGTAAGTATGGGGGCAGCGTGGGATTGTGCAATCCATCGTGAAAGTAAAAGACCTCGATTACATGCTGGCCACGAACCAGCGTGGCAAGGTTGGCTTCTTCTTTGAGCGCCCGCAGCTCGGCGTCATCATATTCGTCGGTCCGAAGCGTCTTTAGTGCAAAAAAGAGATTGTCCGTCTCGCGCTGAACCAGAAAGACAACGCCAAAGCCACCTGATCCCAGTCGCCTCAAGACTCGATAACTGTACCCGTTGTCATCTTGAATAGTCATGCCTTGTCGAATATCCATGCCCTTTGCTCCTTACTCCCCCTGTTCCAGAACCGCCATGAACGCCTCCTGCGGGATGTTCACCTGCCCGACCGACTTCATCCGCTTCTTGCCCTCTTTCTGCTTCTCCAGCAACTTCCGCTTGCGGCTCACGTCGCCTCCGTAGCACTTGGCCGTCACGTCCTTGCGCACCGACTTGATGGTCTCGCGGGCGATGACCTTGCTCCCGATCGCCGCCTGGATGGGGATCTCGAACTGGTGGCGAGGGATCTGCTCGCGGAGTTTCTGGCACAGCAGCCGGCCCCGGACGGTGGCCTTGTCGCGGTGGACGATGATCGAGAGGGCCTCGACCGGAGTGCCGTTGACCAGGATGTCGAGTTTCACGAGGTCGTCGGCGTGGAAGCCGGTCACGTCGTAGTCCATCGTGCCGTAGCCCGAGGTGAGCGACTTCAGCTTGTCGTAGAAGTCGTAGATGATCTCCGCGAGGGGGATCTCGTACTTGAGCATCTGGCGGCCCTCGGAGATGAACTGCTGGGCCTTGAACTCCGCGCGGCGCTCCTGGCAGAGTTTCATCACGTCGCCGATGCACCGCTCCGGGAGCATGATGTCGATCTTGACGATGGGCTCCCTGATCTCGTCGAAGGTCCCGGGGTCCGGGAGGTCGGCCGGGTTGTGGATCTCGCGCTCCTCCCCGTCGTGCATCTTCACCTGGTAGGTGACGGTGGGGGCGGTCTGGATGATCTTGACCCCGCCCTCGCGCTCCAGCCTCTCCTGGATGATGTCCATGTGGAGCAGGCCCAGGAACCCGCACCGGAAGCCGAAGCCGAGGGCCTCGGAGTGCACGGTCTGGAAGGTGAACGAGGCGTCGTTGAGCGAGAGCTTGGTGATGGCGTCGCGCAGTTCCTCGAAATCGCTCGCGGCCTTGCGCTGGCCCGGGCTCCCGTCCTCGTCGTCGCCCTCGATGGCCGGGTAGAAGTCGCAGAACACCATCTGCTTCGGCTCCTGGTAGCCGGGCAGGGGCTCCGGGGCCGGGGTGTATTCCTGCGTGACCGTGTCGCCGATGCGCACGTCGGCCAGCGTCTTGATGTTCGCGACGAGGTAGCCGGTCTCGCCCTCGCTCAGGCTCTGGGCCTTGACCGGCTTGGGGGTGTACTTGCCGAGTTCGGTGACGACGAAGGAGCGCTGCGCGCCCATCATGCGGACCTTGTCGCCGACCTTGAGCGTGCCGTCGAACATCCTGAGGTAGACGATGACGCCGCGATAGTCGTCGTAGACCGCGTCGAAGATCAGGCCCCTGGTGAAGTCCATGGTCGACGTGCGCGGGCCGGGCAGGCGGGTGCAGATGCGCTCGAGCAGTTCGGGGATGCCCTGGCCGGTCTTGGCGGAGACAAGGATGCAGTCCTCGGCCGGGAGGCCGATCACCTGCTCGATCTCCATAGCGACCTCATCTGGCCGGGCCGAGGGCAGGTCGATCTTGTTGATGACCGGGATGAGTTCGAGATTCTGGTTGACCGCCAGGTAGGCGTTCGCGACGGTCTGGGCCTGCACGCCCTGCGTCGCGTCGACCACGAGCAGCGCGCCCTCGCACGCGGTCAGGGCCCGGCTCACCTCGTAGGTGAAGTCGACGTGCCCCGGCGTGTCGATGAAGTTGAGCATGAACTTCTCGCCGCCGATCTGGTGGAAGACGGTGACGGCGGAGGCCTTGATGGTGATGCCGCGCTCGCGCTCGATGTCCATCGAGTCGAGGAACTGGGCCTGGGCCTCGCGCTCGCTCACGGCGTTGGTGGCCTGCAGCAGGCGGTCGGCCAGGGTGCTCTTGCCGTGGTCGATGTGGGCGATGATGGAGAAATTGCGGATCTGCATGAGGGTCAGAGGCACTAGCAGGGGACGGCGGGAAAAGGCCTTGGGCGGCGATGCGCCCGGAACCGAGCAAGTGTAGCGGGGCCGCGCGTGGATCCCCGGCCCTCCGAGCCGCCGGAATGACCGCCGTGGGACGCCGCGGCGCGCCCCGGGCGGGGCGCGGGTAGGTTCTGGGAGACATGACACAGCCACGACGACGACGCCTGAGGAAGTGGATCGTGAGGGGGGTGCTGGCGGTTGCCCTGGTGCTTGTCGCGGCCGCGGGCGCCGCATGGCTGGCGGCGCGGGCCTCGCTGCCGCGTCAGACCGGCGCTCTCCGGCTCGCGGGCCTCGCGGCGCCGGTGGAGGTCCGGCGCGACGCGCTCGGCGTGCCGGTGCTCCGAGGGGAATCGCTGGTTGATCTGGCGAGGGCGCTGGGCTTCATCCACGCCCAGGAGCGATTCTTCCAGATGGATCTGGCCCGGCGCGCCGCGGCGGGCGAGGTCTCCGCCCTGATGGGCGCCGGGGCCCTGCAGATCGACCGGGACGCGCGCCCTCTGCGGTTCCGGAGCGTCGCCCGGCGGGTGATCGAGGGTCTCCCGCCCGGGCACAGGGCGCAGATCGAGGCCTACACCGAGGGTGTGAACGCGGGGCTTGCCGACCTGGGCGCGCGGCCGCCGGAGTACCTGCTGCTCGGCGCGGCCCCCGAGGCATGGAAGCCCGAGGATTGCGCGCTGACGCTGTTCCTGATGTACCGCTTCCTCAACTACACGGCTGACAACGAGAAGCGGGCGGGGTTGATGCGCGACACGCTCCCGCGCGAACTCGCCGACTTCCTGACCCCCGAGGTGTCGCGCTGGGATGCCCCGATCGCGCCCCGGGAGGCCGCAGCCGAGGCCGATGCGATGCGGCCGATGCCGGTCCCGGGACCCGAGGTCATCGACCTGCGGGGGCGCGCCGCGGCGGAACGCGACGCGACGGCGGAGCCTTCGCCGCGCGAGCGTCTCGCCTCGCTGTTCGGCGCGGGCGAACTCGGGGCTTCCTACGGCTCGAACAACTGGGCCGTCGCCGGGTCGCGCACGGTTCACGGCGGGGCGATCGTCAACAACGACATGCACCTGGACATCGGCGCCCCGAACACCTGGTTTCGGGCTCAGATCGAGTGGCCCGGGCGCCGCGCTGTGGGCGTGACGCTTCCCGGCGTGCCGGGGATCGTCTGCGGCAGCACGGGCGTGATCGCCTGGGGCTTCACCAACGTCGAGGCCGACGTGCAGGACCTGATCCTCATCGAGGTTGACCCTGCCGATCCGGCGCGCTACCGCACGCCCGATGGGTGGGAGAAGTTCGGCGAGGAGGCGCAGACCATCGCGGTGCGCGGCGGCAAGGCCGAGACCGCGACGCTCCGCACGACGCGCTGGGGCGTGGTGTCCGACACCGATCACAAGGGCCGGCCGCTGGTGCTCCGCTGGACGGCGCTCGACCCCGAGAAGGTGAACTTCCGGCTCTTCGACCTGCTGGAGGCGGGCACGCTGGAGGAAGCGGTGGCGACGGCGCGCGCGGCGGGCATCCCGGCCCAGAACGTGGTGATCGCCGACGCGCACGGGCGTGTCGGGTATGTCGTCGCCGGGTGGCTGCCGCGGCGTGTCGGCCCGGCGGATTTCGACGGCAAGGCCCCGCGGTCGTGGGCGGAGGCGGGGGTGGGGTGGGAGGGCCAGATCGCGGACGGGGATCGGCCGGCGGTGATCGATCCGGCGGATGGGCTGCTGTGGACCGCGAACAACCGCGTGGCGGGGTGGCCGGAGAGCCGCAAGGCTGGGACCTCGTGGTCGCCGCCGGTGCGCGCCCACCGGATCCGCGAGTTGCTCCGGGCCGGTGCGAAGTGGGATGAGGCGGGGCTGGCGGGCGTAGCGCTGGATGCACGGGCGCGGGCGATGGATCCATTCCGCGACATCGTGCTGGAGGTGATCGGAGGATCGGAGTCGGACGCCGGGCTGCGCGCCGCCCGGGCATTGGCCGAGGGCTGGGACGGGACGGCGGGTGCGGATCAGACGGGGTATCGATTCCTGCGCGCCTTCGCCGCGGATGTGGAGCGGGCGGTGTTCGCGCCGCTGGTGGCGCCGTGCGTGAAGGCCGACCCGAAGTTCGTCTACCGGTGGTCTCTGCGCGAGGAGCCTCTGCTGAGGATTCTCGAAGCGAGGCCGGAGCACCTGCTGCCCCCCGCGCCGAAGGATGAATGGAAAGACTGGGCGGGGTTCCTGCGCGCGACCGCCGGGTCGACGGTGCGCCGGATGCAGGGGGCCAAGCCGCCGACCTTCGGGAAGCCCTGGGGGGAGTTCATGCGCCTGCGTGCGCAGCACCCGATTTCGCGCGGCGTGCCCTTGCTGGGGTGGCTGCTCGACCTTCCTTCTGAGCCGCTGCCGGGGGACGCGAGCACGGTGAGGGCGCAGGGGCAGACTTTCGGGGCGAGCGAGCGCTTTGCGGTGAGCCCGGGCAAGGAGGAGCGCGGGGTCTTCCACATGCCGGGCGGGCAGTCGGGGCACTTCCTGTCCCCGCATTACGCGGATGGCCATGCGGCGTGGGTGAGCGGGGAAATGACGGGGATGCTGTCTGGAGCAGCGGTGAAGCAGATGATGCTGATGCCATGAGCGCGGCTTCCCTGTCGCGCGATGCGATGCAGCGAGGGCGGCGGAAGACGTTGACATCGGCGGGCGCGGTGGTAGTGTGCCTTGAGCCAGAGGTGATCCGTCCGAGCGTTGCCGCGAGAGGGGCGTTCGTGCGGGTCTGAAAAGGGAAGTGCGGTGAAATGCCGCCGCGGACGCGCCGCCGTAACGGGCTGAAGCGCGGGCCAGACAGGGCCACTGTCGCGACGAGCGACGGGAAGGCCGGCCCGCGTGCCCGGAGCCGGAAGACCTGCCTCAGGTGGTGTTGGAGCGCCCTCGCGAATCAGGGCGCCGACGCGGCCTTCGCGCGCTCCCGGCGAAGACTCCCGCGCGGCGCAGCCCTCGCGAGGGGGGTCTCATGCCCTGCCCGGCGTGTCGCCGGCGGGGTGGTCCCGGGAGCCGCCTCGCGCGATTCGAGGCGCACAACGAGGGTTCGGTCGTGCAGACATCTCTGAGTGTCGGTTGCCGTGCGCTGGGCGCGGCGGTGGTTTCGCTCTGTTTCTCGTCGGCGGCGCTCGCGGCGATCCCGCCGTACACGCTGATCGGTTCGTACGCGCTGCCCGCGTCGGGGGCGTACGCGGTGGGGAGCGACGGGCGGCTGCTGGTGATGCAGGGGGCGACGGTGCTCCGCCAGTCGGCGCTGAACAGCGCTTCGTTCGAGGTTGCGGGCTCGGTGGATGCGTCGCTGATCTCGCCGTTCGGGGCGTCGTTCCTGTCGTTGAGCCCCGACGGGTCGACCCTGGCCATCGGCGACGGCAACTTCAGCGCCGGGGCGAGCGTGCACTTCGTGCGGGTGTCGGACCTGACGGCAGCGGCCCCGGCGGCGGTGCGGAGCGTGGTGGTCGGCAACTCCTCCGCGGCGTGGCTCGGCAACAGCACGCTGTTTGTGTCGGGGTCGGACCCGGCGTTCAACAGCCAGGTGGCGCGGGTCTCCGTGACGTCGCTGACCTCCGATGTCGTGATCAACGGGATAGGCGGGGCATCGGGCGGTGTGGCCGTGCGCGGCGGGCGGCTGTACACCGGCAACGGCTTCACGTTCAACGCCCCCGGGCTGGGCTCCCAGACCGGCGATGTGAAGGCGTTCGACCTCTCGACGTTCGGCGCGGCGCCGGTGAACTTCGAGGCGTCGGGCGTGACGGTTGCGCGGGCGCTCTCGGCGGCGTCGCTGGGCTTCGACGGGCTCGGCAATCTTCTGATCGGGGGGGGCGACCTGTTCACGCCGGGCGGCGAC
>CANJRL010000085.1 GCA_947476675.1 Phycisphaerales bacterium
GGGGAGGAGAGGCGAGGGCGTCGGGCGCTGCGCCGCGCGCCAGCGGTCGGCGGCAAGCAGATCGTCGGGGGCGTTCCGGTCCATGGCGACGCGGCCAACGATGGCCCTCAGCCCGGAGGCGGCGATCAGTTCCGCCGCGCCGAGCGAGGCCTCGGGGTGGCTCGACAGGTAGCCCGCGAACCCCAGCGTGCCCTCGCGGATGAGCGATCGGATAGCGCCGCGAGTGATCGCGGGCCAGGCCCCGGCCCCGAAGAACGTCTCGGCGGGGAAGACGACACGCTCGAGCCATGGGAGCAGGGACGTCCCGTCGCATCCGACGCTGCCGAACTGGGGGATGTGCAGGTGGGCGTCGATGAACGCGGGGGTGATGAGCCGCACGCCCGAGGTGATCGGCGGCAGAGAATCGGGCCCCGATTCGCGGGGAGGCGCGCCCTCGCCGACATCGGCGATGCGGCCTCCCTCGGTGCGCACCCATCCGGGGATCGCCGGGGGCAGGCGCGGCGGTGCGGCCGGCCCGGGGGCGCGATCGGCGCGGAGCAGGCGGCCCCGGATCAGCACGGGGGGTCTCCGGGCCCCGCCTCGGATTGCCGCTGCGCGGCGTGTTTTCTATAGTCTTCGCCCCCTCGCGTCGGCGTGACCCCGATGCTCCCGGCGGCCCCCGTTGCGCGGGCCGGCGGCGCGATTCCCGATCCTCGTCCCCCACCGAGCCGACCACCCATGAGCACCGCGTCCAAGGGCCTCGAAGGCATCGTCGCAGCCGACACGCAGATGTCCTTCATCGATGGTGAGAAGGGCGTGCTCGAGTATGTCGGCATCCCCATCGACGAATTGGCGCGGCACTCGACCTTCGAAGAGACGGTGTTCCTGTTGTGGAATCGCCGCCTGCCGAGCAGGACCGAATTGGAATCCTTCCAGCGCGAGATGCGCAGCGAGTACGACCTGCCGGCGCCGATCGAGAAGATCATCGAGACCTTCCCGGCCGGGGCCCAGCCCATGCACGCGCTCCGCACCGCGGTTTCCGCCATGGGCATGTTCGACCCCGATCCGAACTCGGTCGATCCGGCGCAGTACCGGCGCAAGGCCCTCTCCATTCTGGCCAAAGCGCCGGCGATCATCGCCGCGTTCGACGCCCGCCGCAACGGCCGGCTGGTGACCCGGGCGGACCCCTCCCTGTCGTTCGCGGCTAACTTCCTGTGGATGCTCAACGGCAAGCGGCCGACCCCGGCCATGGAGCGGGCGTTCGACGTGTGCATGATCCTGCACGCCGACCACGGGCTCAACGCCAGCACCTTCACCGCCCGCGTCATCGCGTCGACGCTCTCGGACGTGTACTCGGCGATGGCCGGGGCGATCGGGGCCCTCCGGGGCCCCTTGCACGGCGGGGCCAACGAGGGCGTCATGACCATGCTCAACGAGATCGGCTCGGTCGAGAAGGTCGACGCCTGGGTCGAGGACGCCCTGAGGAACAAGAAGAAGATCATGGGCTTCGGGCACCGCGTGTACCGCGCCTACGACCCGAGGGCCACGTACCTCAAGACCCTGGCCGAGCAACTCAGCAAGGACACGGGCAACGAGCGCCTGTTCGAGATGTCGCGGCGGATCGAGACCGCGATGCTCAACGCCGTCGCGGCCAAGGGCATCTACCCCAACGTCGACTTCTACTCCGCGACCACGTACCACTCCCTGGGCCTGAAACTCGACCTCTTCACCCCGATGTTCGCGCTCTCGCGCATCAGCGGGTGGGCCGGGCACTGCCTCGAGCAACTGGCCGCGAACCGGCTGATCCGACCCGACGCCGACTACGTCGGACCCCACGACGTGGCGTACACGCCGCTCGCGGCCCGCTGACCTCGCCAGACCCGGGTTTTTCCCGGCGACCGCCGACACCCTGCCCCCCAGGCGCCGTCGGGGCGGACGGCGCCTCCGCCGGGCGTGCGGCATCCAACGGGTCTGTTTCTGTTCCAACGAGCACTTACCTGGGAGGTTCGCCGATGGCGTCGATGAAGAACTCCGTAGTCCTGGTGACCGGCGCGGGGACCGGCATCGGTCGGGCGACGGCCCTCGCGTTCGCCCGCGCCGGGGCGTCCCTCGTCTTGGGCAACCGCAACGAGAGGCTGGGCGAGGAGACCGCGACCATGGCCCGCGCCGCCGGGGCCCGGGCCGAGTTCCGCCGCACCGACGTCACCAGGCCCGGCGACATCGAGGCCCTCGTCGGCCTGGCCCGCGAGAAGTTCGGGGGGCTGCACGCGGCGTTCAACAACGCCGGGGTCGAAGGCGAGTTCGGCAAGCCCTTCATCGAGACCGGCGAGGCGGCCTACGACCAGGTCTTCGACGTGAACGTCAAGGGCGTGTGGAGGGCCATGAAGGCGGAGATCCCGGCGATCGTCGCGTCGGGGGGCGGGGCGATCGTCAACAACTCGTCCATCGCAGGCCTCGTCGGCTTCCCCGGCGCGTCGGTCTACGTCGCGTCGAAGCACGCGGTCGAGGGCCTGTCCAAGTCGGTCGCCCTCGAACTGGCGACCTCGAAGATCCGCGTGAACACCGTGGCGCCGGGGCCCATCGATACCGAGATGGCGGTCCGCGCCTCCGGTGGCAACCCGGACATGCTGGGCCAGATGATGCCCATGAAGCGCGTCGGCGCCCCCGACGAGATCGCCCACACCGTCGTATGGCTCTGCTCCCCCGAGGCGTCGTACATCACGGGCCAGAGCCTCGCGGTCGACGGGGGCTTCACCGCCGGGTGAGCCGCGGGGCCCTCAGATCGGATCGACGCCGCTGATCCAGCGCGACATGTCGAGGTCGTCCGGGTCCACCGCCCCCGAGGCGGCGAGTGCATCGCGGAGCGAGGGATCGAGCCCGATGCGGTCGCGCGCGGAGCGCCGGTCGGAGGGCTCCGCCCCGCGCGCCGGGCGGGGCGGCAGCGGGGCGACGATCGGAACGGGCGCCGGGGCGGCGTGCGCGGCTTCCGCCCGCCCCGCGCTCTGGAGCAGGTCCGCCGCGCCCCGCGCCGCCGAGCCGAACTCGCGGATCCACGCAGACACGCTCACCGTGTCGAGCGGTATCTGCTCGCGCAGGATGTTGCGGCCCACGACGGGCGCCGGCGCGGCCAGGTCGGCGGCGAGGCGGCGGAGGAAGGCCTCGCTGCTCATCACGCCGCAGCGCCGCCGGGCGGCGGCCTTCTGCACCCGCCGGTCGCTGCTGACCACGAGCAGCCGACGCGGGGCCGAGTCCTCCGCGATGACCCGCTCGATGAGCGAATCGGCGTCGCGGCCGCCGCCGGCGTAGACGATGTCCACGCCGTCGACCCGACGCTTGAGACCCCGGGCGCCGTCGCGGCCCTCGAGGTCGCGGCTTCGGACGCCGTCGCAAATGAGCGCGGTCCTTCTCCCCGCGAACCGGCTCCTGGCGATGGCGCGGGCGAGCGTCTCCTCGTCCAGGCCGGCCACCTCGGGCGGGAGCACGCCGGTGACGCCGAGGACGTTGTAGGTGTCGACGATGACGCTCATGGGCGGACCGTAGTCTCCCCGGTCGTCCGGAGACCGCGCGCCCGGTTCGGCCGGGAGGGGGCCGGTCCCGGGGGTTCGGGCTTGCCAAACCGGGGCCGAGCGCCGATACTCTTGCCCCTGCGAACGAGTAGCGGGGGACCGCCGGGCGCCTCACGGGTGGCCGGAAGCGATCGCGATCAACCCCCGAACGTCAGGACAGGAACTCCATGGCCATCAGGATCAAAGCCCGAGGCGGCGAGAGCGTCGAGCAGATGATGCGGCGCTTCAAGAAGCTGTGCGAGAAGGAAGGCCTCACCAAGGAGGTCAAGAAGAAGCAGTTCTACGAGAAGCCCTCGGAGCGGGCCCGGCGCGACTCGCGACGCTCGGTCAAGCGCGCCGAGATGGCCGCCCTCGGGCCGGTCGCCCGCAAGCCGATGGATAAGAAGGGCCCGGGCGGTCGGGACGGCGGTGGCGGCGGCCCGCCTCGCGGCCCGCGGCCCCCGCGCTGATCCTGCTCGGGACCGGCCAACCGCCCTCCCCCGGTGAGCGCGGCTGGTTGCAACGGGCCACAAATGCCGATATCAACGCCCCGTCCTTCGCGGTCTGGGGGCCGTTCGTGTTCCTGTTGCGCTATGTTCGCGCGCCCGCGGCCGCCACTCCGGCGTCCCCCCTCCTGCCGCCGGCGCTTCCCAAGGGAGACCCTGCCTTGACGCCAACCGACACCCTTCCCGGCGCCGCGCCGTCCCGGCCCTTCCCGCTCGCGCTGCTCCGGACGCTCCTCTCTCGGCTCGGCGTCGCGGCGCTGGCGCTGGTGGCGTGCCTGTCGCTGGCGGCGCCGGCGTTCGCCGCCGCCCCGGGCGCTGCCGCCGAGCACAAGGCCGGCGGCGAGGTGAACATCATCCTCCCCGACCTCACCAACTCCACCGTGAAGGCGACGTTCCTGGGCGGGATGAGCGGGCACAGCCTGCTGCTCGCGGGCCTCCTGGTCAGCGGGCTGGGCCTGGCCTTCGGCCTGGTGATCTACGGCCAGCTCAAGAGCATGCCCGTGCACAAGAGCATGCTGGAGATCTCGGAACTCATCTACGCCACCTGCAAGGCGTATCTCTTCCGGCAGGGCAAGTTCTTGATGATCCTCTGGGCCTTCGTCGCCGCGGCGATGACGGCGTACTTCCTCCTGCTGGTCAAGGTCGCCGTGCCCGAGATGGCGATCATCCTGCTCTTCAGCCTGATCGGCATCGCGGGGTCGTACGGCGTCGCCTGGTTCGGCATCCGGGTGAACACCTTCGCCAACTCCCGGGCCGCGTTCGCCTCGCTCCGAGGCAAGCCGTGGCCCTGCTACGACATCCCGCTGAAGGCCGGCATGAGCATCGGCATGGCGCTGATCAGCGTCGAGCTCCTGATCATGCTCATCATCCTGCTGTTCCTGCCCTCCGAGATCGCGGGCAAGTGCTTCATCGGGTTCGCGATCGGCGAGTCCCTGGGCGCCGCCGCCCTGCGCATAGCCGGCGGCATCTTCACCAAGATCGCCGACATCGGCTCGGACCTCATGAAGATCGTCTTCAAGATCAAGGAGGACGACGCCCGCAACCCCGGCGTCATCGCGGACTGCGTGGGCGACAACGCCGGCGACTCGGTCGGCCCCTCGGCGGACGGCTTCGAGACCTACGGCGTGACGGGCGTGGCGCTCATCTCCTTCATCATGCTCGCCATCCTTCCCGGGCTGTACGAGAAGGGAGGCCTGACGCCCGACGGCGCCAGGGCCGCCGCCGCGTCGGTGCAGGTGCAGCTGCTGGTCTGGATCTTCATGATGCGCATCATCATGGTGCTCGCCTCCGCGGGCGCGTACTACTTCAATCAGGTCCTGGCCAAGGGCAAGTACCTCAACGCCCCGAAGATGAACTTCGAGACCCCCCTGACCAACCTGGTCTTCATCACCTCGGGCGTCTCGATCGTCCTGACCTACATCGCCTCGTACCTGCTCATCCCGAACATCAACGGCGACACCTCGCTGTGGTGGAAGCTCTCGACCATCATCACCTGCGGCACGCTGGCCGGGGCGATCATCCCGGAACTGGTGAAGGTCTTCACGTCGACGCACTCGCGCCACGTCAAGGAGGTCGTCACCTCCTCCGAGCAGGGCGGGGCATCGCTCAACATCCTCTCCGGCTTCGTCGCGGGCAACTTCTCCGGGTACTGGATCGGCCTGGCGATCATGGCGCTCATGGGCGTGGCGTACTACATGTCGGGCATCCCCGATGACTCCGGGCGAACCATGGGCAACCTCATGGTCGCGCCGGCGGTGTTCGCGTTCGGCCTGGTCGCCTTCGGATTCCTCGGCATGGGCCCGGTCACCATCGCGGTCGATTCCTACGGCCCGGTGACCGACAACGCCCAGTCGGTCTTCGAGCTCTCGACCATCGAGACCATCCCCAACATCGCCTCCGAGGTGAAGAGCCAGTTCGGCTTCGCCCCCGACTTCGAGAAGGGCAAGGAGTTCCTCGAGGAGAACGACGGCGCCGGCAACACGTTCAAGGCGACGGCCAAGCCCGTGCTCATCGGCACCGCCGTGGTGGGCGCGACGACCATGATCTTCGCGCTGATCGTCGGCCTGACCCACGGGCTCACCGAGAACCTCGAGAAGATGGGCGTGCTCCACCCCCCCTTCCTGCTCGGGCTCCTCGCCGGCGGCGCGGTGATCTACTGGTTCACCGGCGCCTCGACCCAGGCGGTGTCCACCGGCGCGTACCGCGCGGTGGAGTTCATCAAGGCCAACATCCGCCTCGAGGGCGCCACCAAGGCCAGCGTCGAGGACAGCAGGAAGGTCGTCGACATCTGCACCATCTACGCCCAGAAGGGCATGTTCAACATCTTCCTGGGCGTCTTCTTCGCGACCCTCGCGTTCGCGTTCTACGACTCGTTCTTCTTCATCGGCTTCCTCGTCTCCACCGCGCTCTTCGGCCTCTACCAGGCCATCTTCATGGCCAACGCCGGCGGCGCCTGGGACAACGCCAAGAAGATCGTCGAGACCGACCCCGCCTACAAGAACTCCGGCCGAGGCAAGGGCAGCGACCTGCACGCCGCCACCGTCGTCGGCGACACCGTGGGCGACCCGTTCAAGGACACCTCCTCGGTGGCCATGAACCCGGTCATCAAGTTCTCCACCCTCTTCGGCCTGCTCGCGGTGGAGCTGGCGATCAGCCTCAAGGCCTCCGAGGGCGTCGCCTTCACCCACGTCCTCGCCGGCCTCTTCTTCCTGATCTCCGCCTTCTTCGTCTGGCGCTCGTTCTACGGCATGCAGATCACGAACCGCGGCGCACGCTGAGCCCGTCGGCGCTCTCCGGCAATCCCGGCGGCGGCCCGCGCTCCGCGGCCGCCGCCGCTGTCGTTTCGGCACTCCCGCGCGGCGCCCCGACCGCTGGCTAGGCACCGCGGGCCCACCTATCCTCCTGCCCGATGCCCACGCCGAAGGCCCCGACCAAGCGCGCCCGGAAATCCGCCCCCGCCCCGGCCCCCGCGGCCGGCGCCGTCGCGGCGGCAGACGCCGCCTCGCGCGCCCGCGCCTTCGCGATCGAGGCGGCGCGATCCCTCGCCGACGACAAGTGCGACGCTGTGCTGGTGCTCGACCTCCGAGGCCGGAGCCAGATCTCGGACTACATCGTGATCGGCACCGGCACGTCGGAGCGTCAGATCCGCGCCGTGGCCCAGCACGTCGACGAGACCGGCGCCGCGGCCGGCATGAAGGTCTTCCGCAGCAACATGAACGAGCACGGGCAGAACTGGGTGTTCATCGATTTCGTGGACGTCGTGGTGCACGTGTTCGACGCGCCGACGCGCGGCTATTACGACATGGAGATGATGTGGGGTGATGCCGAGCGCGTCGACTGGTCGCGCCCGGCGCAGCCCAGACCGCCGCGCAGAGCCCCGGTCAAGAAGGCACCGGCGAAGAAGGCCGCGGCCGCGCGGAAGCCCGCGCCGCGGAAGGCCGCGCCCCGCAAGCGCGCACCCGAGGGGGGGGGCTGAGCCGTGCTGCGCAAGGCGCTGCACTCCAAGGTCCACCTCGCGACGGTGACGGCGGCCCTGCCGGAATACATCGGCTCGGTGACCATCGACGCCGCCATCCTCGACGCCATCGGCCTGCGCGTGAACGACGCCATCGAGGTGGCCAACCAGCGCAACGGCGCCCGCTTCGACACCTACGTGTTCCTGGGGGATCGGGGCTCGGGCAGGATCGAGGTCAACGGCGCAGCGGCCCATCTCGTCGAGCCCGGCGACCGCCTGATCATCATGCACTACGCGCTCATGACCGACGCCGAGTACGCGGCGCACTCGCCCAGGGTGGCGATCATGGGGCCGCGAAACCAGATCGAGAAGGTCATCCGCTACGAGCCGCGACCCTGACCGCGCCGGCTCGGGAGGCCCCCGGTTGAGCGAATCCCGTGAGGACACCTCCGCGGCGAGGGCAAGGCTGGAGCGCGTGTCGCGCAGCCTGAGCCTCGCGGACAAGTGCGCGCTGCTCTTCGGCGCCGCGATCGTCCTCATCCTGGCGGTCGCCCTGCTCGTGCCCTGGGCGCGGATGGGGGCGGTGGTCGACCAGAGCCAGCTGTACACCTCAAGGCAGCTGCTCGACCTGTGGGAGGCGCAGCGGAATCCTTCGAGCGCGCAGAGCCCCGGCGCGGAGCCCGAGGCGCCCCCGGACGCGCGGATCGAGTTCATCCCGCTGGCCGCGCTGGACGCGCGCGCCGCCTCATCGGAGTTCCTCGCGGGCGCTCTCCGGCGCTTCCGCGCCCCGGGGAAGGAGAGGCGGAGCGAGCACTTCGAGGCCCTGTGGGACCGGGGCGACCGCATCTATCGCTACGCCCGCGCCGAGTCGGAGCCGGACGGCGCGCTCAGGGGGGTGACCGTGATGGAGCGGCGCTCGGCCCAGGCCTCGGGCCTGCTCCTGGTCAACCGCATCTTCGTGGTCGCCGCGGGGCTGGCCGCGGTGCTCCTCGCGACGATCGTGTTCTACCAGATCACCCGGCGGATCATCCTGAGCCCGGTGCGGAAGCTCCGCCGCACCGCGGAGGCGGTCCGCGCCGGCGACATGACCATCCGCTCCGAGATCGCCACGGGCGATGAGTTCGAGGAACTCGCCGAGGCCTTCAACGCCATGCTCGCGGGGATCAACAGCAGCCAGGACCAGCTGCGCAGCGTCAACCGCTCGATGGACCTGCGCATCGGCCAGCTCGCCCAGAGCAACACCTCGCTCGAGGAGGCCAACCGGCTCAAGGGCGAGTTCCTCGCCAACGTGAGCCACGAGCTCCGCACGCCTCTGAACTCGATCATCGGGTTCGCGGAACTGCTCCAGGGCGCCCTCGACGGCGAGACCGACACCGCGGCCCCCGAGCAGCGCTCCACGCTCCTCAAGCGGCGCAGGTACCTCGACAACATCGTCTCCGCCGGGCGCACGCTCCTCGAGATGATCGAGGAACTGCTGCAGATGGCCCGCATCGAGGCGGGGCAGGTCGACCTCCGCGTCGAGCCCATGAACGTCGGTGAGACCTGCGACGGGCTCCTCGCCCTGATCCGGCCCCAGGCGGAGAAGAAGAACATCGCCCTGGTCCTCGACATCCCGGAGCGCCGCGGCGCCGGGCCGACCCCGGACCCGGATGCGGACCCCGGCGAGTCCCCCGCGCTGCCCGTGATCGTCACCGACCACCGCAAACTCCAGCAGGTCGTCTTCAACTTTCTGAGCAACGCGGTGAAGTTCACCCCGGAGGGCGGGCGCGTCACGCTCCGCGCCGAGCGCCTGCCCCGCTCGGGCGCCGACGGCGACGACCGCGTCCGCATCTCCGTCCTCGACACCGGCCCGGGCATCCGCGAGGAAGACCAGGCGGTCATCTTCGAGAAGTTCCGCCAGCTCGCCGCGACGCACACCAAAGAGACGTCGGGCACCGGGCTCGGCCTGGCCATCGCCAAGGAGTTCGCGGCGATCCTGCAGGGAGAGATCCAGCTCGTCAGCGCGCCCGGCAGCGGCTCGATGTTCAGCCTCATCGTCCCGGCGCGGATCGACCAGGCCGCCGCCCTCGAGGCCGCCTCCCGCCTCGCCGGACGCGCCGCCCTGGCGGTGCACCCCGCGTCAACCCCCGATCAGCCGGTCACCGCCCCGCGGTGATGACGGATCACCGGCTCGCCGCCCCGCGTGCCCGGAGGAAGGTCCACCCCGACGATGTCGATGCGCAGCGGCAGACGGGCCCACCCGGCGCGCCGCGCCGTGCTCCGCGCCAGCCGCAGGAGCCGGGCGCGCTTGCCCGCCCCCACGCGCACTTCCGGCGGCAGGCCCGGAGAATCCACGATGATCCGGGTCTTCACCTCGACGAACACGATCGTCCTGCCGTCCGGGTCGCGCGCGATAATGTCGATCTCCCCGGCCCGCGTGCGGAGGTTGCGGCGCAGGATCGCGTAGCCGGCGCGGCGCAGCATGCGCTCGGCCGCCCGCTCGCCCCTGGCGCCCAGAACGCCATCCTCGCCCCTCCCCCCTGCCGGGGTGCGACCGTCATGCAGGCGCCGGACCAGTGTCGCGATCAGGCCCATCGAGGGTGCTCGCGATCAACGGGGGGTGGCGGCCGGAGCAGGCGTCACCTGCGCCGCCCCGAGGTACCGCTCGACCGCGAGCCGCTGCAGGCGGTCGAGCATCTTCTCTTCGTCGCTCAGGCTCGACCTCGCCTTGAGCTGGGTGAAATACCGCCGCTGCTCGTCGTTGAATCGGTCGGTCTGCAGCGCCTCGTAGAGCAGGAGCTGGGCGTCGTAGAGCGGCAGCCCGGGCTTGCGCTCGACGCCGTCGAACCTGATCCAGCACATCGAGCCGCGGAACTCGATGGGCTCCGACACCTGGCCGGGGCTCAGGGCGTGCGCCGCGTCGTTGAGGGGAGAGGCGCCGAAGATGGTCGCCTGCTCGTACGGGCCCTCGAGCGCGACCTCGAGAAGGCCTCCCTTGTCGGCGTTGAACGCGCTCTCGCGGGTCGCGACCGCGGCGAAGTCCTCGCCCGCCGCCAGCGCCGCGCGCACCCGATCGACACGCTCCGCGTCGCGCATCGGCGCCTGGATCAGCCTGACCCGCGCCTTGCCGGCCGGGTTGAACGCGCCGTAGAGCCGCTCGTACTCCAGCACCACCTCGCGCCAGGAGACGTAGGCGCGGTCGCCGAGCACCTTGCGGAGCTGCTCGATGATGATCACGCGGTCCCGCTCCGCCTTCACCTTCTCGTCGAGCGTCAGGCCTTCCTGCTCGAGCAGGCGGCGGCCGGCCAGGTCGCGGCTTCCGGTGAAGCCCCGCACGATGTTGCCGCGCAGGTCCTCGGCGAAGGCCAGCAGGCCCCGCTTCATCTCCGGGGTCAGCGACGACTCGAATTCGGCGAGCAGGAGCTCATCGCGGAGCTTGTCCACGAGAGCCCCGCGGACCGATTTGCGCATCTCGTCGAGCCACTCGCTGCGCGTCATGGTGCGAGCCGCGGCCCGGAGGCGGGCGTCCATCGGCGCGAAGAAGTCCGACGCGTACACCGGCCGCCCGTTGATCTGCCCGACCACCACGTCCACCGTGCCCAGGCCGGGCCCGGAGAGAGGTGGCGGGGGCGTGTCCCGATCCGCGTCGCGTGCCATCGGTCCCGGCGGCTCCCCCACCACGGCCCGGGCATCATCGATGCCCTTGCGGGCCGAGGTCTCGCCGACCCGGGCGTCGGTCCCGACGCCAGCGGATCGTTCAACGCCCGTCGCGCCTCTCGGCTTCTCCGCAAGGCCGGTCGCGAAGTCCGCGGCGGTCACGCTGCGCGTCGCCGTGGGGTCGTCGACATCGCCCCCGTCCGACGCGCACGCGCCAAGAGTCAGGCCCAGGGCAACGCCGAGGATTGCCGCCACCCAGCCCCGCCAGCCCGCCGCCTCCGTGCTCATAGCCGCGCTCCGCGCATCCTTCGCGCCTTCCGGGGGGCTCGGACCCGTTCCGGCCCCTCCGGATGGATAGAGTACCACCTCCGTCCGGAAGCCGGACGATCGGCCCGCCAGACGAAGGATCCCAATGGCAGACCAAGGCGACGACAAACCGCGGATCATCATCGACTCGGATTGGAAGTCGCAGGCCCAGGCGGAGAAGGAGCGCCTCTCGGCCCAGGAAGAGGCGCGGAAGCAGTCCGGTCCCTCGCGCCCCGCCGCCGCTGGGCCGATCGGTCCCGCTCCGAGCGGTCCGGTCGCATCCCGGGCGCCCGCCGGAGGCCCCGAGGAAGAGGGCCTCCCGCCCGCCGACTTCCGCACGCTCGTCGGCAGCCTGGTGACGCAGGCGCTGCTCTACATGGGCGCGATCCCGGACCCGGAATCCGGCCGCGGCATCGTCGCCCCCGAATACGCCAAGCACTACATCGACCTGCTCTCCATGCTCGAACAGAAGACCAGGGGGAATCTCACGGCCGAAGAATCGTCGGAGATCACCGAGGTGCTCCACGAACTGCGGATGCGCTTTGTGAAGGTCGCCGACCTGGTCACAC
>CANJRL010000086.1 GCA_947476675.1 Phycisphaerales bacterium
CCCGGCGCCGCCGACAACGCCAGCAACGCCGCCGCCATCAACGCTCGGAGCAGCATCACCGCCGCACCCCGCGCATCGCCGCCAGCCGGTCCTTCACCGCCCCGACCGCGTCCAGGCCGAACACCGATCCGTGCCGCGGCTTCACCTCGATCGGCGCCGCGTCGCCCGCGATCGACGGGTCGCGCTCCATCCCGCGCAACAACCCGTCGAACCGCTCCGCGATGCTGTCACCCTCTTCCCCACGCGTCTTCACCAGCAGCGACGCGACCTCCTCAGGATCGGCGAACTCCGCCAGCGTCGAGAACCCCGACGAACTCTGGCACAGCAGCAAGACCCGCCGATCCACCCGAAGCAGCGCCAGCGTCTGCCCACGCGCCACCGGGTACCGCCCAAGCACCTCCAGCACGCCCGACGGCGCCCGCCCCCCGGCTCCCATCTGCCCCGCCAGCCCTCCCACGCGCTGCGCCAGCCGCTGCGCCGCCGTCTTCATCGCCACGATCAGCCCCAGCACCACAGCCAGCCCCAGCGCCGTCCGCACCACCCAGTGATCCATCCACCCGCCGCCGGACGCGGGCCCGCCCCCCCCAACCGCGACGGGAGCGCCAGCCTTCTTCGTCGCCGCCGCCCCCAGCGGCTTCCCCTCCGTCCCCCCCGACGCAGCGTCCCCACTCCCCGCCGTCTTTGGCATCACAACCGCCTCACCCGCCGGCGGTCCGATCTCGATCGGAGTCGCCCCCGGGTTGGCCAGCGCCTGCCCCGCCGCCGGCGTGCTCAGCATCCACAGGAAGAACGTCGCCACCAGCAGAGCCGTCGCCGCGCGAACACGCCACAGCCCCCCGCGAGCCCTGCGAGCAACCCCGTCACGAACTGTGGTCGGTTGCGCCTCCATATCGCCATCCTGGCCTCGCCTCGACGGGCTCCGCCGCCGCTCCACCGCCGCGCCCGGCGATCCGTCGCCGTCGCCGAACACACCGCCGACGCTCAGCCGTCGCCGGGCTTGGCGTGATCCATGATCTCCGAAATCCTCACGCAGAACGTGTCGTTCACCACCAGCACCTCGCCCCGCGCGATGTGCCGCTCGTTCACGTACACATCCACCGGATCTCCCGCCAACTTGTCGAGTTCCACCACCGACCCCTCCCCAAGCCGCAGCACATCCTCCACCAGCATCCGCGTCCGGCCGAGCTCGATCTTCACGTTCAGGTTGACGTCCGCCAGCAGCTCCAGCTCACTCGGCGCCCCCGCAGGCATCGCCGGCATCGAGAGCGCCGGCATCTCCAGCGGGGCCCCCCCCGGCTCCCCGGAACCTTCCGGCTTCGCGAACGGGTTCGCCGCCGCCGCCTGGCCCACCAGGCCGGCCTTCGCCGCCGCGATCGCCGCCCGCGCCGCCTCCAACGCCGCCGACGCCTTCGGCGACACCGCCGCCGCCGCAGGATTCGGCGCGTCCATCGTCACATCGCCGCTCGACGCCAGCCTCGCCGCGGCCTCCGACGCCGACTTCAGCGCCTCGTCGGCCGCCGCCGCCGCGGACGCATCCTCCGCAGGCCGCGACGCGTCGCCCCCGGCCCCGAGGCCTTCCGCTCCGTCCGGGTTCTCAGCAGGATCGGCCATCCGCAGACCTCGCCGCTCCGCGGCATCCGCTCCTCGCTCTCGGGAGCACGCGCAAGGGACTTCGCCCGCCGGGAACGCGGACCGCCTCCGCAATCAACCGGCATCGGCCTCATCGGCAACAGCCGCGCAACTCCCGCAACTATTTCGCCCGCTCGCGCAACGCGTGCGCCGAATCAACGGCTCAGAACTCCGTCGGGAAACCCACGCAGCGCGAGATCAGCACCCGCTCAAGGTACGACTTCCCGTCGGCCCCGGTCCCGATCACCGTGTCCAGAAACTCCGTGACCTGCCTCGTCAGCGTCTCCAGCCCGGGCTCGTTGAAGTGGTTGTGCTGCGAGGTGCGCCAGATCCGCGCGATCCCCGTCTTGATCTCCGCCGCCCGCGCCGTCAGCAACTCCGACACATGGTCCTGGTGCTTCTGCTTCAACTGCACTTGGATCTCCGTGTCCCAGATCCACGTCCGCCCCGTGTGGGTGTTCGGGAACCGGTCCTTGAGCACCAGCGACTCGACGAGCTTCTCCGCCTCGCCCGCCTTCGGGTCCACGTGCTCCGCCGCCTTGGTCTCCTTCGGCTTCCCCGAGCCGCCAACCAAGGTCATCACCACCGCACCCTCCACCACGAGCAGCACCAGGACGATCAGGATCGCCTTGATCGGCGGCTTCTTCTTCGGGGCCGCCTCGGCGCCCGCGCCCTCCTTGGGCGCCTCCGCCGCCGGAGCCGCCGCCGCCGCTTCCTTCTTCGCCATGGGCACTCACCTCAGCAGCGCGCACGCCTACCACGCGAGAACCCTTCCCGCGAACACAGGCTCAGCCGCTTCATCGGCGCACCGCGGCCCCGGCATCACCCCCCGTTTGGACCCGCGACCCGCCCTCGACTCGCGTTATCGGCCGATCGCGATCAGCTGCTGGAGCAACTGGTCCGTCGTCGTGATCACCCGCGACGACGCCGAGTACCCCGTCGACGTCAGCACCAGGTCGATGAACTCCTGACCCAGATCCACGTTCGACTGCTCCAGCGAGCCCCCCAGGATCCGCCCGGACCCGAACTTCTGAGGCTCGGTGATCAGAGGCGTACCCGAGTTCGGACCCACCGCGAACAGATTGTTCCCCGAATCCACCAGACCCTGGTAGTTCGTGAACGTCGCCAGCGCCACCTGGCCCAGCGTCCGCGTCAACCCGTTGCTGAACGCGCCGGTGATCAGCCCGTCCCCGCCCACCGAGAATGTCGACAGCACCCCCAGCGGCGAGCCGTTCTGGAACACCATCGCGATGTTGCTCGAGCCCGTCGCCGACGACAGCGCCGTCACGTTGTCACCCCCCGACGCCAGGTTCAGCGAGAACCCCAGAGGGCTCAGCGCGCCCGTGTTCACCCGGTTGATCGTCACCGAGATCGGCGTGGTCGTCAGCAGCCTCCCGGACGTGTCGAAGCTCACCGTCCCGTTCCCCACGTTCCGAGGCCCCGGCTGATTCGGCGGCGCCGGCGTCGGGGGCGACGTCCCCGCCACCAGGTTGTCCGGCGAGTCCACGAAGTACGACCACGTCGTCCCCGCGTTCGTCTTCGCCGACAGCACCATCGTCACGTCCACGTTCACGCTCGTCCCCAGCGAGTCGTACACGATGAACCCGGTCCTCACGCTCTCCCCGTCCGCCGTCGCCGTCTGCGCGAACGTGAACGGGTTGGGCAGGTTGGTCACCGGGGTTCCGTAGTCCCACCGGAAGCTGTTGTTCGACAGAACGATGTTGTTCGCCGACCCCGTGTTCCCCACAATGCTCACCACCCCGGCGCCGTTGATCTGCGCCCCGGACACCGAGCCGTCGGGGTTCGTCACGCCCGGCACGATGCCCAGCGACGAGTTGACGAAGTTCAGCAGGTTCGTCACCGTCGTCGCCGCGTTGATCGTCAGCGTCCGGTCCGGCAGCGTCTTCCCGCCGCGCTGCGCGCCCGTCAGCGTCAGCGTGTACGGCAGGTTGGCCGGGGTCAGGAACGTCGAGGCCGGGGTGTTCGGGTCCGCCAGCGCCGTCAGCAGCGAGGCGCCGGTCAGCGGCGCCGCCGCCGTGGTCACGAACGGCTGGTTGATCGTCGTGGTGCTCCCCCGCGTCGGCAGCGACCCTCCCGCGTTCAGGTTCCCCGCGAAGTTCGCCTTCGTCGTCGCCTCCGCCAGCGTCAGCGACCCCAGCGGGATGTTGATCGCCTTCAGCGACCCGGGCACCACGTTGTACTGAGCGTCGACCCCGTACCCCTGCACCCGCTCGCCGGTGATCGTCGCCAGGTTCCGCTCCGCCGTCAGCTGGAACGCCCCGTTCCGCGTGTACAGCTGCTGCCCGCCGCGATCCACGATGAACAGCCCGTTCCCGTCGATCGCCAGATCCGTCGGCACGCCCGTCGTGCTCGGCCCGCCCGGGTTGAAGTTCCGTTGCGTCCCCGCCACCGTCGCCCCCAGCCCCAACTGGATCGGGTTCGTCCCGCCGTTCTGCCCCGAGGGCCCCGACCCCGAGTTCAGCGTCCGTGCGAAGGCCGGCGCGAACAGGATGCGGTTGCTCTTGTACGCCGTCGTGTTGACGTTCGAGATGTTGTTGCCGATCACGTCGAGGCGACGCGAGTTCACCGTCAGCCCCGAAAGACCCGTCAGCAACGCCGTTGTGGATGCCATCGTCGAACCTCCTGCCTTTGCCGTCTCCGAACCTCCCGACCGCCGGCGACGCGACCCGCCGCCGGTGATGCCGTGTCGCCGCACGCCGCGCGCCGCGGCGCCCGACGCGCGATCACGCCGCCGATGCGCCCCCCTCACGCGACGCCAGCAGCGCCTGCAGCCGCGCGTTGTCCGACCCCCCGCTCAGACCCGGCCCCAGGCCGGGCCGCACCGTCCCCGCCTCCCCATCGTTCTGGCTCGGCACGATGGCCACCGCGTCGACGCCCGTCACCAGCCCGTGCGCCCCGCCCGGCTTCGCCGGCGACACCACCCGGTGCGTCAGGTCGATCGTGAGGCTCTGCCCGTCGATCAGCGCGAGCACCTTCGTCGCCCCCGCCGCCTCCGCCGCGTCCGCCACGCGCGTCAGCCGCGAGACCTGATCGTCGCTGAGCGAAGCGCCCTCCACCTTCAGCGAGAGCCCGCTCGAAAGCTCACCCGCGCCGGCCTTCTCGAGCAGCGCCGCGAACTCCGTCCCCGCCGAAGCGCCGGCGGACGACACCGCGCCGCCAAGGCCCTGCAGCCCGCCCCCCGCCGCCGACGACAGCCGCCTCAGCAGGTCCGCCGCCGATGCGCCCACCCCGCTCACTGGGCCGCCCCCGCCGCCTGCGGCGCGCTCCCGAACACTCCGGTCAGATTCTTGAACGGGATCCGCTTGCCGTCGGCCAGCACGAACTCCGCCCCGTTCTTCGTGCTCGACACCGATTTCACGATCCCCGCGGCATCATTCGACTCGCCGTCGCGACCCTCGATGTACTTCCCGATCAGCCCGCCCGCCGCCGCGAACTGGTTCTGCGACACCAGCGACTCCAGCGAACTCTTCAGCGACAGGTTCGACTCGATCGACCGGATGCTCGAGATCTGCTCGAGGATGGCCTTCGAGTCGTTGGGCGCCAGAGGGTCCTGCTTCGACAGTTCCGTCGTCAGGATCTTGATGAACTGCTCGCTCGACAGCGCGTTAAAACCCGTCGCCTTCGACGTGTCCGAACCCGCTTTCGTCGACGTCACCCCGCCAGCCGCATCAACAGCCATGACGACCTCCGCCCGCGCGAACAACGCAGCCGCGCGGCCAAAGCATGCCTCACGCCGCCGCCGGCTCCGCCGACCCGCGACACCCTTCCTTTGTTCCGCTCAGCCCACCGCGTCCACGGCAAGCCGACCCGCCCCGCTCCACGGCGGCAGGCCCGACGGCTCCGCCGGACGCTCCGCGCCCGCCAGGCCCCACACCTCCTCGAACCCGCCGCTCCGCGGCCGGCCCTCCCTCTCTCGACCGCCAGGGCCTCCGCCCTGATCGAACGACCCGCGGCTTCGTCCATCCGCCGCGTCCTGGCGCGCTCCCGCGCCCTGCCGTTCCCCCCCATCCTGCGACCCGCGGCCCGACGATCCCTCGCCAGGCGAAGCGAGATGCACCTGCAACCGTTCCACGCTCAGCCCGCGGCTCTCCAGCGCGGTCCTCAGCGTGTCCATGCTCTTGCTTAGCAAGTCGCGTGCCTCGGGCGTCGCAACCTCAAACCGCCCTTGCACCAGCCCCTGCTCGATGTCCAGATGAATCCGCATCGCGCCGAGCGATTCCGGCTGCAGCCGGATCGTCACAGCCCCGCCCCGCTGGTTCACCGCCACCCCCAGCCCGCGCGAGACCGTCGCGTCGAACGCGCTCTGCGAAAGATCGTTCCCGGTGTGCTCTGCCTGCGCCTGCGCCCCCACCCCCTTCGCCGCATGGACCTCGACCCCGGTCACCGACACACCCCCGACACGCAAGCCCTCAAAGGTAAAGACCGACGAGGGCGCCCCCCTCACGCCGGCCTCCGGCGCAGGCTGCGCGGCCTGCCCCGGGACCGCGGGCGATCCGGCCGATTCATGGCTCGGCCCCGGCTCAGCAGCACGCTTGCGCGGCGGTCCTTGCGCGGCGGGCGCAGGCTCCGCGCTCTCCTTCGCCGCCTGAGCGGCGTGCCCCGGCACATCAGACTCCTTCGACTCTTCGCTCTCGCCGCCGGGCGGACCGCCCTCGGACCCCGCCCGCGCCGCCTGAGCAACCTCCTCCTCACGCAACGGCGCGGCGCGGTCTCCCACCTCTTCCGCACCCGTCGCACGCGCCCGCGGCTGCTCGGCCGATTCCGGGCGCGCGGGGCCGGTCGATCTTGCTGAGGCAACCGGCGCCGCCGTCGCCTCGACCCCGCCACCGGATGCATCGCGCTTGCCGACAATCCCGCCCGATGCCCCGGTAGGGCGCTCCGCTCTCGCTTCACCCTTCGCCTGCGTCGCAACTCCGGCATCGGAAGGCGGCGGCTCCGCGGCTCGCGCGGCATCAGGGGGCTCTGCCTTCGGCGCCGGGCGCTCCGGGGCCTGCGCAGGCGCCGCGGGCGGCGCCGCGACCTTGGGCGTCGCAACCGGTCTCGCTTCGGCTTGCTCAGCAGCGGCGGCGACAACCCGCTCCGAATCCGGCTCCTCCGGCTTCGGTGGGCCGCCCGCGTGCGCCTCGGCCTTCTTCGCCGCCGGCTCGCCCTGCGCCGGGACGCCGTCAAACTCGGCATCGGCCTTGGCCTCCGTGCCTTCCGCCTTCGATTCTGCCGCCCCGCTCTCTTCCGTTGCCCCGGACTCCGGTTCGGTTGCCTGATCTGTCTGCTGGGGGGCGGCAGCCGCCCCGGTTGCCGGCTGCTCCGCCTCGGTCTTCTCCTGACCCTGGGGCTGATCGCTCTCAGCCGCCCGGCTCAGGGCCTTCGCGAACGGCTCGGGATCACCCCCCCGCCGCGCAGCCTTGGTCGCCGCTCTGGCCGTTGCTGCGCCGGGCGCAGGCTTGGCCGTCGCCGGCTGCGCGTTCGGCGCGGGAGACGGCGCAGACTTGTCTGCGGCAGGGGAGACGAACGCGCTCGACGTCGTCACGGAAATCGCGGCGCTGGGCATTCATTTCGCTCCGGACGATCGGGCCACCAGCCCTCGCGTCCGCAGCCGTTCAAGCAAGTCGCTTGCCACCTTCGGGTCCTTGAACTCCGCCAGCACCTTCGTCGCCGCACGCGGCTGCATCGCGTTCAGGTACGCCACCACCTGCTCGGTCTCGCCCTGCGCGATCAGCTGCTCGAACATCCCGCGAGCCTGCGCCGGCTTGAGCGATTCGTACAACTTCACCGACTTCTCGAACTGCTGGCTCCCCTCGAGCTCCGCGATCCGCTTCCGCATCGTCTCGAAGTCTTCGCGTTCTCGTCTGAGTTTGGCGCCGGCGGCCTCCACCTCGTCCCGCTCGCGCTGCAGCGCCCGCCGCAGGTCCTCCGCCTCCCGCCGCAGCCGCTCCACGATCTGCCGGCGCATGTCCTCGCCCTCGCGCCCCACCGCGAGCTGCTCCGCCGCCGTGAGCGGGGGCAACTGCTGCTGCCTGATCTCCTCGTCCTTCTTCTTCGCGCCATCCTCCTCCGCCTTCTGCTGCGCCTCCCGCGCCTTCTCCGCCGTCACCGTCTCGGCCAGCATCGCCCTGATCTTCTGCACCCGGTCCCCGCTCAGCCGATCGGTCGACTTCAGCCACCCGAGAAAGCCGACCACCGCGAGCACGTTCGCGACGGCGAGCATCGCCACCATGAGCCTCAAGCCGCGCATCAGAGGATCTCCTCCCCGCGCCGGGAGGCGCGCATCACGTTGATCTCATCCGCCGCCGCCGCCTCGCGCCGCTCCTGATCCCGGCGCCACTCCTCGAAACGCTTCTGGCGGAGCATCTCCACCGCCTTGCGAGCCCGCGCCGCCTCCAGCAGCCGCCCCCTCGCCGCCTCCACCTTCCGCATCGCCCCCGCGAGCCGGATCGCCGTCATCTGCGCCTGCCGCGCCTGGTGGAACGCCGCCCTCGATTGCAGCCGCACGCCGCCGAGGTCGATCGTCACCCCCGCGCCGGCCCCGCCCTTGCCCAGCGCGTCGCGCAGGTCCTCGCGGGCCCCCTCGATGGCCCGCTGGCGCCCCCGCAGTTCCTGCTCGATCTCCAGCCTCGCCCGCTCCAGCGCCGCCACCTCGCGCTGACGCTCCCTCTCCACCGCGCGCCGCTGCTCCAGCACCGCCTCGAGATTGAATCGGAACCTGGCCATCGCTCACCTCACGCCGCCCCTCGCCCGCGCTGCTGCGGCGGTCCCCCGAGCATGGCGCCCGCCTCGACCGCGATGTTCAGCATCTTCCGCTTCGCTTCCTCGAAGGGCTCCCTCTCCTCGTTCCCCTGCCGGAGCAGCGCGTCGAGTTTCGGCTTGAGCGCGATCGCCGCGTCCGCCACCGGGTTCGAACCCTTGGCGTACGCCCCGATCTGCACCAGGTCCTCCACCTCGCGGTACGCCGCCAGCAGCCGCTGGATCTGCATCCGCCCGGCGACGTGCGCGCGGTCGCACACGTCCCCCGCGACGCGGCTCACCGAGTCGAGCACGTCGATCGCCGGGTAGTGCCCCTGGTGCGCCAGCCGCCGCGAGAGCGCCACGTGCCCGTCCAGCACGCCCCGGCACGCGTCCGCGACCGGCTCGGTCATGTCGTCGCCCTCGACCAGCACCGCGTAGATGCCGGTGATCGACCCGGAGCCTTCGATCGCGCCGGCGCGCTCGAGCAGGGCCGGGAGCATCGCGAACACGCTGGGCGTGTAGCCCTTGGTCGCCGGGGGCTCGCCCACCGCCAGCCCCACCTGCCGCTGCGCCTGCGCGAAGCGCGTCACCGAGTCCATCATCAGCATCACGTCCGCCCCCGCGTCGCGGAAGAACTCCGCGATCGAGGTCGCCGCCATCGCCGCACGGATCCGCATCAGCGGCGATTCATCGCTGGTCGACACCACCACCACGCTGCGCCCGAGCCCCTCGGGGCCCAGGCTCTTCTCGATGAAGTCTCGCACCTCGCGGCCGCGCTCGCCCACCAGCGCGATCACGTTCACATCCGCCGAGGTGTTCCGCGCGATCGTTCCCATCAGCGTGCTCTTGCCCACCCCGGGCCCCGCGAAGATGCCGATGCGCTGGCCCTTGCCCAGCGTGGTCATGAGGTCCACCGCCCGCACGCCGGTGAACAGCGCGTCGCGGATCAGCCGCCGCCTCATCGAGGGGATCGGCGCCGGGTTCAGCGGCGTGGCCACCAGGTCCGCCGCCGGCTCGCGCCCGTCGAGGGGACGGCCGATCGCGTCGATCACCCGGCCCAGGAGGCGACGCCCGGCCTGCACCACCGCCCCGGCGTGCTCGCCGGCCACCGCGTCCCCGGCCCGGATGCCCGCGGTCGACCCCAGCAGCATCACGATCGAGCGCTCACCGTCGAACCCGACCACCTCGCCCATCCTCGTCCCCATCGACCCCGCGACGCTCACGAACGAGCCGACCGGAAGAGGAAGGTCGTCAACGAGCAGCGTGAGCCCCCGAAGCGACGCCACCGCGCCGACCACCCGCATCGGCTGGAGCCGCTCGACCGCCTGTCGCTGCGCTTCCATCACGCTCACGCTTCCCCCTCATCCTTCTGCGCCGGGGGCATGTCCGGCGCGCGCGGTGCGCGAACATCGCCGGGGGAGGGCGCGGGGGAAGGCCCCGCCGATCTCGGGACGCCGCCGGGCATCAGCGCGGAAACGATGCGATCGATCTGGGTTTCGATGGTGGCGTCGATGAGGCCCCGGCCGGTGCGCACAAGCACGGACCCCCGCGAGAGCGCGGGATCCTCGGCGATCTCGGCGTGCCTGGCCGACGCGAGCACGCCGCGGATGCGCTCGAGCTCGGCGCGGGCCGTCGCGAGGTCGTCGGGGGAGACGGCCAGGACGAGCCGGGACGGGTGCGTCACCATGCGCAGGGCCGCGTCCATCTGATCCTTGACGATCTCGCCGTCGATCTCGGCGTGGCGCTTGGTGACCTTGCGGGCGATCTCGAGGGCCAGGGCCAGGGCCTCGGTCCGGGCGGCGAGCAGCATGTCGTCGCGCCGGGACTCGAACTCGAGCACCGCCGCTTCCCAGGCGCTGGCGACCGCCCCGAGCCGCGCCGCGAAATCGGCCCGCGCCGCCGACTCGCCCTTGCGAGCGCCCTCGGCGTATCCCGCGGCGTAGCCCTCCTCGTGCCCTCGTCTGATGCCCTCCTGTGCCGCCGTGCCGATGAGGCGGTCGCGCTCCATCTCCGCTTCGGCCAGGATGCGCTCGGCCTGGGCCCGGGACCGGTTGACCATGTCCGCCCCCTGCCGCGAGATCTCCGCGAGGTCGAGGACGATCGCGTCGCGGGCGATGGTGTGGGCCTGGGCGTGCTTGATGAGAGCCATGTCGGGTCCGCCTCCGGGGGAATGGTCAGACGATCAGGCCCTCGTCGCCACGGCCGGCGATGACGATCTCGCCCGCGTCCTCGAGGCGCCGCACGATGTCGACGATCCGCTGCTGCGCCTGCTCGACGTCGCTGACGCGCACGGGGCCCATGAACTCCATGTCCTCCTTGATGAGCTGCGCCGCGCGCTCCGACATGTTCGAGAAGACCTTGTTCTTGAGGTCCTCCGACGCGGTCTTGAGGGCCAGCGCCAGCTCGTCGTTGTCGACCTCCTTGAGCACCGACTGGATGCCCTTGTCGTCGACCATCAGGATGTCCTCGAAGACGAACATCAGGCGGCGGATCTGCTCGACCAGTTCGGGGTCCTCGCTCTCGAGCCCCTCCATGATCGACTTCTCGGTCTGGCGGTCGACCAGGTTCAGGATCTCGGCGACCGCCTCCACGCCGCCGGCGCGCTCCATCGACTGCCCCAGCAGATTCGAGAGGCGCGACTCGAGCGCCCTCTCCACCTCGCGGATGACGTCGGGGTTGGTCTGCTCCATGTTCGCGATGCGCTTGATCACCTCGACCTGCTTCTGCACCGGCAGCCCGCTGAGGATCTCGCTGGCCTTGTGGTGGGCGAGGTGGCAGACGATCAGCGCGATCGTCTGGGGGTGCTCCTCCTGGATGAAGGTCAGGAGGTTGTCGCTCTCGGCCTTCTGGAGGAACGAGAACGGCGCCTTGCGCACCTGGGTCTGGATCTGCTGGAGCACCTTCTCGGCCTGCTTGGGGTCCATCGACTGCTTGAGCAGCACGCGGGCGTAGTCCAGCCCGCCCTCGTTGATGTGCTGCGAGGCGATCGAGATGTTGTAGAACTCCTCGACGATCTGGTCGCGCAGCCCCGGGGGGACGCGGCCCAGCCCCGCGAGTTCCCGCGTCACCTGCTCCACCGCCTCCACCGGCAGACGCTTGAGGATCTCGCCCGCCGTGTTGGCGTCCATGGACAGGATCAGCACCGCGGCCTTGGTCACCCCGTCGAGCTTCTCGGGGGTGTCGGGGAGTTTGTCGCCCGGCTTACGCGGCATGCGGCGCTCCCGGCGTCATGTCAGGTCTCCTCCGTCACCCAGCGGTTGATCAGCGCCGCGGCGTCGTCGGGCCGGGTCTTCACCAGGTCTTCGACCTGCTCGACCATCTTCTGGAACTTCATCGCGTCGTCGCTCAGCTCGATGCCGGCCAGTGCCCCTTCCGCCTCCTCGGCCTCGCCGACCAGGTCGTTCACGCGCTGGAGCGCCGGGGGCACCCCCACCAGTTCGTCGGGGCTGGGGAGCTTCTC
>CANJRL010000087.1 GCA_947476675.1 Phycisphaerales bacterium
ACCCCGGGCGCGCGCCCAGCGCCCGCTCCAGCCGATCGGCCGCGGTGGTTTCGTCGAGCATCAGGCCGGCCCGCCCCGCGGCGCAAGCCGCGCGCGGACGTGATTGAGCAGGCCGGCGCTGGCTTCCTCGATCATGTCGAACACGCGCTCGAAGCCCTCTGGCCCTCCGTCGTACGGGTCGGGGACGTCGAGGATGCCCTCGTCCCGCAGGCGCGGGGCGAATTCGAGCATGAGTCGGACCTCCGCCATCGCCGCCTTCCCGGCGAAGAGCGTCGGCCTGATCTGCTCGAGCCGCTGGCGGTTGGAGCGGTCCATCGCGACGAGCAGATCGAAGTCGAAGAAATCCCCCCGCGACGCCTGGCGGGCCCTCTGGGCCCCGATGTCCACGCCGCGGCGCAGGGCGGTGCGCAGCGAGCGCTCGTCCGGCGGCTGGCCCGCGTGCCAGGAGCCGGTGCCCGCGGAATCGATGCGGACGCGGTCCGCCAACCCCGCGACTTCCACATCGCGGCGGAAGATCCCCTCCGCCGTCGGCGAGCGGCAGATGTTCCCGAGACACACGAACAGGACGCTCACCCGGTCGGACGCCCCGGGGGCTTCGCGGGCGGGATCAGAGGTCATCGATCTGTTCCAGCATGCGCTCGGCGTAGCGCCAGGCGGCGAGCTCGCGGCGGATCGCCCGGACCGCGTCGGAGCGGGCGTCTCCCGGCCCCTCGCGCAGAGCGTCGGCGAAGAGCGCCGCCACCACGTCGATGTGGGCCCGCCTCCGCTCCTCCGCCCAGCCCCGGAGCGCCTCGACGCGGGCCCGGTCGCCCGCCGCCCTGGCCTCGTCGAGGGCCTCTCGAACCTCGAGGAACTCCATCAGCACCGAGGGGGGGATCTCCGCCCGCTCGGGCTGCGCGGGGCCAGCGCCCAGCCGGGCCAACAACGCCGCGGCGCGGCGCTCGGGGTCTTCGAGGGTCCGCTTGGCGTCGTTGAGGGCCGCGGCCTCGCGCTCGGCGTCCGCCGGATCGGCGGCGCGGTCGGGGTGCGCCCGCGCGGAGCGCTCGAGCCACGCGCCGCGCACGGCCGCTTCATCCAGGTCGAAGCGCGGGCGCAGCCCGAGCATGTCGAATGGATCGAGAAGTCGCGTGGGTGGCGGCACAACGGCGCGATGATACGCGCGGCCGGAGCGCAGGAAGAACGCCCGCCGGCGCGGGCCGACGGGCGTTCGAAAAGGTCTGAACAGGTCCGGATTCGCCGGGCGAGGATCAGTTGCCGTACTTGACGCTGCAGCCGTAGGGCTTGGTCTCGGCCTCGGTGACGGTCTCCTTGGCGAGGACCTGAGTGAGGGCCTGCTTGACATAGTTGACCGTGCCGGCCTTGTCGGCGGAGCGGTCGTTGTCGATGGCGCCGGCGTAGGCGAGGACGCCGTCGGTGTTGATGATGTACATGTGGGGAGTGGTCTTGGCGCCGTAGGCCTTGCCGGTCGCGCCGGACTCATCGAGGAGGACGGGGTACGGGAGCTTCCAGTCGGCGGCGGCCTTCTTGCTCTTCTCGAGGCCCGCGCCCTCCTGGCCGGCGGCGCCGGAGTTGATCGCGACCCACACAACGCCCTTGTCCTTGAAGGCGTTGTAGGTGTCGACCATGGTGTTGAACTTCTCGTGGTGCTTCTTGACGAAGGGGCACTCGGGGTTGAACCACTCGAGGACCACGACCTTGCCCTTGAGATCGGCGAGGTTGATGGTCTTGCCGTCGGTGTCCTTCAGGGTGAACGCCGGGGCCGGGGCGCCGACCTTGGCCGCGGTGGTCGTGCCGGTGTCCTTCATGGTGTCCTTCTTGGCGTCCTTGTCCTTCTCGCCGGCGAACGCGGAGGCGGTCAGCATGGCGGCGGCGGCGGCGACAGCCGCGCCAATCCCGAACAGTTTCTTGGCATTGTTCATGAGGCTCTACTCCTGATTGGTGGGCCGCCCGATGCCCGGGCCGGCGGGGGAAGCGCGCCGACTTCGGTCGGCAACGCGGGAAAGGCTGGGTCTCTGTGCCGGGCGCTCCGTGCCCTTGGTCGTCGGGTTGTGTCCTACCTGACGGCCGACGAACTCATCGGCGGGGGGGGCGCGGCAACATCGAAATACCCGGTCAGTTTTGATGCCCCGTGCACCTCGAGGTTCCCGACGATCCGGGTGGAGGGTCCGAGTTTTGGGGCCGGAAAACTCAAGCGGAGGGTGTCCCCGCGCGCCGCCCCTTCGGTCAGGATCTTGGGAGGCGTCGGGTTGTCCTCGGTCTCGGGCTTCGGAAAGAACGTCATCGACTCGGCCCCCGCAGACCGGATGACCAGCGTCGAGCCCTCCCAGGAGAGGGAGAGAACCCCCGGGGCCGCGACCACCGGAAGACGGGCGGAGGCCTCGCCAAGGCGCTCGGCGGCGTCCGGGGACGGACTTGCTGAGGTCAGGCCGAGCGTCGCCTTGGCCTCGCCCGGGACGCACTTCTCCTTATCGCACATCAGCCACCACAGGTCGGCCTCGAGGGCGCCGCGGAGGGCGGCGTCGTAGTTCGGGCCGGCCTTGAGCGGGACGATCAGCGTCACCCGGCGGGTGTAGATGTAGTCGAGGATGTCTCCGGGCAGCACCTTCCGCTCCGGGCGGGGCCACTGGATCTCGCCCGCGATGACCCCCGGAGGCAGGGTGAAAGAGACCTTGGGGGGCGCACCGGATTCGCCGGGGTTGACCCAATACAGGTTCCAGCCCGGCTCGATGTCGAACGAGACCCCCAGCGTGGCGGTGTCGCCCGGAGCGCTCAGGGGGCGATCAAGAACCAGCGTGGCGCGGACCGGCGCGTCGGCGGCCATCGCGGCTCCGGTGGCGGCGAGAGAAACGGCAGCGGCAAGGTGGGCGATGTGCATGCTTTGGCGGGGGCCGCCGCCTGCAGAAACCGGCGGCCCCTCCTCGATATGGTAGGACCATGGTTCCACAACGGTTGCTTCTCACCCTCCGGGTCGGCGTCGTGGGGCTGTCCGCGGCGGTGGTCCCGGGCTGCTCGAACAAGACGGACGACCGCGACGTGCTGAAGGTCTCGATCTCGATGGCGGAGTTCTCCAAGGTGGTTTCGGCACGGGACAAGGACGTCCTGATCATCGATGCCCGGCCTGCCAAGGCCTTCGGCGCGGGCCACATCCCGGGGGCGCGGAACATCCGGCTCGACACCATCGACGCCAAGGAGCGGGATCCGGCGCTGGACCGGTACAAGACGATCATCGTGTACGGGCAGACGCCCGGACCGACCATCGAGCGCTCGACGGCCAAGCGGCTGATCCAGGCCAAATATGACGATGTGCGGTGGTTCGAGGACGGATTCAAGGCGTGGGAAGTCTCGGGCCTGCCGGTGGCTCGGCCGGAGCCCGGCGCGACGCCGGAGAATCCCGCGCCCAGGCCGGCGGCGGCGCGGAAGTGATCCCGGCGCGCGATTGCAGGCGGGCGCGCCGCGCGGACCGATAGAAGGCGGATGCCGGCGCGCACCGCATGGATGCGCGCGCCCGCCGGCGGAGCGCGCTTGGCGAGGAGGACGGACCGGCATGGATGCGTTTGTCATCGAGGGCGGGCGGCCGATCAAAGGCCGGCTCCGCGTCAACGGCTCCAAGAACGCCTGCCTGCCGCTGATGGCGGCGACGCTGCTCACGGACCAGCCGGTGACGCTGCGCGGCGTGCCGCGGCTGGCCGACATCGCGAACATGCAGCGCCTGCTCGCGGAACTTGGGGTCGACACCGGGGCGTCGGTCGGCGATGAAGCCTTCGCCCACCTGGGCCCGGCGACGCTGACAGCCCAGCCGACCGGCGAGGCGGTCAGCCACGCGCGCTACGAGATCGTCAAGACGATGCGGGCCAGCATCTCGGCCCTGGGGCCCCTCGTCGCCAAGCGCGGGGAGGCGCGGATCGCCTTGCCCGGGGGGTGCGCCATCGGCCAGCGCCCGGTGGACCTGCACCTGAGGGGGTTGGAGGCGATGGGCGCCGAACTCACGCTGGAATCGGGCGACATCGTGGCGCGAGCGCCCAAGGACCGTTCGGGACGCCGCCGGCTCCGCGGGGCGACCATCTTCCTCTCCGGCCCCTCGGGCTCGACGGTGCTGGGCACGGCCAACGTGATGTCGGCCGCGACGCTGGCCCAGGGTCGGACGATCATCGAAGCGGCGGCGTGCGAGCCGGAGATCGCCGACCTCGCGGTGCTGCTCAACGCGATGGGGGCGAGGGTCAGGGGGGCGGGCACGCCGCGCATCGTGATCGAGGGAGTGGAGGCGCTCGGGGGCGCGGAGCATCACGTGATGCCCGACCGCATCGAGGCCGGGACGTACATGGTCGCGGCGGCGATCACGGGAGGGCGTCTCACGCTGGAGAACTGCCCGATCGACGCGCTGCTCGCGTTCACCGACCGGCTCCATGAGGTCGGCGTGAGGCTCGAGGTGACGGACGCGGGCGACCCGCTCCGCGCCACCTGCGAGGTGTGGGCCGGCGCGCGGATCCGCCCGGCCCACGTCACCACCCAGCCCCACCCCGGGTTCCCGACGGATCTCCAGGCGCCGATGATGGCCCTGCTGTGCCTGGCCGACGGCAACAGCGTGGTCACCGAGAAGATCTTCCCGGAGCGGTTCCTGCACGTCGCGGAGCTCTCGCGCATGGGCGCGTCGATCTTCCGGCAGGGCCCGACCGCGGTCGTGACGGGCGTGAGCCGCCTGGTGGGAGCGCCGGTGATGGCCAGCGATCTGCGCGCCTCGGCGTGCCTGGTGCTGGCGGGGCTTGCCGCCGACGGGGTGACGAACGTGCACCGCGTGTACCACCTCGACCGGGGGTACGAGCGGATGGAGGCGACGCTGAACGCGCTGGGGGCGCGGATCGAGCGGGTGGACGCGAAGGAACTGGATTCGAGCGCCCAGGCCGCCGGGGCCTGACGACGGGCGTGGGGTCACTCCTCGCCGAACCTGGAGTCGACGAGTTCCTTGAGCGCCTGCATGGCGCGCTCGGCGTCCTCGCCCCGGCAGATGATGTCGAGCGTCGTGCCCTTGGTGGCCGCGAGCATCATCATCTGCATGATCGACTTGCCGTCGACCTCCTGATCGCCCCGCTTGACGGTGACCTCGCACTTGAAGCCGACGGCGACGTCGACGAAGTTCATCGCGGGGCGGGCGTGCAGGCCCAGGCGGTTCTGGATGGTCACCGTGATGGCGTGGCGATCGGGCATGGGCGGCGCTGGGCCTGAGGGGGAGGGTGTGCCGCGGGCGCGTCAGCCGGCGGTCTGCTGGGCGTCGGCCTCGCGCAGGAGGTCGATGACCGCCTCGGGCGTGGCGGCCTGGCGCAGGAACCGGCGGAAGGTGTCGACGCTGAGGTGCTTGAAGATGACCTCCATCGCCTTGAGGTGGTCTTCCGGCCGGTCGGCGGGGCTGACGAGCAGGAAGACGGAGTAGACCGGCTGCTTGTCGAGGGCGTTGAAATCGACCCCGGCCTGGCTCAGGCCGATGGCGAGGCGGACGGCGCGGGCCTCGGCGTGCTTGACGTGGGGGACGGCGACGCCCTTGCCGAAGCCCGTCGAGCCGCGGCGCTCGCGCTCGAGGACCGAGGCGGTCATGGCGTCGCGCAGCCCCCTGGGAACGGCTCCCGCCTCGACCAGGGCGTCGATGAGTTCCGCGACGACCTCGTCGCGCTGCTGGCTGGCAAGGCCGGTGATGATCGCGCCGGGGGCGACGATCTCGCTGAGCATCATGGGGTTCACTCCTGCGGCGGGTCAGCGCTTCTCGCGCAGGCGTTCCTTGAACTCGCGCAGGCTGCGCCCGACCTTGTCCGAGGCTTCGTCGATGCAGGCGTAGATGTCGTGCCCCCGGCTGTTGGCGATGAAGTCGTCATGCCCGACCACGTCGGCGATGATCTCGACGGTGTACTCGGCCTGCGCGTGGTGGTTGCTCCCCTTGTCGAGGACGCAGCGGATCTGCTGGAGCCCGTCGAAGAACTTGGTGATCTTCTCGCACTTGGTCTGGGCGTAGGCAACCATGGGAGGGGTCAGGTCCACGTGTTTGCCGGTCACGTCGATGCGCATCGAGGCTCCTCGGAGGGCGGGGGATCGGGGGGAGACCCGGGAGACCGGGCGGCGGCGGCGGGCGCCGATCCGCGGACTCACCGGTCCATCTTCGCCCCCCGGGCCGCGTTTGCCAAGCCCGGGCCGGAGGTTTCCGAGGCGTTGTCGGCGGCTTGTGCGATCTGCCGGGCCCCCGCTTGCGCCGCGGAGGACTGGGCGCCGGGGACCGACGCGATTGGCTCGCCCGATCCGGGCGTCGTCGCGGCCCGGCCGGCGGCGCTGATGGTCGGGCGGTCGCCGGTGGCGGAGAGCACCCCTCCGGAGACGAGGTACTTCATCGCCTCGTCGATCGAGATCTGCACGTCGCGAACGTCCTGCCTCGGGACGTTGACGGTGTAGCCCGTGAAGGGGGTGGGGCTGGAGGGGATGAACACGGTGATCGACTCGGAGCCGATGATCGCGTCGGCGCCTCGGATGCTCGGGCCGGTGACCAGCCCGACCGCCCACATGCCGCGGCGCGGGTACTCGACGAGCACGACGCGGTTGAACGCGAGCTGGCGCTGGCCGAAGACGAAGTCGACCACCTGCTTCACGCTGGGGTAGATCTGCTTGAAGATGGGGATGCGGGTGAGCGACCGCTCGAAGCGGGCGTAGAGCCGCCGGCCCAAAAAACCCCCGAGCGCGACGCCGGCGACATAGAACAGGATCACCGCGACGACCAGCCCGATGACCCGGAAGCGCCAGCGCGCCTCCCACCACTCGCGGAAGTTGGTGTCGCGGATGTGGTCGCGCAGGGCGGCGTCGGAGGGGACGAGTTGCCCGAGCCGCTCGCGCTCGCGGCGGGCCTCGGACACCTGCTCGTCGGTCACCGCGAACCAGCGAGGCATCCGGTCGCTCGCGAGCACGCGGGGCGCAGCGAAGATCACCGCCTGCCGGATGCCGGCGTTGATCGGTTGGGCGATCTTGTTCTCGACGAACTGGTACGCCGCCACCAGCAGCCAGAGCGTGAGCACGGTGGGCAGGAGCACCACCAGCCCTCGCAGGAAGAAGGTTCGGAAGTCGGAAGCGAAGGTCGGCTTGGTGGTGGGCATGTCGGGGGAGAGCGGCGCGGCAGTCTAGCCCCGATGCGGTCGAGCCCGGCTCACCGGGCGGGCGGCGCGATCCTCGCCAGGCCCGACGCGTCCACCGCCACGCGGCCCTCGACCAGCGCCCTCACGGCGCCGGGGTACAGGCGGCACTCGAGGTCGAACACCCGGGCGCCGAGCGAGGCCGGCGTATCGCCCTCGAGCACCTCGCAGGCGGCCTGGGCGACGATGGGGCCGGCGTCGTAGCGGTCGTCGCACAGATGCGCGGTGCAGCCGCTCACTTTGCACCCGGCGTTGAGGACGGCGCGGTGGACGCGCTCTCCATACATGCCGGGCCCGCCGAAGGAGGGCAGGAGCGCCGGGTGGATGTTGATCACGCGGTGACGCAGGGCCGGGGGGATGCGGAGCAGGCGGAGGTACCCGGCGAGCGCGACGAAGGCCGCGCCCGCGTCGCGGCAGAAGCGGTCCAGGTCGTGCGCCTGGAGATCGCCCGGGGCGATCACCACGGGCAGGCCGCGGGCGCGGGCGCGGTCGGCCCCCGGGCACTCGCGCGAGGCGACGACCAGGGAGATGCGCGCGGGGAGGTCGCCCTCGTCGATGCGGTCGGCGAGGTTGAGCAGCGTCCGCCCGCCGCCCGAGATGAGCACGGCCAGCCCGGGAGCGCCGCTCACGGCATCGACGCCAGCGCCGCCGCGCGGTCGGCGGCGAAGGAGAACATGCGGTCCAGCCGGGTGAGCCGCAGAAGTTCCATGAGTTCCTTGCGCATGCCGAAGAGCACGAGGCACCCCTTGGCGGCCTTTGTCTTGTTGTGGAGGGTGACCAGCATGCCGATGCCGACCGAGGTGATCATGCCGACGTTGGAGAAATCCAGGGCGAGGCGCCAATTGGTCCTGTCGCCGGCGGCGACGAGTTCCGCGGTCAGCACGGTGGTCTCGCGCTGGCCGATGGAGTTGCAGACGATCAGGGCCACCGTCGCGTGCTTGGCGCCGGGCTTGGGGGAGACTTCCTCGGCTTTGAGAAACGCGGCGTCGGACATCGCGGGAAGCAAGGTAGCGGGCCCGCCTCGCCGACGCGAGGGGGGAGCGCGCCGCGTGACCGTGACTAATCGTCGGAGGCGGGTCTCCCCGGGCCCATCATGATGGTGGGCGCCGAGGAGAACGGGATCGGCCTGCCGGCGGCGTTCACCGCGACCATCGTGACCGTGGCGCTGGTCACGGGGATCCTGTCGCCGGTGAGGTACCGCTCGGACTCGACCTCGACGCGGACGGTGACGCTGGACGTGCCGGCCCGGTCGGTGCGGGTGAACAGGCTGACGATATCGCCCAGGTGCACAGGGGCCTTGAAGTCGACCCGGTCGATGGAGGCGGTGACCCACCGGTGGGCGCCGTGGCGCCGGGCCTCGACGTAGCCGGCCTGGTCGATGTAGCCGAGGATCACGCCGCCGAAGATCGTGCCGAGAGGGTTGGTGTCGCGAGGGAGCGTGACGACCTGCAGGGCGAGTCGGCGGGAACCGGCGGGGTCGACTCGGGCGTCAGCCATACGGGGGCGATGGTAGGGCCGTCGCGGCCGGCGCGGAGGGGCGCCCGTACACTTGCCGCGTCGATGCACCCTTCGTTCGACCAGCGCAGGTATCTCATCCCCTTCCGGGCCAGCCTGCTTCCGCAGATCTTCACCGACACGATGGTGATCGGCGCGGGGGTCGCGGGCCTTCGGGCGGCGCTGGCCGCGGCAACGCACGGCGAGGTGATCGTGCTGAACAAGGGCGATGTGGGCTCGTCGAACTCTGCGTGGGCTCAGGGGGGCGTCGCGTCGGTCACGGACCCGGCGGATTCCTTCGCCAGCCACGAGCGCGACACCATGACCGCGGGCGCCGGGCTGTGCGACGAGCCGGTGGTGCGGCTGGTGATCGAGCACGGGCCCGCGCGGATGGACGAGCTTCTCGGCTGGGGGCTCCGCCTCGACCTTGACGCGCGGGGAAGGCCCGCCGTCGGGCTCGAAGGCGGGCACAGCGCAGCCCGGGTGCTGCACGCCCTCGGAGACGCGACGGGGAAGGAACTGGTTCGGTGCCTGTGGGAGCGCGTGGCCTCGGCGAAGCCCGTGCGGGTCTTCGATCGCTGCTTCGCCCTCGACCTGCTGACGGCCGGGGACGAGCCCGGGTCGCCCTGCCTCGGCGCGGTGACGCACCACCCGCGGCACGGGCTGCAGGTGATCTGGGCGGGGGCGACGATCCTGTGCGCCGGCGGCGCCGGGATGCTGTGGCGCGAGACCACCAATCCCCGGGTCGCGACCGCGGACGGGCTGGCCTGCGCCCACCGCGCCGGCGCCTCGATCGCCGACGCCGCGTTCATGCAGTTCCACCCGACGACGCTGTACGTCGCCGGCGCATCCCGCGCTCTGATCTCGGAGGCGGTGCGGGGCGAGGGCGCGCACCTGGTGGACCGCTCCGGCCGGCGATTCATGGTGGGCGAGCACGAGATGGCGGAACTGGCGCCCCGCGACATCGTGAGTCGGGCGATCATGCGGCAGGCGGCCCGCGAGGGATCGTCGAACGTGTGGCTCGACGCGCGGCACGTCCGGGGCTTCGCGGAGCGCTTCCCGGGCATCACCGAGACGCTGCGCTCGTTCAACCTCGATCCGGGCCGGGACCTGATCCCGGTGCAGCCGGCGGCGCACTACATGATCGGAGGGGCGTGGACCGACCATGCCGCGCGCACCGATGTCCCGGGGCTCTACGCGGCGGGGGAGGCGGCGTGCACGGGGCTCCACGGGGCCAACCGCCTGGCGAGCAACTCGCTTCTTGAAGGGCTCGTCTTCGGGGAGATCGCGGGGCGGACGGCGGCGGAGATGCGCACCGCGTCCAACGGCTGGGGCGTGGCGCCCCCGAAGGCCCCGGTGCGGATCGTCTCCGACATCCCGCTGTCCCAGCAGGGCGAGCTCGACCTCGCCGACGTCGCGTCGTCGCTGCGCTCGGTGATGTGGCGGAACGTGGGCGTGGAGCGCGCCGGGGCGAAACTCGCCGACGTCGCCGAGATGTTCGACTTCTGGGCCCGCTACAGCCTCGACAAGATCTTCGACGACCGCCAGGGCTGGGAGACGCAGAACATGCTGCTCGCGGGCGCGCTGGTCACACGCTCGGCGCGGTGGCGCGAGGAGAGCCGCGGCTGCCATGCGCGGGCAGACTTCCCCGCGCAGCGCGAGGAGTTCCGTGTGCACGACCTGTGGCGGCGCGGGTCGCCCGACCCGGTCACGCGCAGCGCGCCGGCGCCCGCGGGCGCGCCGTCATGAGGCGGGCGCGGTCGCCGCTGTGGTGGGGAGCGCTGGCCGTCGCCCTCTCGGCCGGGTGCGAGGAGCGCAGGGTCGTCAGCCGGCGCGTGGCGCTCCGGGGGATACCCGGCGCGGTCGGGGGCGAGGAGGTCGACGCCCCGCTGGCCGGGGGCTCGGGCGGCAAGCCGGCGTTCGACGCGATCAACAACCCCGCCAACTACCCGACCCCGGAGGATCTGGACGCGACGCTGCGCGTCAACGGCCCGGACAACAAGCCGCGCCTGGTCTCGCGCAACCCCCGCGAGATGCTCCTGCACCTGCGCACCACGCTCGCGAACGAGGAGTACGACCTCCTGCTTGGCCAGGTCGTCGCGGAGCAGACCAAGCGCGAGTACCGCAAGCGCGGGAAGGACCCCGCGGAGGCCGTCGGATTCTTCCGCAGGCACCGCGACGACATCCTCAGGCTGGTGCAGGAGTTCCCCCTGGGGGAACTGACGCCCGACCGGATGGCTCAGCCCATCGGTCCGAGCGCCTTCCGGCTCGAGGTGCCCGAACTGCTCGCGGGCGACTCGACGCGCGGGGGCGGCCTGCTGTTCCGGCGCATCGACTACGTCTTCGAGCCCGACGCCTGCCGCCTGCTCCTGATCGACTGAGCCGTGGCCGACGACCGCACCATCGCGCAGCGGTCCGAAACGATGCGCCGCGTGCGCTCCCGGGGCACCTCGTGCGAGACCGCCCTCCTGCGGGCCCTGCGCGCCCTCGGCGCCCGCCCGACGCGCGCCGACTCCCCCACCGCGCTCGTGCTCCCCGGCAAACCCGACGTCGTGTTCTGCCGGGCCCGCGTCGCGGTGTTCGTCGACGGCTGCTTCTGGCACGGGTGCCCGGCGCACTGCCGCCTCCCGGCAAGCAACCGCCTCTACTGGCTTCGCAAGATCGCGCGCAACCGCGCCCGGGACCGCGCGTCGACCCACGCGCTGCGCGCCCGAGGCTGGCGGGTGCTCCGGATCTGGGAGCACTCGGTGGAGGCGGACCCGGCGCGAGCCGCGCGCCGGATCGTCGCGGCGTTGGCGGCGTCACGGGGCGTACAATGAGGCCGTGACGACGCAGCCCCTTTCTCAGGGTTCGGCATCGGATCCGATCACGATCAGGACGCTGCGCCGGATGGCCGCGCGAGGGGAGCCCTTCGCGTGCCTGACCTGCTACGACGCCACCACCGCCCGATGGCTCGACCGCGCCGGCGTGCACGTGCTGCTCGTGGGGGACACAGCCGCGGAGGTCATCCTCGGGTTCGATTCGACCCTCCACATGCCGCTCGCTGTCTCGCTGGCGCTGACCGCGGCGGTGAAGCGCGGCGCCCCATCGCGGTTTGTGATGGGGGACATGCCGTTCATGAGTTACCAGGCAAGCCCCGACGCGGCGATCGACAACGCCGGGCGGTTCCTGACCGAGG